>CAZGIE010000009.1:2136-25175 GCA_964526485.1 uncultured Gemmatimonas sp. | reverse complement strand
CCATCCCGAGCGCGCGGCGGCCCGACTCTTCACCGCGGGGGAATGGGCCTACGCTGCGACCAAGGCGCGTCCCGCCCTGCATCTCGCGGCGCGCTTCGCCGCGAAGGAGGCCGCGTACAAGGCGCTCGCCGGGAGTGCGGAGGCGCGGGCGATCGGCTGGCGCGACCTCGAGGTGGTGCGGGGAGCCGATGGGGCGCCGGCGCTCGTGCTGCACGGGCGCGCCGAGGCGCGTGCGCGCGTCCTTGGGATCCGCACCATCCATCTGAGTCTCACACACACGGCCGACACCGCGGCCGCGGTCGTCATCCTCGCGTCGTAGCGGGCGCGGTCGGGGCGGCGGGGGCGGAACGGCGCCACATCCAGAGGGCGCCGGCGACGACGAAGGCCATCGCGATCGCCTGCGCCACCGTGAACGGGCCGACGAAGCGGTCGTCCTTCGCCCGCAGGAACTCGACGAGGAAGCGCTCGATCCCCTGCAACACGCAGTAGACGCCGAAGAGCCACCCGGCGGCGTGTCGGTGGTCCTTCAGGCGCCAGAGGATCGCGAACATCACGAGCCCCATCGCCGTCTCGTAGAGCTGCGTCGGGTGCACCGCGATCACGTAGCCCGGCGGGAGATCGGCGTAGCCGCTCAGGCCGAACTGCTGGACGAGGTTCGCGACGGTGCTCGGCGGCGCTCCCTGCGGGAAGGTGACGGCGAGGAAGCCGTTCCACGGGCGACCGTAGTCGTCGCCGACGGCCCAGCAGCCGGTGCGGCCCACCGCGTACGCGGCGGCGAGGGCGGGGGCGCAGGCGTCCGAGATCTCCGTGAAGCGACGGCCCTTATGCCGGATCACCAGCACGCTCGCGACGATCCCGCCGATCAGGCCGCCCCAGAAGACGAAACCCGCGCGGCTGAAGACCGCGCCGGGGTCGCCGGTGAGGATCGCGTAATAGAGCTTCGCCCCGACGAGCCCGCCGATGACGGCGCCGACGGTGACGTCCCCCATCACCTCGCCGTCCTGACCGCGGCGCTCGAGCACGGCGGTCGCGACGATCTGGCCGATCACGAAGGCGAGGAGCATCCCGAGCCCGAAGCCGGTGATCTCGAGGGGCCCGAGCTGGTAGGCGAAGGGGATGTGCGTGGTAGGAGCCATGGCGCGGAAGCTAGCGGCGCCGCGCCGTGGCGTCGACGAGGCCCGGCATCGGGGCGGCGGCATGGGCGGTCAGGGTCGCATCGTCCCGCTCGCCGCGGCCGAGCCGGAAGAGCGCCGCCGCGCCGATCATGGCGGCATTGTCGGTGGCGAGCCGGGGGGTCGGGGCGAAGACCTGTGTCCCCCGTGCCGCGGCGGCCGACGTCATCGCGGTTACGAGCGCGCGGTTGCAGGCCACGCCCCCCCCGAGCACGAGGCGGCGGCGGCCGTGCGCCGCGGCGGCGCGGAGCGTCTTCGCCACCAGCGTCTCCACGAGGGCGTCCTGGAAGGCGCGCGCCAGATGCGGGCGGTCATGTTCGAGGTCATCGCTCGCACGCACGGCGAGGAGCACCGCGGTCTTGAGGCCGCTGAACGAGACGTCCAGATAGTCGGGGTCGGTCGGTTGCTGCCCGCCGTGGAGCATCGGGCGCGAGAACCGGAAGCGGCCCGGGTCGCCGGAGGCGGCGAGCGCCTCGAGATGCCGCCCGCCGGGATACGGGAGGCCGAGGAGCTTGGCGACCTTGTCGAAGGCCTCTCCCGCGGCATCATCACGCGTCGCGCCGAGGAGGCGGTATTCACCCCACGCCGCGACGTCGATGAGCATCGTGTGCCCCCCGGAGACGAGGAGCGCGGTGAAGGGGGGCGTCGCCTCTGGATGGTCGAGCGCGGTGGCGAAGAGATGCCCCTCCATGTGGTGCACGCCGAGGAGCGGGATCCCGCGCGCCGCGGCCAGCGCCTTCGCGTAGCTGACCCCCACGAGCAGCGCACCGACGAGGCCGGGCGCGTGCGTCACGGCGATCGCGTCGATGTCGTCGAGCGAGCGGCCGGCGTCGGCGAGCGCGCGCCGGGCGACGGGGACGATGGCGGCGAGGTGCTCGCGCGAGGCGATCTCGGGGACGACCCCGCCGAAGATGCGATGCACATCCTGCGAGAGGATCACGAGCGACTCGAGCACGGGGGCGTCCGCCGGGCCGTGCAGGACGGCGGCGGAGGTCTCGTCGCAGGAGCTCTCGAGCGCGAGGACGCGCATCAGCGGTCGCGCACCGGGCGTTCCGGGTCGCTCAGGGGCGCGGTTCGGCGAGGAGCCGCTCGAGCTGCGCGACGTTCGCCTCGCTGTCCCACGCCTCCGCGCCGATGCTGCGGCGGCGGATCGTGCCGTCGCGCCCGATCACGAAGGTCTCGGGGACGCCGGTGGTCTGGTACGTCCGCTCGATCGCCTTCGTCGGGTCGTGGAGCAGCTCGAAGCTGAGGCCGAGCTCCTGCGCGAAGCGCCGGATCGTCTCGGCCGAGCCGGGGTCGTCGACGCTGACCGCGACGATCTTGAGTCCCTGCGGACCGAGGCGTTCCTGCAGGCGCTGCATCGAGGGCATCTCGACGCGGCACGGACCGCACCAGGTGGCCCAGATGTTGAGCAGCACGACCTCGCCGGTGTAGTCGTCGATCCCTTTCACGTCGGGGACGGGCGCGGTGGCCTCCGCCACCGACCGCGCCGCGAAGTCCGGCGCGTCGGCCCCGATCTTCAGCGGGAAGAGTTCATCCCCGAGTCGCACGGTGACGGCCCAGAGACCGACGCCGAGCGCGACGGAGATGCCGATGACCAGCGCCCACTGCCGTCGTTCGGTCACGCCTGCTCCGAGCAGCGCGCGCGGAGCGCCGCGACTTCGGCCTTCGGGTCGGCGGCGGAGAAGATCGCGTTCCCCGCGACGAAGGTGTCGGCGCCGGCGCGCCAGCAGGCGGCGATGGTCTCGCGCGAGATCCCGCCGTCCACCTCGAGCACCGCGCGGCTCCCCGTCGCGTCGAGGAGCTGGCGTGCGCGCGCGACCTTGTCCACCGACGCGGGGATGAAGCGCTGCCCGCCGAAGCCGGGGTTGACGCTCATGATCAACAGGAGGTCGAGGTCGGCCGCGACCTCGCGCACCGTCTCGAGCGACGTCGACGGGTTCAGCGTCGCGCCGGCCTTCACGCCGAGCTCCTTGATGCGCATCAGTTGGCGGTGGAGGTGCGGCGCCGCCTCGACGTGGATCGTGATCGTGTCGGCGCCGGCCTGTGCGAACGCATCGAAATACTTCTCCGGCTCGACGACCATCAGATGGCAGTCGAGCGGGAGGCGCGTGAGTCGTTTGCAGGTCTCGATGACCTTGGCGCCGAAGGTGAGGTTCGGCACGAAGACGCCGTCCATGACGTCGACGTGCAGCCAGTCGGCCCCGGCGGCCTCGAGCATCGCGAGGTCCTCGGCGAGGCGGCCGAAGTCGGCGGAGAGGAGGGAGGGGGCGATACGGACGGAGGCAGCGGGCATCTCAGGCGACTCCTCGGCGCAGGCGCGCCGCGAACGAACCGTCGGTGGCGTGGCGGTGGGGCAGGACGCGGAGGCGCCCGGCGTCGAGCGTCGACGCGGGGACCGTGCCCTCCGGCGGTGGCTCCAAGCTCCACTCCGGATGCGCCGCGAGGAAGGCCTCGATCGGCGCGTCGTTCTCCTCCGGCTCCAGGGAGCAGGTGGAGTAGATCAGCAGCCCGCCCGGGGCGACCGCCTCGGCGGCGCCCGTGAGGATGGCGCGCTGCGTCGCGGCCATCACCGCGAGGTCGGAGGGCTTGAGGCGCCAACGCGCATCGGGATGGCGGCGGAAGGTGCCGGTCCCCGTGCACGGGGCGTCGACCAGCACGGCGTCGAAGGTGCCGAGCGTCCGCGCCTCGCGCGCGTCGCAGACCACGGGGGTGACGTGGTCGAGGTGGAGGCGCTCGATCGTCGCCTCGAGCCGCGCGAGGCGGGCCTCCGAGGCATCGGCCGCGATCACCTCGGACGCGGTGCGCGCGAGCTCGACCGCTTTGCCGCCGGGCGCCGCACAGAGGTCCGCGACGCGGGCGCCCGCCGGGATCGCCGCATAGCGCGTCACGAGCGTCGCCGCGGGATCCTGCACGAAGCAGCGCCCCGCGCCGAACGCGGTGAGCGCGGTGAGCGCCGTGCCCGCGGGGAGCCGCAGCGCATCGTCGAGGAGCGGTGCCGGCTCGGTGGTGACGCCGTCGGCGGCGCACATCGCCGCGAGCGCCGCGGCGGTGCACCCCCACGGGCGGAGATGGATCGGCGCCTCGGCGTTGTTCGCCTCGAGCAGGGCCTGCGTGGCCGTCGCTCCCCACCGCGCCACCCACCGCGCGACGAGCCAGACCGGATGCGAGTGCGTGACCGCCATCGCCTCGACCGGATCGATCGGGAGTGGGGGGACGGGGAGGTCGCGTTCGCGGTCGAGGCGGCGGAGGACCGCGTTGACGAGGCCGCCCGCGCCGGGGCCGTGGCGACGCTTCGCGAGCTCGACGGTCTGCGCGATCGCGGCGTAGGCCGGGACGCTGCCCATCTGGAAGAGTTGCGCCGCACCGAGCCGCAGGAGGTCGGCGACGTCGGCATCGATGCGCGCGAAGCCCCCCGTCACGCAGGGGGCGATCCGATGGTCGAGCGCGCCGCGCCGGCGCAGCATCGTCCAGACGAGCTCCTGCACCCAGCGGCGGTCGCGCGGCTCCAGCCCCGACGTGCGGCGGTCGAACGCCGCATCGATGAGCCACCCGGACCGGAGGTCGGCGAGGAGGTCCGCGGCGGCGCGCCGGGTGTCGGTGATGGTGGTGACGGCGGGAGACATCACGGGAAAGATACCCGGCCCGGACACCGGGCCCGGTGCGCGCGCCGAGTCGGCGTCAGGTGTCGAGGAGCGCCCAGCGGTCCCCGACCGCGATGCCGCGACCCTGCCCCCAATCGAGCGCCGCGAGGCGCCGCCGCCCCGCCGGGTGCACCGACTCGATGGCGACCGCCCCGGACCCGCAGGCGATGACCATCCCCATCTCCCCGACCTCCAGGACCTCACCGGCGTCGCCGCGGCGGTCCGGAAGGGGGCGCGCGCCGAAGCAGCGGACCTCGGCCTCGCGCACCACACCCCAGGCACCGGGCTTCGGGTCGTACGCCTGGATCGCGCGTGCGACCTCCGCGGCGGGGCGCGTCCAATCGAGCCGTGCCGACGTCCGGTCGATCTTGGGCGCGTAGGTGCTCGCGGCATCGTCCTGCGGCGTCGCGGCGAGCTCGCCGAGTTCGAGGAGGGTCACCGCCTCGACGATCGCCTCCGCCCCGAGCTCCGAGAGGCGCTCGGTCAACTCGCCCCCCGTCTCACCCGGCGCGATCGGCGTCGTGAGGGTGAGCAGCATCGGCCCCGCATCGAGGGCGCGCACCATCTGCATGATCGTGACGCCGGTCTCGGCGTCCCCGGCGAGGAGCGCGGCCTGGATCGGGGCAGCGCCACGCCAGCGCGGGAGGAGGGAGGCGTGGATGTTGAGCGTGCCGCGCGGCGGGAGGGCGATGACCTCCTCGCGGAGCAGGTGGCCGTAGGCGACGACGACGGAGAGCTCCGGCTCGAGGGCGCGGAGCTGGGCGAGGAACTCGTCGCCGCGGGGGCGGTCGGGCTGGAGGACGGGGATCCCCTCCTCGAGCGCGACCTGCTTCACCGGGGAGGGGACGAGCGTCGAGCGGGAGCGGCCCTGCGGGCGGTCGGGCTGCGTGACGACGCCGACGACCTCGTGCCCCTCACCGAGGAGCGCGCGCAGCGGCGGCGTCGCGAACTCGGGGGTGCCCCAGAAGAGGATGCGCACTCAGGGCCGCGGGTCGGTGGCGGGCTCGGGCGTCGGCTCGGGCTCCGTGCCGCCGGGACCGAAGATGCGGAGCAGTTTCGGATATCGCCCCTTCTCCTGCTCCCACGCGGCGAGCACGCTGCGCCGCTTGAGGAAGCTCAGATGATCGATGAAGAGCTTGCCGTGGAGATGGTCGATCTCATGCTGCAGGCAGACGCCGAGGAGGCCGTCCGCCGTGACCTCGATCGTCTCACCGTGCTCGTTCATCGCGCGGACGGTCACCTGCGCCGCACGGTCGATGGTGCCGAAGGTGTTCGGGATGGAGAGGCATCCCTCCTCCCACTTGATCCGTCCCTCGCGGGCGACGATCTCGGGATTGAACAGCGTGAGCCGCGTCGCCTCGACCTCGACGACGCAGAGGCGCTCGCGGCGCCCCACCTGCGGGGCCGCGAGGCCGACCCCGTCGGCGATGTGCATCGTCTCGAACATGTCCGCCGCGAGCTGGCGCAGCTCGTCCGTCACGACCGCGACCGGCACCGTCTCCTCGCGGAGGATCGGCGCGCCGAGGACCGTGATCGGGAGGACGGCCATTACGCGGCGACCTCGGCGCTCCCGCCGACCGAGACGATGCGCCCGCGCGTGACGATGAGTCGCGCCTCGCCGCTCTTGATCGTGACGTGGTCGCCCAGGCCGGCGGTCGCGCCGGCGGCGATGTGCACCACCTCGCCGACGATCCCGCCGGCGGTGACGATCTGGTCCCCCTTCTTGATGCCCATCACGCGGGCCTCGTGCGCCTTCCGCTCCTTCGCCTGCGGGCGGATGACGAGGAAGTAGAAGATCGCGAAGATCGAGCCGAACATGAACAGCGTGCCGGCGGCGGAGCCGCCCGCGGCGGGCTGCGCGGCGGCGGTCTGGGCGAGGATCGGGAGGAGGGTCATGGTCTCGGAGGTGGAGGGACAGCGGGAAATCTAGCGGCGCGGGTCAGACGATCAGCATCGCGTCGCCGTAGGAGTAGAACCGGTACCCCTCGCGTACCGCCACCTCGTAGGCGTGACGCATCAGGTCATACCCCGCCATCGCGGCGACGAGCATGAGCAGGGTCGAGCGAGGGAGGTGGAAGTTCGTGACGAGGAGATCGGCGCCGGCGGGACGGTGCGGCGGCCGAATGAAGATGTCGGTCTCCCCGCTCCCCGCGCGGAAGGTGCCCGCCGTGTGGATGGTCTCGAGCGTGCGCAGCGCGGTCGTGCCGACGGCGCAGATGCGGCCGCCCGCGGCACGGGTCGCGGCGAGACGCGCGGCCATATCGGGCCGGACCTCATACCACTCGCGGTGCATCTGGTGGGCCTCGGGGTCCTCGACCTCCACGGGCTTGAAGGTCCCGGCCCCCACGTGGAGCAGCACCTCGGCACGCGAGACCCCGTGGGCCGCGAGGGCCGCGAGGAGCTCGGGGGTGAAGTGCAGGCCCGCGGTCGGGGCCGCGACGGAGCCCTCCTCGCGCGCGTAGACCGTCTGGTACCGTTCCGCGTCGGCGGCACCGTCGGCGCGCGCGATGTACGGCGGGAGCGGGATGTGGCCGTGCGTCGCGATCATCGCCGCGGGGTCGTCGGCGAGGAGCCGCACGAGGCGCGTTCCCTGATCGGTGGGCTCCTGCACCTCGACGGCGAAGTCCGGGGCGATCGAGACGCGGCGGCCCGGCTTGAGCTTGGCGCCGGGCTGCACCATCGCCTCCCACCGGCCGTCGGCGAGGGGCCGGAGCAGGAGCACCTCCGCCGGGGCCCCCGAGGCCCGCGTCCCCAGGAGCCGGGCGCGGAAGACCCGCGTGGTGTTCACCACGAGCGCGTCCCCGGCGCGCAGGAAGCGCGGGAGGTCGCGGAAGGTGTGGTGCGCGACCGTGCCGGCGGTGCGGTCGACGACCATCAGACGGCTCTCGTCGCGCCGCGCCGCGGGATGCTGCGCGATGCGGTCGGGCGGGAGATGGAAATCGTAGTCCGCGGTGCGGAGGCCGAGGGCCGGCGACTCCGGCGTGCGGCGGTCGTCGCCGGCGCCCATCGTCAGAAGAGGTCGGCCTGCGGCGTCGACGGCGGGGGATACCCGAGGTGGCGGTAGGCCTGCGAGGTGGCGACGCGTCCGCGCGGGGTGCGTTGGAGGAACCCGTGCTGCACGAGGAAGGGTTCGTACACCTCCTCGAGCGTGTCGGGCTCCTCACCGACGGCGGCCGCGATGGTCGCCACCCCCACGGGCCCGCCGTCGAACTTCTCGATGATCGCGCGGAGCACGCGCGTGTCCATCTCGTCGAGACCGAACTCGTCGACGTCGAGCATCGCGAGCGCGTCGCGCGCGACGTCGCGGGAGATGTGCCCGCCGGCCCGCACCTGCGCGAAGTCGCGCACACGTCGCAGGAGCCGGTTCGCCACCCGCGGGGTGCCACGCGCGCGGCGCGCGATCTCATGAGCGCCGGCGGCGTCGATCCCCGCGCCGAGGACCACGGCCGTGCGGTGGACGATCTCCTCGATCTCCTCGGGTGGGTAGTAGTTCAGCCGGAGTTCGATGCCGAAGCGCGCGCGGAGCGGCGCGGTGAGCATCCCGAGCCGCGTCGTGGCACCGAGGAGCGTGAAGCGCTCGATCGGCATCGTGATCGTCTGCGCCTTCGGGCCCTCGGAGAGGCGGATATCGATGCGCGCGTCCTCCATCGCCGGGTAGAGGAACTCGTCGATGACGGGGCGCAGCCGATGGATCTCGTCGATGAAGAGGATGTCGCCGGCGCGAAGGTTCGTGAGCGTCCCGACGAGATCGCCCGGCTTCTCGAGCGCGGGCCCCGACGTCGTGTGCAGGTTCACCCCGAGTTCGCGCGCGATCAGCTCGGCGAGCGTCGTCTTGCCGAGGCCCGGGGGGCCGAAGAGGAGGGCGTGGTCGAGCGGCTCCTTCCGCGCGAGCGCCGCATCGAGGTAGATGCGCAGCGCCTCCTTCACCTTCCCCTGCCCGATGAACTCCGCCAGGCGCTGCGGGCGCAACGAGAGCTCCACCACCGACTCGTCGGCGAGGGACTCCGGGGTCGTGATCTCGGGCCGGCTCATGGTGGGGAATCTAGCCGAGGGCGGCGAGCGACCGACGGATCAGGTCGGCGGTCGATTCCCCCACGGGGGCGCCCTCGAGGGCGCGACGGACCGCCCGCTCCGCGTCGGCGGCGGCGTAGCCGAGCGCGACGAGGGCGCGGACCGCGTCGGCACCGGGGCCGCCCCCGCTCCCGTTCGTCGCGCCGGTGCTCGGGCCGGCGGGCAGGTCGCTCCCCTCGAGCTTGTCGCGCAGCTCGAGCACGAGCCGCTCGGCGAGCTTCTTCCCGACGCGCGGCACCTGCGTGAGCGTCCCGAGGTCCCCCTCCCGCACGGCGCGCACCAGACGCTCCGCCGTCAGCGTCGAGAGGAGGTTCATCGCGAGCGCGGGGCCCACGCCGGTGGTCCCCATCAGCCGCTGGAAGAGCCGACGCTCGTCGGCCGTCGCGAAGCCGTACAGGAGCCAGGCGTCGTCGCGCACCACCAGCGCGGTGTGCAGCGTGATCTCCCCGCCCGGGCGCGGCAGCCGCTCCAGCACGGCCAGCGGGACGAGCACCTCGTAGGCGAGACCGCCGGCGGTGAGCACCTCGATCCGGTCGAGCGCGTGCGCGACCAACGTCCCGTAGATCCGGGCGATCATCGGCGGCTCCCGGCGAGGGCGCGCGCCAGCGGCTGACGGAGCGCGCAGGTCAGCGCCGCGGCGACGCCGTCGGCGGCGTCCGCCGGCTGCGGGGGGGTCTTCAGGCGGAGGAGCTGCGAGACCATGTATTGCACCTGGGTCTTGGTGGCCGCGCCGGTGCCGGTGATCGCCTTCTTGATGTCGGCGGGCGGGTATTCGTGGATCGGGACCGCGGCCTCGGCGCCCGCGAGGAGGATCACGCCGCGCGCGTGGCCGAGGACGATGGTGGTGCGGACGTTCCGCGCATAGAAGATCGCCTCGACCGCCATCGCGTCGGGGCGATGGCGCGTGAGGAGTTCGCGAATCCCCTCGGCGATGTCGCGCAGTCGATCGGGCAGCGGCTGCGTGGGGGCGGTGCGGATCACGCCGCACTCCACCAGCGTCGGGCGCGGGTCGGCGCGCACGACGCCGAACCCGGTGACCGCGGTGCCGGGGTCGATGCCGAGGATCAGCACGGGCGGCCCCGGGGCACGCCGCTCACCCGGCCGAGAGCTCCGACATGTCCATGTCGAAGTTCGCGTCGACCTTCTGCACGTCGTCGAGGTCCTCGAGCGCCTCGAGGAGCTTGAGGAGCTGCGTGGCCGCGTCGCCCTCGACACGCACCGTGCTCTTCGGGATCCAGGCGAGCGCGGACTCTGAGGCGACGAGCCCGGCGGCCTCGAGCGCGCGGGCCACCGCGTGCAGGTCGGCCGGCGCGGTCGTGATGACGAAGGCGTCGTCCTCACGCGCGAAATCCTCGGCGCCCGCCTCGAGGATCGGCTCCATCATGGCATCCTCGTCGCGGCCGTTCGCGGGGACGGTGATCTGGCCCTTCCGGTCGAACATGAAGGCGACCGAGTTCGTCGTGCCGAGGTTGCCGCCGCCGCGCGAGAGCTTGGCCCGCACCTCGGCGACGGTCCGCGTCGGGTTATCGGAGAGGGCTTGGATCATGAGCGCGACGCCGCCGGGCCCGTAGGCCTCGTACAGCACCTCGGTGTAGTCCACGCCCTCGAGCTCGCCCGTGCCCTTCTTGATGGCGCGCTCGATGTTCTCCTTGGGGCACGACTGCGCCTTGGCGTTGTCGATGGCGGTGCGGAGGCGCGGGTTGCCGTCGGGATCGCCGCCGCCCGCCTTCGCGGCGACGGTGATCTCACGCAAGAGCTTCGTGAAGATGGCGCCGCGCTTCGCGTCAGCCGCCGCCTTGTAGTGCTTGATCTGCTTCCACTTACTGTGACCGGCCATCGGACGTCCGTCGGGGAGGGCGGGGCGAGGCCGCGCGTCAGTTCCAGCGGACCGTGAGGCTGCCGCGGAACCCGGAGAGGCGGGTCTCGCTCCCGTCGGTGAGGTCGAACAGGGTCCCGGTGCTGAGCCCCACCGAAGGATACACACCCAGGGCGCCGAAGCCGACCCGGGCTCGGACCCCGACGCTCATCAGGTTCCCCGCGCGCACACCCGCGGAGGTCCAGAGGCGCGTCTCGACGTTCGGCTGCACCAGCGTCGTGCCCCAGGTGAGGCTCAGGCCGGTCGTGACGTTGAACACGTTCTCGCGCGGCGCGATGCCGCCGACCTGCTCCCCCTCGAGGCGGAAGAGGTTCCAGGCGGAGATGAAGGCATCGACGCCACGGACGGGGAGGGCGAGGGCGGCGGAGGCGATGATGCGGTCGCCGGTGCTCACGGAGGTCGAGTCCGCGATGTCCTCGCCGAAGGTCGAATAGGAGACGCCGAGGTCGAGCTGGCCGTCGCCGACGGGGCGGTCGACGCCCAGGCGGAGACGCATCTCGTCAGCGGGGGTGAAGCGGTACTCCACGTCCTCGACCGCGAAGGCGGCGAACTCCGTCGAGCGCCGCACGCTGCCGCCCACGCCGAGGTTCCACGCGCCGAGCGGGCGGGCGTACGCGAGCCCGCCGGTGACGGCGAGGCCGCTCCCCATCGACGAGACGGCGTAGTTGAGGAAGTCATTACCGATCTGCCCGGCGGCCTCCTGCTGCGCCTCGGGGATCAGGTACTGCCCCGTCGGGAGATTGAGGCCGACCGTGACGAGCATGTTCTCGCCGAGGACCAGATTGCCGCGTAGCTGCGTGTCGGTGAGCCCCGAGATGCGGCTGGTCGTCACGCCCGCGGCCTGCACCCCCGACGTCGCGAACGCCGAGAGGTCCATGCTGAACCGCTGGCTCATCGGGAGGAGCACCACGATCGGCATCGTGGTCTGGGAGACCGTGCGCTGCGTCTCCCCCGTGCCGATCTGGTACGTCGTCACCGTCGGTGCACCGATGACGGCCCGGCTTGCGTCCTGGGCCGCGGCGGGGGCGCCGATGAGCAGGCCGGCCGTAGCGAGCGCGGCGAGGCCCCGTCGGGGATCGAGGCGGGGGCTCATGGGCGGCGGATGATGATGGTGACCGTGCCGGTTCGCACCGGGGTGTCGACGGCGGTCGTGCTCGTCGACGCGTCCCGCTGCGGCGCGGGGGCGGCCGGTGCCGCACTCGACGTCGTGGTCTGGACCGCGACGGCGGGCGGATTCAACGACGCCGAGGCGGTCGCGAGCGTCCCGGAGATCCCGCCCCCGCCGTTGACCGCCACCGCGCTCGTGCTCCCGGTGACGGCCGCCTGCACCGTGGCCGCCTCCGGCGACCCTTGGATGCTCGCCTCGATGCTCGTGGCGTTCACCTGCGTCCCCGTGCTCGCCGCTTGCACCGCGGCGGTGGTCGCCTGCGCACGGAGCGCGGCGAGGCCGGGGTCGATGCTGCGGGCGTCGTCGAAGTAGCGCGCGGCATCCTCGAACCGGCCGTCGTCCGCTGCCTGGAGGCCGCGGCTGTAGGCGAGGAAGGCGTTGAGGTTCGACGTCGGGCGGCGCTCCACCAGCTGGCGCTCGGCGGGGGTGAGCTGCACCCCGAGCCGCTCGAAGAGCCCGAACGCCAGCTGCTTCTCCATGGCGAAGAGCGCGTCGAGGGTGTTGGTGACGGTGGTCCCCTCGCCGAAGCGTCCATCCGCGACGGAGACGAGCCGGGCGTCGAGCGTGAGGCCGGTCGTCCCCTGCTGCAGGATCAGGCCGTTCACGAGCGTCCCCGCCTGGATGAGGCGGCCCGCGCGCACCGCGCTCCCCGAGTCCACCGCGCCGCCGGTCCCGAGCGCGATCTCGTCGGCGAGGGCCTGCATCCGGTCGCGCTCGACGACCGTGAGTTTGGCCGAGCGGCTGAGGTCGGTGATCAGGAGCTCGGCGAGCCCGCGCTCGAGCGGCTTGAGCGTGGTGTCGGTGCCCTGGAACGTCAGCGGCGGCACCGCGATCGTGAGCGGGGAGCCGGGCACCGTGGCGAGGCGGGCCTCGTCGGCGACGGCGGCCTTCGCCGCCGCCACGGCCTCCTGCCGGGCGAGGGCCACGAGACGTGCGCGGATCTGCTCCTTGGTCCGGCGGCTCACGCCGTACGTGAGATAGGCCTCGTAGGCCCGACGCGCGCCGGTGAGGTCCTGCAGTGCCTCAGCCGCGAGGCCCGAGTAGAGCGACGACAGCCCATCACGCGGGTCGAGGGTGCGGGCCCGCTCGAGGACGGGCGCCGCCTCCTGATATCGCTGGGCCTTGTAGTACGCGATGCCGAGGGCGCGGAGAGCCGGAACGCTCTGCGGGCTCCGTTGCCGGGCCGCCTCCAGCCGGGCGATCGGGTCCTGCCGCTGGGCCGCCCCGGGGGCGGCGACCAGCAACAGACAGACTAGGGCACGATGAACTGAACGCATGCGCGGCTCCAGAGGCGCGAGACTGACGATGTCCTAACCTACGGAGCGCACTCGACCAGCGGCAAGCGAATCAGTCGCGTCGAAGCCGGTCGGCGAGCGCGCGGAGCTCGGTCCCGGCGGGGCGCGGGAGCAGATCGGCGAGCGCCTCGCACAGGCCCTCGATGGCTTCGGCGCCGGCGCGCCGGTCTTTCCCTTCGCTCGCTGCCACGGCACGCAGCACCGCGGTGCGGACGCGCGGTGTGAGGGTCAGCGCAGGGAGCCAGGCCCGGACCGCCTCCGCCCGGAGGGCTCGCCCCTCGGCGGACGGCGCGCCGGGCGCCACGAGCACGCGCGTCGCCATCACCGCCGCCATCAGCGCCTCCGCCGCCGCGCGCAGCAGCGCCGGCAAGGGGAATCGGGGCCGATCCATCGAGAACGCGGGCGGCGTAGCCTTCATCCCCAGAAAGTGGTGCGCTGCCGCGCACGGACGGAAGAGGCCGATGGTTCGTCCCCCCGGGGCGGGGCTATCTTCCGGCATGCACGTGTATCGGCGGCTTCTGCCGTTCCTCCGCCCCCACCGGGGGCGTCTGATCGGCAACGTCGTGCTCAACGTCGTCGCCGCCGCGCTCGATGGCGTCGCGTTCACCCTGCTCATCCCGTTCCTCAACACGCTCTTCGGGCTCCCGGCGCAGATCGCCGGCGGGATGGGATGGCTCACACGCCTGCAGACGGCGCTCATCGGCCCCTTCTTGGACGCGGCCGATCCGATGGGGTCCCTCCGCAGCGTCATCCTCGTGCTGATCGGCATGGTGACGCTGAAGAATCTCTGTCTCTGGGGCGGCGGGCAGTTCGGCGCCTCCCTGCAGGAATACATCACGCGCGACCTGCGCCACGCGGTCTTCACACACCTGCAGCGCCTCCCGCTCCCGTGGTTCAGCCGGATGCGGACCGGCCAGGTGCTCGCCCGGGTGCTCACGGACACCGAGCAGACGAAGGCGGTCCTCGCTGAGGTGGCGACGCGCTCGGTCCAGAACGTGGCGTCGATCGTCGTCACCGTCGTCATCCTTTTCCGGATGTCGCCGCGCCTGACCCTCGCGGCGCTCGTGATCGCCCCCGCGCTGATGGCGCTGCTCCAGCCGCTGCTGCGCCGGCTCCGCACCGGGCACCGTCGGCTCCGGCACGAGTACGGCGAGATGACGAGCGTGCTGCAGGAGGTGGTGAGCGGGATCCGCCTCGTGAAGTCGTTCCGCGGGGAGCCCTACGAGGAGGGCCGCTTCCTCGGCGCCTCGGCCGGCTACTCGCGGGGGATGACGCGGATGCAGCGTCTCGCGCTCCTCGCCGGCCCGTTCACCGAGGTCCTTGGGACGCTGATCGCGATGGGGGTCCTCTGGCTCGGCGCCCGCGAGGTCCTGGAGACGCGGACGATGGACGGCGGCATCCTGATCACGTTCATGGTGCTGGTGATGCGCCTGCTTCAGCCCATCAAGCAGCTCTCGCAGGCGCCGACGACCGCGCAACAGTCGTTCGCCGCCGCGGAACGCCTCTTCGAGATCCTCGACCATCCGACGGAAACGGCGACCGACCGCGGGCATCGCCCCGTGACGACCCTCGGCGACGCGATCGCATTTGAGGGGGTCGGCTTCACGTACGGCGACGCGCCGGTCCTCGCCGAGATCTCCTTCACCGCTCGCCGCGGTGACGTCGTCGCCCTCGTCGGCGCGAGCGGGGCGGGGAAGAGCACGCTGGTCGATCTCCTCCCGCGCTTCATCGAGCCGACGGTCGGCCGGGTCACGCTCGACGGCGTCGACACGCGCGAGATCCCGTTGCCATCCCTCCGCGCGCTGACGGGTATCGTCAGCCAGGACACCGTGCTCTTCCACGACACGGTGCGCGCGAACATCGCGTACGGGGCCCCCGATCGATACAGCGCGGCGCAGATCGAGGCCGCGGCGCGCGCGGCGAACGCGCACGAGTTCATCCAGGCGCTGCCGCAGGGCTACGACACCATCCTCGGCGAGCGCGGCACCCTCCTCTCCGGCGGCCAGCGGCAGCGCCTCGCCATCGCGCGCGCGCTCCTCACCGATCCGCCGATCCTCATCCTCGACGAGGCCACCTCGGCGCTCGACACCGAGAGCGAGCGCCTCGTGCAGGAGGCCATCGACCGCCTCCTCGCGGGGCGGACGGTCTTCGTGATCGCGCATCGCCTCTCCACGGTCGTGCACGCGACGCAGATCCTCGTCCTCGATCAGGGCCGGATCGTCGAGCGCGGCACCCACGCCGACCTGCTCGCGCGCGGCGGTGCGTACGCGCGCCTCCACGCGATGCAGCAGCCCGGGGCGCCGCGTGGCAGCTGACCGGGTCGTGCGGCCGCCGACCCTCGCGCAGCGCCTCGAGTACGCCGCGCTGCGCACCGCGGCGTTCGTGCTCCGCCCGTTCGGCTGGCGCGCCGCCTCCGCCGTCGGCGCGGGCGTGGGCCTGCTCGTGTATCGGGTCCTGCGCCTCCGCGCCGACCGTGTGGAGCGCGCGATCCGCGCCTGCTTCCCCGAGTTCTCCGAGGCGCGCGTACGCGCGGTCGCCGCGGCGAGCTACCGGAGCATCGGCCGGGTGATGTTCGAGAGCATCTACCTCTCCCGGGCCACGCCCGCCGAGGTGCGCGCCGCGTTCGTCGGGGTCGAGGGGCGTGACGTCCTCGAGGCCGCCTACGCGCAGGGCAAGGGGGTCATCCTCGCCGCAGGGCACATCGGGAACTGGGAGCTGAGCGGCGCCTGGCTCGGCGCCTCGGGGCTTCCCGTGGATGGCATCACCATGCACATGGCGAACCCGCTCTCGGACCGGTTCTTCGCCCGCACGCGCGAGCGGCTCGGGATGCGCGTGATCTTCGACGACGAGGCGGTCCGCGCCGTCCCGCGGTCGCTACGCGAGAACCGCGCCATCGGCTTCGTCTCCGACCAGAGCGCCAAGGGGCTCGCGAGCACGATTGTCCCCTTCTTCGGCCGCCCTGCGCGGACGCCGCGCGGCGCGGCGGTCTTCGCGATGCGCGGCGACATCCCCATCGTCTTCATCTCCGCCATCCGCCAGCCCGACGGGCGCTACCTCGAGCGATTCGAGGCGGTGCCCCTCGTGCGCACCGGCGATCGTGACGCCGACGTCGACGCGACGGTGCTCCGCTATACCCAGGTGCTCGAGCGCCTCGTCCGCGCGCACCCGGAGCAGTACTTCTGGCAGCACCGCCGCTGGAAAGGCCAGCCGGCCGATACGCCCGCGCACCTCCGCGAGCCGTGACCGCGCCCGCCGCCTACGACGTCGACGCGCTCCGCACGCGCGAGTTCCCCTGGGAGGCGGCGGCGGAGGCGATCCATCTGGATCACGCCTCCATCGGCCCGATCCCGCAGCGTGCTCGCGAGGCGGTGGCGGCGTACGACGCGCGGCGGGCGGAGCCGCACCGGATGGGGATGGACGACTTCTTCCCCGTCCTCGACCGCGCTCGGTCGCTGATCGCGTCGCTCATCGGCGCCGAGCCGGCGGAGATCGCGCTGACGACGAACACGAGCTGGGGGGTGAACCTCGCGGCGTACGCGTTGCCGCTCGGGCCCGGGGACATCGTGCTCGGAAGCGAGGGGGAGTTCCCCGCCAACGTCTACCCGTGGATGGCTGCCGCGCGGGCGCGCGGTTTCACGTACGAGCGGCTCCCGCTCGCCGGGAGCGGGCCCGATGTCGCCACGATCCTGGCGCGCATCGCCGACGATCCGCAGGTCCGGGCGGTGGCGCTCTCCTGGGTGTCGTTCTGGAGCGGTGCGCGGATCGACCTCGAGGCGATCGGCGCGGCGTGCCGCGCGCGCGGCATCTGGTTCGCCGTCGATGCCATCCAGGGGCTCGGGCCTCTCGCGCTCGACCTCCGGACGACGCCGGTCGACCTCGTCTCTTGCGGCGCCCAGAAGTGGCTCTGTTCGCCCTGGGGGAGCGGCTTCGTCTACGTCCGGCGCGCCCTGGTCGAGCGGCTCGAACCGCCGGCGGCCGGATGGCTCGCGCAGGCGAGTTCGGGCGATTTCGGCCGCTTTCTCGACTACGACCCCGCTTGGCACGCCGACGCGCGGCGTTTCGAGGTCGGCACGATCCCGTACCAGGACATCGTCGGGATGAACGCCACGCTCGAGCTGCTGCACGGGCTCGGGCCGGTGGCGATCGAGACGCACGTGCGCGGTCTGACGCGTCGGCTCCTCGACTGGGCGGCGTCAGCGCGTGCGGTGCGGGTGCTCACCCCCACGGACGACGCGGCGCGGGCGGGGATCGTCGCCCTCGTGACCCCGGACGTCACCGGCGATTCGGCTCGGCTCCGGGAGGCGCGGGTCACGCACTCGGTGCGTGAAGGGGCGATCCGCCTCTCGCCGCACTTTCACAACACCGTCGCCGACGTCGACGCCGCCATCCGCGCGATCGGTCGATAGGCCGATCGGCCCCACGGGCCCGATTATCTTTCGGCGGTGTCCGCCCCCGACGTCGCCGCCACCCCGTCCGCCCCGCTCGACGCGCTGATCGCGCGGCGCCGGACCTTCGCGATCATCTCGCATCCGGACGCGGGGAAGACGACGCTCACCGAGAAGCTCCTCCTCTACGGCGGCGCGATCCACCAGGCCGGCGCGGTGAAGGCGCGGAAGTCGCAGCGGCATGCGACCTCCGACTGGATGGCGCTCGAGCAGGAGCGCGGGATCTCCGTCACCTCGTCGGTGCTGCAGTTCGAATACCTCGGCTACCAGGTCAACCTCCTCGACACCCCGGGCCACCAGGACTTCGGCGAGGACACCTATCGGACACTCGTCGCGGCCGACAGCGCCGTCATGCTCCTCGACAACCGCAAAGGGGTCGAGGAGCGCACGCGGCAGCTCTTCGACGTCTGCCGTCGGCGTCGGATGCCGATCTTCACGGTCGTGAACAAGTGCGACCGCGTCGGCGAGGATCCGCTCAAGCTCGTGAGCGACCTCGAGGCCGAGCTCGGGATCACCGCGGTCGCGGCGCATTGGCCGATCCACCAGGACACGGCGGAGCAGGGGAGCGTCTTCGTCGGCGTGTACGATCGCCGGCGGACCCGCGCGCATCTGTTCGAGCGCGGCACCCATCACGGTGCCCAGCGCGTCGAGACCCGCGTGGTCGACCTCGATGGCCCCGACGATCCGCGGCTCGTCGCGGCGCTCGGTGGCGACGAGACGGCGCAGGCGGCGGTGGACAAGCTCGCGCACGATGTGGAGCTCCTCGACCTCGCTGGTCATGAATTCAGTCCTGAGGCGATCATCGCCGGGGAGCAGACGCCCGTCTACTTCGCCTCGGCCATCACGAACTTCGGTGTCGAGCCGTTCCTGGAGGATTTCCTTCCTCTCGCCCCGTCGCCGGTCGCGCGTGAGAGCAGCGCCGGCCCCGTCGCGCCGGGCCTGCCGGCGTTCACGGGGTTCGTCTTCAAGGTGCAGGCGAACATGGACCCGCGGCACCGCGACCGCATCGCCTTCGTGCGCGTCTGCTCGGGGCGCTACGCCGCCGGCCTCGAGGTCGCGCATGTCCGCACCGGGAAGAGTTTCAAGCTCGCGCCGCCGCAGCAGTTCCTCGGGCGTGAGCGCGCCTTCGCCGAGGAGGCGCTGCCGGGCGACGTGGTCGGCGTACACGACCGCGGCTCCTTGCGGATCGGGGACACCCTCGCGAGCCCCGAGGCGCCGCGGGACGCGTCGGGCCGGCTCCTCGAGTATGTGGGGATCCCGCGCTTCGCCCCCGAACACTTCGCACGCATCCTCTCGAAGGACCCGCTCCGCCGCAAGGCGCTCGACAAGGGGCTCCGCGAGCTCACCGAGGAAGGGGCCGCGCAGGTCTTCTTCGCGGAGTCGGTGCTCGGGCCCGTGCCGATCGTCGGCGCGGTCGGTCTCCTGCAGTTCGACGTGATGCTGCATCGGCTCGAACACGAGTACGGGGCGCCCTGTACGCTGGAGCGGGTGCCGTTCCGGTATCCGCGGTGGGTCACCGGTCCACAGGCGGCGATCGAGCGGATGGGGGAGGCGCAGGACCTCTCGCTGCTGTACGACGCGAAGGAGCATCCGGTGCTCCTCTTCCGTGATGAGTGGCGGCTCCGCTGGGCGCTGGAGCGCGCCGAGACGCTCGGGCTCGCCTTCCACGCGGCGGCGCCATGAGGCGCTCCCGCGGCGGAACGGTTGTGGCCGCCGCCGCGTAGTTAACGAGTCACCCCGATCCTGCGTACATACGGCAGTCCGGTCTCCCCGCGTGGTGATGCGGGGCGTCCGGCCCCGATCGTCTCCTTCGTCCTTCCCGAGTGCATTTGTGACGCTCCGCCGTCTGTTCCTTTCGCTCGTCCTCCTCGCTGGCCTCTGCGCCGCCCCGTCGATCGCGGTCGCCCAGGGCGGCGCCGACGTCATCCGCGGCCGCGTGGTCGGCCCCGACGACCAGCCGCTTTCCGGTGCCATCGTCACCGCCACCTCGGTGAGCGGGAACGTCAGCCGTCGAGCGCGCACCGGCCGCGACGGCCGGTATACCATCATCTTCCAGGGTGGGGACGGCGACTACTTCCTTCTCGTCCAGTCGATCGGCTATGCCCCCCGCCGCTTCCAGGTGAAGCGCGTCGCGGACGAAGAGATCCTCATCGCCGACGCCAAGCTCGCCTTCAACGCGCAGGCGCTCGACACGGTGCAGATCGCCGGCGAGCGGAACCGCGTGAATCGCAATGCGGGCCAGGACGATATCGGCGGCACCGAGCGCGGCGTCTCCGCCTCGAACCTCGCCGCCGACCAGCAGGGCGACCTCGCCGCGATGGCGGCGTCGATCCCCGGCGTCCAGTTCGTGCCCGGCGCCGACGGCGACCCGTCGGGCTTCTCCGTTCTTGGGCTCACGTCGGATCAGAACGCCACGACCCTGAACGGCCTGAACACGGGGGCCTCGAACCTCCCGCGCGATGCGGCCGTTTCCAGCTCGCTCGTCACCGCGCCGTACGACGTCTCGCGTGGCGGCTTCAGCGGCGGGCAGTTCAACGTCCGCAGTCGCCCCGGGTCGAACTTCCTCGTCCGCTCGACGAGCCTGAACCTCGACCAGCCGTCGTTGCAGTGGACCGATCCGGCGGGGCGCTCGCTGAACCAGGAGTACGCCAACACGTCGGCGGGCGGGAGCATCAGTGGCCCGATCACCTTCGATCAGGCGTTCTACAACTTCTCGTACCAGGTGGGCCGTCGGGCGAACGACCTGCAGACCCTGCTCAACACCGACGCGGTCGGCCTCCAGGCGTCGGGGATCGCCGCCGATTCGGTGACCCGACTCCTCGGGATCCTCGGGTCCGCCGGGATCCCCGCCACCGTCGGTGGGATTCCGAACGACCGCACGAGCGACCAGCTCCTCTTCTTCGGCGCCCTCGACTGGGCGCCGCCGTCGTCGCTGACCGGGCAGGCGCTCAACATCTCGTTCAACGGGAGCATCAACCAGCAGACCCCGGCCAGCGCCCTCGGGACGACCCTCCCCGCCGCCAGCGGCGAGCGGACGAACGGAAGCGGCGGCGTCCAGCTGCGTCACACGAACTTCTACGGGATCTTCCTGAGCGAGACGAACCTCGGGTTCAGCAGCTCGCGGAACGTCGCGTCCCCCTACCTGCTCCTGCCGGGCGGCACGGTGCTGGTGAACTCCACCTTCGGTGACGGGGCGAACGGCGTCACGAACGTGAGCTTCGGCGGGAGCCCCTTCCTCAACACGACGCAGACCACCTCGAACCTGGCGTTCAACAACCAGCTCTCCTGGTTCAGTCTCAACAACCGGCACCGGTTGAAGTTCACGACCGAGCTCCGCCGCGACGCGTACACGAGCGAGCAGACCGCGAACCAGTTCGGGACCTTCCGGTTCAACTCGCTGGCGGACCTCGAGAACGACGTCCCCGCCAGCTTCACGCGGCTCCTCCTCCCGCGTACGCGCGAGGCGAGCCAGTGGATCGGCGGGGCCTCGCTCGGCGATTCGTGGCGCGTGAAGCCGGACCTCCAGCTCCAGTACGGCGTCCGCGTGGACGGGAACCGCTTCGAGGATCGCCCGGGCTACAACGCGGCGGTGGAGTCCGCCTTCGGCGTCCGGAACGACGTCCTCCCCAACTTCATCGGCGTCAGCCCGCGCCTCGGCTTCTCGTGGACCTATGGTGTGGCGCCGCAGATCCCGGGGTTCGAGGGCGCCGTGCGCGGCCCGCGCGCCGTGGTCCGCGGCGGTGTCGGCATCTTCCAGAACTCCCCGCAGACGCGCCTCACCGGGACGGCCCTCGACAACACGGGGCTGGCGACGGGGATCCAGAACCTCGCCTGCACCGGCGCCGCCACGCCGATCCCCGATTGGGCCACGTACGGCCTCGATCCCTCGCAGATCCCCGACGTCTGCGCCGACGGCTCGCTCGGCACGGTGTTCTCGAACAGCCGCCCGAACGTCACCCTCTTCAGCCCCGACTACCGGCCGCAGCGGTCGCTCCGCTCCAACCTGCAGTGGAGCGGCGCCGTCCTCGACGCCCGCTTCACCGCGACCGCCGAGGTCACCTACTCGCGGAACGAGTTCCAGCCGAGCTTCGTCGACCTGAACTTCAATCCGGTGACGCGCTTCACCCTCGCGAGCGAGGGGGGGCGGCCGATGTTCGTGAATCCCGCGAGCATCGTCCCCTTCACCGGCGCCATCGCGCCCGGCGACAACCGGATCTCGACCGCATTCAACCGCGTCACGCAGCAGGTCTCCGACCTTCAGGGGGAGAGCCGGCAGCTCTCGCTCCGCCTCTCGCCGACCCGCTTCAGCACCGGCCTCACTTGGTCGCTCGCGTACGTCCTCTCGGATAACCGGGACCAGGTCCGCGGCTTCCAGAACACCGCCGGCGACCCGCGCCTCGTCGAGTGGGCCGCCAGCGCGTTCAACTCGCGACATCAGGTGAGCTTCAGCCTCGGCTACAACCTCTTCGACGCCGTCCGCATCAACTGGTTCGGCAGCTTCCGCGCCGGCAATCCGTACACGCCGCTCGTCTCCGGCGACGTCAACGGCGACGGCTACTCGAACGACCGTGCGTTCATCTTCGATCCGGCCACCGCGGCCGATCCCGCCGTCGCGAACGCGATGACCGCGCTCCTCGAGACGACGGATCGTGAGGCGCGCGCCTGCCTGCGCGCGCAGCTCGGCGCGATCGCGGGCCGCAACAGCTGCCAGGGACCTTGGACCCAGACGGCGAACCTCAGCCTCTCGCTGAACCCCGTGAAGTTCCGGCTGCCGCAGCGGGCGACGCTCTCGTTCAACATCGCGAACCCGCTCGGCGCCGCCGACCTCCTCTTGCACGGCGAGGACGGGATCAAGGGGTGGGGGCAGGCGCGCATCCCCGATCCGACGCTGCTGTACGTGCGGGGCTTCAATCCGGCGACGCAGCGGTACCGCTACGATGTGAACCAGCGGTTCGGCAACACCAGCCCGCAGCTGAGCGCGATCCGCGCCCCGGTCGTGCTCACCGTGCAGCTCCGCTTCGACCTCGGGCCCACGCGCGAGCGGCAGATCCTGCACCAGACCCTCGACCGCGGGCGCTCCCTCCCCGGGAACAAGGCACCGGAGGCGGCGATCAAGGCGCAGTACGGCACCGCCGGGCTGCCGAACCCGATGGCGACGATCCTCCGCCAGGCCGACACTCTCCGGCTCACCAGCCCGCAGGCCGACAGCCTCGCGACGATGAACCGCTGGTACCTCATCCGGCTCGATTCCATCTGGTCGCCGGTCGCGAAGCGGTTCGCCGCGCTCGGCGAGTCCTACGACCGCGAGGCGGTCTTCGCGGAGTACACCAAGGCGCGCCAGGGCTCTGTCGACCTCCTGCTCAAGCTC
>CAZGIE010000009.1:763-2126 GCA_964526485.1 uncultured Gemmatimonas sp. | reverse complement strand
ACGCGTTGCTCACGCGCGAGCAGAAGCGGAAGCTCCCGCAGTTCATCGCCGTGTACCTCGACCAGCGCTACCTGCAGTCGGTACGGAACGGAACGGCGGGCACGGGGTTTGGTCTCCCGGGCGGCTTCGACGTCGGCGCGATGGGCGGCGGCGGGATGCGGATCGAGATCCGCCGCTGATGGCCGTCCCTCGTTTCCTGCGCACCGTGCACGCCGTCCGATCGCCCGCGGCGTCCCTCCCCGTCTTCGTCTTCTCTCGAGAGTCCGTCATGTCCCGTCATCGTCTTGGCGCCCTCGCGGCGCTCCTCCTCTCCACCGTTCCGGCGGCGGCGCAATCGCGCCTTCCCGCGGTCCGCACCCTCGGCCCGATCACGGCCCGGTCCGCGGAGCCGCTCGGCGCCGTCTCGGCGGCTGTGCCGCTCCCTGACGGCCGGGTGTTGGTGAATGACGTCCTGCAGCGGCGCGTGGTGATGTTCGATTCCACGCTCGCCCAAGTGACCGTCGTGGCGGACACGACCAGCGCGACGGCGAACGCCTATGGTGCGCGCGGCGGCGGCCTCATCGGGTATCGCGGGGATTCGGCGCTCTTCATCGATCCCGCGTCACTCTCGATGATCACGGTGAATCCGAGGGGCGAGCTGACGACCGTGCGTGCCGTCCCGCGCGCGAACGAGATCACGGCCCTCTCCGGCGCGCAGGGACGTCCTGGCTTCGACGCGCAGGGGCGGCTCATCTATCGGGCGACGCCCCGGCCGCGCGCGGCGCGCCGCGACGCGCGTCCGGTCGTGGGCAACTTCGTGATGCCGGAGCTCCCGGACTCCGCGCCGATCGTCCGTCTCGACATGGCGAACCGGACGGGCGATCTCGCGAGCCGAGCCAGCGATACCGTCGCGGCGCTCAAGATCAACCGCCCCGACGTGAAGGTGACCCAGGGGGCCGACGGTCGCATCAGTGTGAATACGACCGTCCACCCGATGCCTTCGCTCGATGAATGGGCGCTGCTCTCGGACGGCACCGTCGCGGTCATCCGTGGCCACGACTTTCACGTCGATCGCTACAAGCCGGACGGCACGGTCACCTCGTCGCCGAAGTTGCCCTTCGAGTGGCAGCGCCTCGACGATGACGCGAAGGTGTTCATCATCGACAGCGCGCGCACCGCGATGGAGAAGCAGCGCGAGGAGGCGCAGCGGATGATGGCCAACGCCGGCGGGCCGATGGCCTTCATGCAGGCCGGCGGCGGTGAGATGGTGATGTCCTCGATGGGTGGTGGTGGGATGGGCGGCGCCTTCGTGATGATGGGCGGTCCCGGGGGCGGCCCGCCGCAGCGTGGCGGTCAGGGGGGTGGTCAGGGTGGGGGCCCCAAC
>CAZGIE010000009.1:0-753 GCA_964526485.1 uncultured Gemmatimonas sp. | reverse complement strand
GGGGGGGGGGCCAGGGGGGCGGGGGGGGGGGGGGGGGGGAACGGGTTCCAGCTCCCGCCGATCAACCTCATCAACCCGAACGAGCTCCCCGATTACCGCCCGCCCTTCCTCGCGCAGGCGGCCCTCGGTGACCTCGACGGGAACCTCTGGGTCCGCACCACGGCCGCTCCGAACGGGGACGGCGGTGCGCTCTATTACGTGATCGATTCCGCCGATAACGTGGTGGACCGTGTCCAGGTTCCGCAGGGCCGGATCATCGCCGGTTTCGGAAAGGGCGGGGTGGTGTATCTCGCTTTCCGTGACACCGAGGGGCGTGCGTTCCTCGAGACAGTCCGGGTGCGCTGATCCCGTCAGCGACATGTCGGCGGCGCGGGGTCCGGGGTTCCCGGGCCCCGCGTTTTTCGTGAAACATCTATTCCAGACAATTTTTTTCGCCTTTCCCTTGCCGCCTGTCCCGGAGGGGCATACGCTTCATATGTCGCCGGTGAGAACCATTCTCATCTCGATCGAACCCGCTGAATTCGACTCACTGACGTGACCACCGGTTCCTCGCGCGAACTCCCCGTCTGCACCTGCCCGCTCGTCGATTCGGCGGCCGGCGCCGAGGCCACCGTGGTCGCGATCGCCTGCGCCGATCGTGATGCCTGCCGCCTCCGCGCGATGGGCGTCTACGAGGGCGCGACCGTCTCCGTGATCGACAAGAAGCACTGCCTGCTCGTGGACGTACGTGGCACCCGCCTCGCGCTCGGCGCG
>CAZGIE010000008.1:0-25746 GCA_964526485.1 uncultured Gemmatimonas sp. | reverse complement strand
AGCGCCCGGCTCGCCGAACATCACGAGCGCATAGTCGTCGGCGAGCGCGACCTGATCGTTCCCGGTGGGGAGCATATCGCAGGCACCGAGGAGGAGGACCGCCGCGAGGGCGGGCACGGCACGGGTTCGGAACATCGGCTGCTCCAGCTGGTGGTGATGACGCCGGCACGCGGAAGGCCGACGTTCTGAAGGTAAGACTCCGGGATGGGACGCGCGCGTCACATCACCCGGTCAGACCCGAGGTGGAGCACCGAGTGCTCCCCCCCGAACTCGTCGCGCGCGGCGGGAAGGGCGGGATCGGCGACCCAGCGCTCGCCGTCGACCACGAAGGCGTACTCGTAGCGGCCCGCGCGCAGCGGGAGCGCGACGCTCCACACTCCGCCTTCGGACGCCGGCGTCAGCGCCTCCGCCTGCCATCCGTTGAAGTCGCCCACGAGCGCGACCTGCCGCGCCCCGGGGTTCACGAGCACGAAGCGGACGAGATGCACGGTGTCGGGGGCGACCGCGGCGACGGCCGGCGCCGAGCCGCGCGTCACGCCGAGGGTGCCGAGCACCATCAGGCCGCCGAAACCCGCGGCCAACGCGAGCCCGCCGATCGGGGAGAGCCGAAGCGTGCGCGGACGACGCCACCAGGGCATCGGCCGCGTCGGACGCGGCGTCGCCGCGAGCGTCGCCAAGAGCCGATCCTCGGCGCCCGCCGGCAGCGGCTCCTCCGCCCGGAGCGCCGCGCCGAGCCGCGCGCCGAACACCGCGTCGTCCCGCTCGATCCGATCAGTCATCCCGTCGCCCCTCCAGCCGCTCCCGCAGCTGCTCACAGGCCCGCTTCACCCGCATCTTGAGCGCCGAGACCCCGGCGCCCGTCAGCTCCGCCATCTCCTCGTAACTCAGTTCCTCCAGGTGCTTCAGGAGGAAGGCCTCGCGCAGGTCCGGGGTCAACGTCCCCAGGGCCCGCTCGATCCGTCCGAGCTCCGGCGCCTCGTCCATCATCGGGGCCGGCGTCGCCGCCAGCACCGCATCGTCCGCCACGAACCACCGCGACCGCCGACTCCGCGTGGCCAACACCGTCCGGCACTCGTTCATCACGATCTGCCGCAACCACGCCGCGAACCGGTCCATCTCCCGACACTGCGCGAGATTCCGATACGCCCGCACGAACGCGGACTGCACCACGTCGTCGGCGTCATCCCGGTCCCCGCACATCCGGACCGCGAAGCGGAACATCGACGCCTGATGGCGACGGACCAGCACCGTGAAGGCGTCCCCGTCACCAGCCAAGACCGCCTGGACCAGAGAGCCGTCGGTGTGCGCCGTCATCCGGAGGTCAGACTCGTCGATCGAGCACCCGGGTCACATCGGCGAGGGTCGCCCCCGCCTCCTCCACCCCACGCAGGATCCCCAACAACAGGGACTCCCGCACGCGCTTGAACACCTCGTTGTCGGTGGTGCGGATCCAACAGACGACCTCGAGGTCGATCGACGCCTCCGCGAGCGCGACGACCCGGACGCTCACGAGCTCTGGCCATACGAGGGGCTCGGCGCGCAGCAGCGCCTCGACCGCATCGCGGAGCCGCGTCACCGTCGCTGCGGGGGTGCCGTGCGCCAGGCCGAAGCGCGCGCGGAACCGGAAGCGGTCGCGCGGGCCGAGGTTCTCGGTGCGCATGTCGGCGAGCCGCCCGTTCGGGAGACTCACCACGGACCGGTCGGCCGTCCGAAGCCGCGTGGAGCGGAGACCGATCGCCTCGACCTCCCCCTCGACGCCGTCCACGATGATCGTGTCCCCGACGCGGAAGGGCTGGTCGATCCCGATCGCGACCGACCCGAAGAAGTGCTCGAGCGTCTTCTGCGCCGCGAACGCGATCGCGATACCGCCGATACCGAGGCCGGCGAGGAGGGTGGCGACCTCGTAGCCGACGCTCGCCAGCACGGCGAGCACGCCGGTGACGAGGACGAAGATCCGTCCCAGCCGAGCGACGAGCGGGATGAGCGACCGGAAGGCCGGTCGCTGCGCGGCCCAGCCGCTCGTGGGCAACGCGTCCCTCGCCACCCCGATCGCCCGCCAGAGGAACCAGAACACGGCGATGATCGCGAGCGCCCCCTGCACGTCGACCGCCACGCGCTGGACCGCCTTGTCGGTCCGGATCCACTCGAGGGCGGCGCGCGAGGCGCCGGCGGCGAGGAGGAGGGCGAGGGGACGCTGGGCCGCCGCCACGAGGAGGTCGTCCATCCCCACGTCGGCGCCACGCACCGCGCGATTGAGGAGCCGCTGGATCGGCCAGGCGAGGAGGAGGCCGACCGCCCCGGCGATCGGGACGAGGACGACGAGGGCGAGAGGCCAATCGAGGCGCATCCCGCAACCTCGGCGCCCCCGGGATGCACCGCAAGCCGGGCCGCCCCGATAACTTCCTTCGAACGTCCCTTCGCTCCCGCGCCCGCCCCGCCCGATGACCGCCCCGACCACCGCCCCCGCCGCCGCCCCGCACCTCGCCGACCCGGACCATCATCCGTCCTTCACGCGCGGCGTCTTCCTCGGGGAGATTCGGGAAGACCTGGTCTTCCCCTTCCCCGAGCCGACCCCCGAGGAGCGTGAGTCGCTCGCGGCGATCCTCGACAGCTTCCGCGCCTGGGCCGACGACACCCTCGACTCCGCGCGCATCGACCACGAGGGGCGTTTCCCCGACGAGGTCCGCCAGGGGATGGCCGAGCTCGGGCTGATGGGCCTCAACATCCCCGAGGCGTACGGCGGGTTCGGCGCCTCCACGCTCGTCTTCAGCCGCGTCTTCGGCGAGATCGGCGCGCGCGACGCCGCGCTCGCCGTCTACTTCGGCGCGCACCAGAGCATCGGCATCAAGGGGATCATCCTCTTCGGCTCCGACGACCAGAAGCAGCGCTGGCTCCCACGCTGCGCGACGGGCGAACTGATCGGCGCCTTCTGCCTGACCGAGCCGGGCTCCGGCTCCGACGCGCAGGCGATGCGCACGACCGCGGTCCTGAGCGAGGACGGCACGCACTACGTCCTCGACGGCACGAAGATCTGGATCTCCAACGCCGGTTACGCCGGCGTCCTGACCGTCTTCGCGAAGGTCCCCGTCGTGATCGACGGGAAGCCGAAGCAGCGCGTGACCGCCTTCATCGTCGACGCGAAGGCCCCCGGGGTCTCCCTCGGCAAGATCGAGGAGAAGATGGGGATCAAGGGGAGCGACACGCGGTCGGTCACCTTCGAGGGGGTGCGCGTCCCCGTCGAGGACCGCCTCGGCGAGGTCGGCGACGGCTTCCACATCGCGCTCGAGATCCTCAACTCCGGGCGGCTCGGACTCGCGGCCGGCTCCTCGCGCGGCACCCGCGAGATCATGAACATGGCAATCGCGCACGCGCGACAGCGGGAACAGTTCGGCCGGCCGATCGGTCGGTTCGAGATAATCCAGCGGAAGATCGCGGCCGCGGCGGCCGACTGTTACGCGAGCGATGCGGGGTGGATGCTCTGCGCGGGGATGGTGGACCGCGGCGGCGTCGATTTCTCCCTCGAGACCGCGGCGTGCAAGATCTACGCCTCCGAGCTCGTCTTCCGCACCGCGAGCGAGGCGATGCAGATCGCCGGAGGCATCGGCTACTCCAAGGAGTACCGGTACGAGCAGGCGCTGCGCGACTCGCGCATCAACATGATCTTCGAGGGCACCAACGAGGTGCTCCGCGCCCTGATCGCGCTGATGGGCCTCCAGCAGCCGGGCGAGGAGCTCCGCGCCGTCGGCAAGGCGTTCAAGGACCCGCTCCACTCGCTCGGCGCGATCTCGAGCTACCTGACCGGCCGCGTGAAGCGCACCCTCGTGAAGCCAAGCTTCACCAAGGTGCATCCGGCGCTGGCGGACGAGGCGGAGATGGTCGCCGAGAACATCCACGGCCTCGCGCTCGCCGTCGAGAAGGCGCTGATCGAGCACGGGAAGGGGATCATCGAGCGCCAGCTCCTGCAGGAGCGGATGGCGAACGCCGCGATCGACTGCTACCTCGCGACCGCCGTGCTCTCGCGCGCCACGAGCGCGATCGTCCGGCATGGCGAGGCGGGCGCCGCCGCCGACCTCGAGGCCGCGCGCCTCTTCATCCCGACGGCCATGCGCCGGACGCGGCGCGCCATCCGGGCCCTCGAGCGGAACGCCGACGACGCCGTCCGCGCCGTCGCCTCGCGCGCGCTCGAGACGGGCGACCTCACCGTCCCGACGCCGACCGACGCATGAGCCTCCTCTCGATGTCGGGCGTCGGGATCTCCTTCGGCGCCACGGAACTCCTCAAGGACATCACCTTCACCGTCGGCGAAGGGGACCGTTGGGGCATCATCGGTCGCAACGGCGCCGGGAAGTCCTCGCTCTTCAAGGTCATCACCGGCGACCTCACGGCGACGACGGGCAACGTCGCGCGGAAACCCGGGCTCCGCCATGCCCTCCTCGACCAGCACCGCGCCTTCGAGGGGGCCACCACGGTCTGGCAGGCCGCCGCGGCGGCGTGGCGCGAGGTGATCGCGCTCGAACAGTCCCTCGCCGACCAGGCGATCCAGCTCGGGGAGCTCGGGGAGAAGGTCACCGAGGAGTTCCTCGAGAAGTTCGGTCGCGACCAGGAGCGCTTCGCCGACCTCGGCGGATACGTCTACCACGCCCGCGTCGACGCGGTGCTCCAGGGGCTCGGCTTCGACGCCGAGGAATCGAAGTCGCGTCCGGTGGCCTCCCTCTCGGGCGGCGAACGGGGGCGTGTCGGGCTCGCCGCGCAGCTCATCGCGCCGGCCGACCTGCTGATGCTCGACGAGCCCACCAACCACCTCGACCTCGACACCACCACCTGGCTGCAGGATTGGCTCCGCGAGTGCGACGAGACGATCCTCGTCGTGTCGCACGACCGCGCCTTCCTCGACGCCGTCTGTACGCACATCCTGCACGTCGAGGCGCGGAGCGGCGAGTGGTACAAGGGGAACTACTCGCAGTTCGTCCCGCAGCGCGCCGAGCGGCGCCTCACGCGCGAGCGGGAGCTGCAGAAGCAGATCGCGTACGTGAAGAAGGAGGAGGAGTACATCCGCCGGAACCTCGCGGGCGTGAACTCCTTCCAGGCGAAGGGGAAGCGGAAGCGGCTCGAGCGGCTCCCGCGCCTCGCCCCGCCGCCGGGCGATCCGGCGGCGATGTCGCTGCGCTTCGAGCCCGCGGAGCGCGGCGGCGACCAGGTGGTCGCGGTGAAGGACCTGCGCGTCGAGGTCCCGGACCGCGTGCTCGTCGAGGACTTCACCGCCGTGCTCCGCCGCAACGACTTCGTCGCGCTCGTGGGCCCGAACGGCGCGGGGAAGTCCACCTTCATCACGACGCTCTTCGGCGACCGCGCCCCGACCGCGGGAGAGGCGAAGGTCGGCGCGTCGATCACGCCGGCCTGGTTCCGCCAGGACCTCGCCGACCTCCCGCTCCGCAAGTCGCTCATGGACGCGATCCTCGACCAGCGGCCGCTCTGGAGCCGGGGGGCGGTACAGAACCACCTCGGCGCCTTCGGCTTCAGCGGCGACGAGGTCTTCCGCGAGATCGGCACGCTCAGCGGCGGCGAACGCGCCCGGATGGCGATGGCGCTGATCACGCTCTCGCATGCGAACCTCCTCGTCCTCGACGAGCCCACGAACCACCTCGACGTCGAGAACATCGAGGCGCTCGAGGATGCCCTCGCCGAGTACGAGGGCACGGTCCTGCTCGTGAGCCACGACCGCGCCTTCCTGCGGGAGGTCGCCACGCGTGTCTGGTGGTTCGACGGCACACGGCTGCGGGACTACGACGGCCCCTTCGTGGAGTGGGAGGCGGACCGTGCGGCGCGCGTGGCCGAGGCGGCGAAGGCCGACGCGCAGGCCGCCGAGGCCCGACGCGCCGCGGAGAAGGTGAAGGCGAAGCGGAACGAGGCGTCGCAGGAGGACGACCACGCCGCGCGGCGCGCCCGCAAGCGTGCCGCGGAGGACGCCGAACGGAGCGTACAGCGGCACGAGGCGGAGGTCGCCGCGCTCGAGGCGCAGCTCGCCGATCCCGACCTGTACGACGGGTCGGCGGAGCAGGCGCGGGTCGCGGCGGGGCTGGACCAGCGGCTGGCGGCGGCGCGGCGTGCGCTCGACGCGGCACTGGCCGCGTGGGCCGAGGTCAGCGACGCCGGCTGACCGCGCGGGGCGCCGCGGCGCCCCGCCCGCACCTCACGCCGCGGCGTCGGGGCGGTGTGTCGCGTAGCCGGCGCAGGCCTGCCGGAGCGCCATCCGCGCCGAGAGCTCGAGCTCATACTCGACGCTGATCTCGCCGAGCTGCGCGGCGCCGTGCCGCTTCATCCGCGTCGCGACCGCGTCGCTCTGCGCGTGGCGACGGCAGTACTCGCGGCTTGCCATCCAGAGCGCGTTCGCGGCGTGCCACCATCCCTCGTCCTCTCCGCCACGCCCGGCCGCGGCCGTCGACTCATAGCGCGTCGTCGCCGTGGCGAGGAGCCGGTCGCAGAGATCGGCCACCTGCGCGACCCCCTCGAGCTCGAGGTCGTCGAGGCCGTGCTTGAGCACGCGGGCGAAGCGCTCGTGCTGGTGACAGCTCTCGAGCGCCGCGCGGTAGAGGGCGTCGGCGGCGTCGCGCACCGGGTGCGCGTCGGGGGCGGGGGTCGGACGGGTCTTGGGCGTCATCGCTCGGGAATCCTCATCAGGACCCCGCCACCGCCGCAAGCGTCAGCGCGGGAGCGCCTCGTCGGCCACGAGCGCGATGCGGTCGCCGCGCGGGCTGACCGCGAGGCGCGAGAGCGTCCCCATCCCCCGCCCCGTGACGTCGAGGACCGTGTCCCAGCGGCCGTCCACCCAGACGAGCACCCGCAGCCCCTGCGTCGCGAGGAGACGCCCACCCAACGTCCACGCGTGGTAGTCGGAGCCGCGCGGCGCGGGGGCGACGCGCCGGATCGTCCGCGAGCGCACATCGACCTCGCTGATCCAGCTCGTGTCGCGACCCAGCTGCAGGAAGGTGAAGGCGTCACGGCCGGGCACCCGCATCAGCGCGCGCCCGATGCCGCGCGCGAGCGTGTCGACGCGCTCGGTGCGATTATCCACGAGCACGAGCGCGTTCGGGTCGCCGAGCACGAAGGCCCCGAGGGTCGCCTCGCCCACCCAGACATGGTACCCCACCGGCCGGAGCGTCCGGAGGACGAGCGACGGCGCGCTCCCGTCGAGCGGGAACCGCCAGAGTCGCTGCGTGCTGTCGAGCTCGACACGGATGACGGAGAGCGCGCGCCCGTCCGGCGTCGGGGTGGCCGAATACTCACTCTCGTCGGTGACGGTGACGCGCGTCGGCGCCCCACCGTCGACGCCGACCCGCCAGATGTCGGCGGGCGCCTCGGCGCCGATGCGCGTGAACCAGAGCGCACGCCCATCGGGCGTGAAGGTCGGCTGGTTGTCGTAGCCGGGCCGGCGGGTGACGTTGACCGGCGCGCCGATCGAAGCGACCGCCGCCTCCCGCAACGGCGCGACCCAGATCTCGGTGCCGGACTGCGCGGCGAGCGGCGTGCTGAAGGCAATGATGGCGAGCACCGCCGCCAGGCCTCCCACGCGACGCGCCGAGCCACGCGCCACTCCGGCGTGCGCGGTCCGCCACACAGGATCGCCAGCCACCGAATCGCTACGTCTCATACGGCCTCCACGATGCCGGTACACGCCCCGAACCCGAGGCGCGGTCGCCCCGGGGCCTCGCACACGCCCCGCAGCGTCACCTCGTCGCCGTCGGCGAGGAAGGCGCGCGTCTCCCCCGACGGCAGCGTGATCGGTTCCGCGCCGCGCCACGTGAGCTCCAACAGGCAGCCGCGCGCGTCCTTCGTCGGCCCCGAGACGGTGCCGCTCGCCAGCAGATCCCCGGGCCGCAGGTTGCAGCCGTTGCTCGCGTGGTGCGTGAGCATCTGCGCGAGCGTCCAGTACATCGTCGAGAAGTCCCCGCGGCTGAGCCGGACGGCGGGCATCTCGGCGTCGCGCATCGCGGCGGAGCGGAGCCAGACCTCCAACGTGATGGCGAAAGCGCCCTGCGCCGCATCGGCGGCGTCGGTGAGGTACGGGAGCGGGGCGGGCTCGTCGGCCCCGCGCGGCCGCGCCGCGGTGCGGTACGGCGCGAGCGCGTCGAGCGTGATGACCCAGGGCGAGATCGTCGTCGCGAAGTTCTTCGCGAGGAAGGGACCAAGGGGCTGGTACTCCCACGCCTGCACGTCGCGCGCCGACCAGTCGTTCACGAGCACGAGCCCGGCGAGGTGCTGCTCCGCCTCCGCCAGCGGGATCGGCGCGCCCAGCGCGTTCCCACGCCCGATCACCGCACCCACCTCGAGCTCGTAGTCGAGCCGCGCCGTCGGCGCGAAGGTCGGCGGCCCCGCGGGATTCGCCGCCACCTGCCCCTGGGGTCGACGGATCGCCGTGCCGCTCGGGACGATCGTCGACGCCCGCCCGTGGTATCCGATCGGGACGTGCCGATAGTTCGGGAGGAGCGGCTGGTCCGGGCGGAACATCGACCCGACGTTCGTCGCGTGATCGATGCTCGCGTAGAAGTCGGAGTAGTCGCCGATCGCGACCGGGAGCCGCATCGTCACGGCGGCCGCGGGAACCACGAGACCGTCGATCGCCTGCGCGCGCGCGCCCTCGGGCGTATCGGCGCGCAGCATCCGGGACACCGCCGCGCGCAGCGCGGTCAGCGCGGGCCGTCCGAGCGCGACGAGGGGGTTGAGCGTCGGGGCGCCGAGCGCGTCGGCGATCGCGGGATCGAGCGCGCCGAGGAGCCCCGCCGCGTGCGCGCGCCCGAGATCAAGCACCTGGTCGCCGATCGCCACGACCGGCGCGACATGCCCGTCGGGCCGGGCGGCGACGCCGAGCGGCAGGTTCTGGATCGGGAAGTCGGTGTCGGGACGCTGAGCCGACTCGACCCAGGAGCGGAGCGTGGGCGTATGCGTCGCGTCGAGCATCGTCACGTCAGGGCGAGAGCGGCGAGGTCATGCACCGGCTCGTCGAACGAGCAGGACCCGAACGACGCGCCGGCGGCGCGGCGGAAGGCGGCGAGCTCACGCGTCGAGAGCACGAGGTCGTGCCACCGGATCCCCTCCGGCTCGACGACGAACGCCGCGGCGTTGCGCACCTCGAGCAGCGGCGCGACGCGCGCCGCGTCCACACCCGCGTGCAGGTAGGCGGCGGCGAGGAAGACGTTGAGGAACCCGTGCATCGTCGCGCGGGGGCCGGCCGGATCCGCGGTGAGCGGATGCTCGCCGCGCAGCGGGTGATGGAGCCCCGCGGTCGCCTTGAACGGCACGGCCGCGTCGACGCACGCCGCGAGGAACCGCAGCAGGTCGGCCGACGCGGGGATCGCCTCTGGGGTGAGGCCGCCGGTGCGCACTTTGGCACGGAGCCCTCGCCGCGCGAGCGCCGTCACGAGCGGTGCGGGGTCGGGACGCAGGGGCAACTCCACATTGACCGTGACCTCGGGCCCGAACGCCGTCGCGAGCGCTTCGATGCCGGCCACATCCTCCGCCTTCGCCTCCACCACGTCGGCCACGAGGCACCCGCCGTACGTCCCGGCGAAGGTGCGGAGCATCGGGGCATCCGCCGCGGTGGCGAGGACGGCGAGGCCCCATGGCGCGGCGGGGGTCGGCGCGCCGAACGGGAGCCGATCGACCTCGGTGGTGAGCTCCGCGAGCCGCGCCGCCGGGACCACGAAGCGCCCGAGCATCGCGCGCTCGGCGCCGCGGCGGTGCTCGGCGTAGCGTGCGACCGCGTCGCGCATCGGAAGGGCCGCCGGCGGAAAGAGCCCCGCGTAGTCGATCAGCCCCGCGAGCAGGGTGGCGACGGGGCCGGGGGCGGTCACCGCTCGCCGGGGCCGTGCAGATGGACCGGCGCCGACGCCTTCCGCACGCGGATGTTCAGCGCCTCGACCGCCACCGAGAAGGCCATCGCGACGTAGGTGTACCCCTTCGGGATATGATAGCCGAAGCCCTCGACGAAGAGGTTCCCGCCGATCATCACGAGGAAGGCGAGCGCGAGGATCTTCACCGTCGGATGCCGCTCGACGAAGTCGGCGATCCGCCCGGAGGCGGCCAACATCACGACGAGGGCGATGACATTCGCCGCGATCATGACGCCGACGTTGGAGACCATCCCGACGGCGGTGATCACGGAATCGATTGAGAAGACGATGTCGACGACCATGATCTGCGCGACGACGCCGGTGAGGGTGGCGGCGCCCGCCGACCCGCCCGCCTCGTGCCCGCCGCCTTCGAGCTTCGCGTGGATCTCGTAGGTCGCCTTCCCGATCAGGAAGAGCCCGCCGACGATGAGGATGAGGTCACGTCCCGAGAATGCGTTCCCCCCCAGCGTGAACAGCGGGGTCTCGAGCCGCATGATCCACGAGATCGAGAGCAGGAAGAGGATGCGCGTCACGAGCGCGCCGCCGAGCCCGAGCGACCGCGCGCGCGCCCGCTCCGTCGCGGGGAGGCGGCCGGCGAGGATCGCGATGAAGATGATGTTGTCGATGCCGAGGACGAGCTCGAGCGCGGTCAGCGTCACCAGCCCGACGAGGAGCTGCGGGTCCATCACCGCCTCCATCTCAGGTCACCGTCGCCGGGTCGATGCCCCGCGTGGCGAGGATGCGCGTCACCGTCTCGCCGATCTTGTTGTTCGGCGTGCTCGCCCCCGCGGTCAGCCCCACCCGCACCGGGCGGTCGGCCGGGAGCCACGCCGCGAGCTCGCGCTCCTGCCCCGACCCGAGGTCGCGGTGCCGGATCACGCCGGTCGCCGGGTCGATACCGAGCGCATCCTCGATGTGATATGTCGTCACCCGCTCCGCACAGAGCGCCGCGAGCGAGATCGTATTGCTCGAGTTGTATCCCCCCACCACGACCATCACGTCGAGGGGCTCACGGAGCAGCGCGTTGACCGCGTCCTGCCGGTCCTGCGTCGCGCTGCAGATCGTGTCGAAGGTGCGGAAGTGCTCGGCGCGGTACCCCTCGCCGTGCACCCGAGCCATCGTCGCTCCCACCGCCTCACCGATCGCGAGCGACTCTCGGGCGAGCATCGTCGTCTGGTTCGCCACCCCAATCCGCCGGAGGTGCACGTCGGGGTCAAAGTGCGGGCTCGCCGCGTGCACGTACTTCGCCAAGAAGGCCTCGCGCCCGCCGGCGAAGGTCCCGGCGATGTACGCCATCACATCCTCCGCCTGCGCCATATCGCGCACGACGAGGTAGGTGCCGCCCGGGTGCTTCTCCACCTGGGACGCCGTCGCGCGCGTCTCCTCGTGGTAGTACTTGCCGTGGATCAGGGCGGTGAACCCATCGCGCGCGTACACGTCCACCCGCTTCCAGACGTTGAGGACGGAGCCGCAGGTGGTGTCGACGACGACGCACCCGCGGGCGCGGAGCGTCTCGAAATCGTGAATCGTGACCCCGAAGGCGGGGAGGATCACCACGTCCGGCGACTCGACCGGCCCGTAGTCGAACCCGGTCGGGCTCGGCCCGAGGAAGGTGATCCCCATCTCCCGCAGCTTGGCGTTCACGTGCGGGTTGTGGATGATCTCACCGGCGAGGAAAATCCGCCGGTCGGGGAATTTGGCGCGGGTCTGGTAGGCGTACTCCACGGCGCGCTCGACGCCGTAGCAGAAGCCGAACTCCTTCGCGAGCCGGATGGTCACCGGCCCCGCGGTGAGCGTATGCTCGCGGGCGAGGAGCAGGTCGACCAGCTGGCCGTCGTAATCGGCGGTCAGGGTCTGCTGGACCTCGGCGCGGAGCCCGAAACCCTTGCGGTAGTAGGTGGCGTCACCCGTCATCAGGGGAAAGATACAGACGCGTCCCGCCTCGCGCCCGCCCGGGGACCGGGGTAACTTCGCCGCAGGATGTCCGAGCGTTACGACCTCTGTGTCATCGGGAGCGGGCCGGCCGGTGAGAAGGGCGCGGCTCAGGCCGCGTTCTACGGGAAGTCCGTCTGCGTCATCGAGCGGGCGCCTCGCCCCGGCGGGACGGCGGTCAACTCCGGCGCCCTCCCATCCAAGACGCTCCGCGAGACCGCCCTGCTCTTCCACCAGCTCCGCCAACGCGGGGTGACGGGGGTCGACTGGCGCGTCCGGCCCGACTCGTCGATCGGCGACTTCATGCGGCGCGAGCGCGCCGTCATCGACGCGGCCTGGCACGCGATCGACGAGAACCTGGAGCGGCACAGGGTGACCCGGATCCGCGGCACCGCGCGCTTCGTGGACCCCGACACGGTCGAGGTGACCCACCCGGGCGAGCCCCCGCGACGTATCGCCGCCGAGGCCTTCCTGGTCGCCACCGGGTCGCGCCCCTACCGCCCCGCTGAGATCCCCTTCGACGGCCGCGTGGTCCTCGACGTCGAGGAGATCCTCGACCTGCGGACGCCACCGCCCCGGCTCATCGTCATCGGGGGCGGCGCGGCGGGGTGCGAGTTCGCGTCGACCTTCGCCGCGCTCGGCGCGAAGGTCACCCTCGTCACCGATCGGCCGCGACTGCTCACGCAGCTCGACGCCGACGTCTCGGACGCGGTGCGACGGGAGCTCACGCGCCGCCTCGGCGTCCAGAGCGCCACCGACGCCGCGGTCACCGCGGTGCGCGTCGCAGGGGACATCGCGACGGTGTCCCTGAGCGATGGCCGCACGCTCCACGCCGAGGCCGTTCTGCACTGCACCGCCCGCGAGGGACGCACCGCGGACCTCGCGCTCCCCGCCGCCGGCGTCACCGTCACGCCGCAGGGCTTCATCCGCACCGATCGGGCGACCTTCCGCACCTCGAACCCGCGGGTCTTCGCGGCCGGCGACGTCTGCGGGCTCCCGGCCCTCGCGAGCCTCGCGATGGAGCAGGCCCGCGTGGCGGTCTGCCACGCCTTCGGCCTCACCTTCAAGACCGCCGTCTCCGCCGTGGTCCCCACCCCGATCTGGACGATCCCGGAGCTGGCGACGGTGGGTCTGACCGAGGAGGGGGCACGTCTCGAGGGAATCCGCGTCGAACGCGGGATCGCGCACTTCCGCGACAACCCGCGCGGCCAGATCGTCGGAGAGCTCGACGGCTTCGTGAAGCTCCTGTTCCGGACCGACGATAAACGCCTCGTCGGGGCGAGCGTGATGAGCGAGGGCGCCGCGGAGCTCATCCACATCCCGGCGGCCGTCATCGGCCTCGGCGGCACGCTCGACTACTTCATCGGCGCAGTGTTCAACTACCCGGCGATGGCCGATGCCTACAAGTACGCCGCCTACGACGGCCTGCAGCGGTTGGCGCGGCGCGTGAGCGCCGCGATGGAGGCCCGCGCCCGCGGCGTCCCGCCGGACACCCCTATGGCGCCACCACCCGGAACGGGCTGAGCGCCTCCTTCACGAAATCGGGGAGCGGACGCTTCTCGATCCCCTCCTTCGTCACGCAGACCACCGTGAGCGTCGCCGTCGCGCGGTGCCGCCGGTCCGACGCCCGATACGCCTCGAAGCGCATCGTGAGAGCCGTCGTCCCGATCCGTGTGACGCCGACTTCGATTGTGAGGAGCTCGTCCATCTCCGCCGGCGAGTGGAACTCCACCTGGAACGCCTTCCGCGGCAGCTGCACGTGGCGCTGGACGCGCATCACCTCGTACGGGAGCCCCGCCGCACGGAACATCTCGTGCTCGGCGACCTCGAAGAAGCGGATGTAGGTGCCGTAGTAGATGATCCCGAGCGGATCGCAGTCGCTCCACCGCACGCGATCCTGCACGGCGAAGGGGAGGACGGGCGGCGGGGACGAGGACACGGCGGACACCTCACGACGGATGCGGGAAACGCCTACGGACGCAGGCCGTGAGGGAATGCTAACCTCTCGGCGCGCACGGCACCGGACGCCGCGCGCCGCCCTCACCCTGGAGCCCCCGATGCTGCGCACCCTCCTCGTCCCGCTCGACGGCTCGTCGCTCGCGGAACGCGCCATCCCCGTCGCCTGCGACCTCGCGAAGCGCACCGGCGGCGCCGTGCACCTGGTCCGCGCGCACGTGCCGATCACCGTCGTGGGCGCCACGGCCGAGGGGGCGATCTTCTCGCACGATATGCTGGAGGCCGACGACGCCGTCCGACGCCACGCGCGGACGTACGTGACCGGCGTGGCGGAGCGCGCCGCGGCGACGCACGGGGTGCGCGTGACGCCGCTCTGCGAGGACGGCAGCCCGGCCGGCCTCATCGAGGAGGTGGCCGATCGGCTCCTCGCCGACCTCGTCGTGATGACGACACACGGGGCCGGTGGCTTCGCCCCCGACTGGCTCGGTTCGGTCGCCGACGCGGTGATCCGGCACTCCCACCGGCCGGTACTGACGCTACCGGAGAACGAAGCGCATCCCGAGCGACCGTTCGCCCCGCGCCGCATCACCGTCACCCTCGACGGGAGCGAACGGGCGGCCGCGATCCTCCCCGTCGCGCGCGACCTCGCGCTCGCCTACGGCGCGACGCTCGACCTCGTCCGCGTGGTGGCGCCGTATGTCCCGGGCGACGTGATCTCCCACCTCCCGACGGATCGCCCCGACCCGTTCGGCATCGACGCCGAGGCTGCGCTCGCCAAGCGGGCGCTCGACGACATCGCGCACACCCTCACGACGGGCGGGGTGCCGACGACGGCGACCGTGCGGATGGACCTCTCGCCGACGAAAAGCCTGCAGGCGCACCTGAAGGAGACGGACCCGGACGTCGTCGCGATCGCGACGCAGGGTCGCGGCCTCTCCCGCGTCTTCGTCGGCTCGGTCGCCGACAAGCTCATCCGCACGGCGGGCCGCCCGGTGCTGGTGCTGAGGCCGACGAAAGGCTGAAGGCTGAACGCTGAAGGCTGGAGGCGCACCACGCGTCGCCGTTCGCGTCCAGCTTTCAGCTTCCAGCCTTTAGCTCCTAGCGCTCGTACAGCTCGCGCCGCAGGAACGGCGCCAGCGCATAGGTCACCAGGACCTCGTACGCCCCCTGCCGGTCGATCAGTCCCGCCGTCAGGATCCCGACCGCACCCGCGCCGTACTTGGTGCCGTAGGCGGCGACGAGCGCGTCCATCGCGTGGCCCAGCTCCATCCCGCCGCGGATCATCTGCGCGACGGCATCGGGGAGCGGCATCGCGAGCGATCCACCCACGCCCTCTCGGCCGTCACGGTCCACCACGACGCACCAGGCGCAGGTCCGCATCCCCTCGGGGCCATCGACCACACCCCCTTCGAGCCCGACGCCGAGGTCGGCATCCGTCGCCGCGCGGGCGGCGATCGCACGCGCGCGGGCGCCGGCGATCGTCTCCACGTCCCCGAACGGCTGGTCGGGGACCCCGCTCGCCGCCGCCACCGTCTCGAGCGTCGCCTGCGGCGCCACCCGCCCGAGCACGGTGCGTACCGCCGCGCCCTTCACCGGATTGCGGGACCCCACCGCGACGCGCGCGAGCGATGACGACAGGGCGGACGGCATGGGGGCGGGATCGGTCATCCGACGAATCTACGCGCGCACCATCGCCACGCACCGGCCGGTCCGGCTATCTTCGCCGCATGGCCGATGCCCCGGTGCCCGCGTTCATCTTCGTCGGCGGCCGTCTCTGGCTCGACTTCGTCAACACCGACGACGCGCGCCTCGGCGTCCGGCTCGACACCATCGACGCCTTCGACAAGTACGTCGATTGGCTCGAGGCGGCACAACTCATCGATGCGGCACGCGCCTCGGCGCTGCGGCGTCGGGCGCTCGACCAACCCTCCGGCGCCACCGCCGCCCTGGTGGAGGCTCGGCGGATCCGCGCCGCGCTGCGCGCCCTCCTCGAACGCGGACGCGGCCCGGCCGGCCAGCTCGCGCGCGACGGCGCCGTCGCGGAGATCAACCGGGTCCTCGGACGCGCCGTCGGCACCCGGCGCGTCGACGCGGTCGAGGACCGCTACGTCCGCACCTTCGTCCCCGTCGGCGACGTCTTCGGCGGGCTCGTCATCCCGATCGTGGAGTCCGCGGTTGACTCGCTCGTGCGCGGCGAGTTCGACCGGATCCGCGGCTGCGCCGACCGGCGCTGCCCGCGCCACTTCGCCGACGACACCAAGTCCCACACGCGCCGCTGGTGCGACATGCGCACCTGCGGGAACCGCGCTAAGGCGCAGCGACGACGGCGGCGTTCGGCTTGAGGTAGCCCATCTCCTCCGCGTACCCGCGGAGGCGCTCCTGCAGCAGTCGGCGGCCGCGGAAGAGGCGCGACTTCACCGTCCCCTCGGGGACGCCGAGGACCCCCGCGATCTCCGCGTACCGCAGGCCGTGCAGGTCGCTCATCACGACCGCCGAGCGATACTCGTCGGGCAGGTCGGCGATGGCGGCGACGATCCCCTCGTCGAGGAAGGAGTCGAAGAACCCCGTCTCCGGGTCCGCATCCCCCACGACCTCGAAGACCTGGCGGCCGTCCTCGTCCTCGAGAGGCTGCACCTCGCGCGCGTCGACGCGACGCTTCCGGCTGACGAAGGCGTGATAGAGGATCGTGAAGAGCCAGGCGCGGATGTTCGTCCCCATCCGATACTGCTCCCAGCGCTCGATGGCGCGGAGCATCGTGTCGGAGACGAGGTCCTCGGCGTCCTCGCGCGCGCGGGTGAGCTTCAGCGCGAAGGCGTAGAGCGCGTCGAGATGGCGCATCGCCTCGGCGTCGAACGACGCCCGGGGATGCGGGGCCGTGAACGAGGCGGCGGTGGCGGCGTGGCCCTGGATCATCAGGAGATGACCTCCCCGCGCACGTGGCTCGAGACGAAGCGCTTGAGGTCCGAGGCCACCCCGTGCATCAGCCCGACGTCGCGCTTCATCCGCGCCATCGTCGTGGCCCCCTCGAGCGTCGCGACGATGAAACGCGCGAGACGCACCGGGTCGACCCCCTCCTCGAGGCGGTCCTCCGCCTGACGCAGGAGTCCGGCGATCTCGTCGATCCAGCCGCGAAAGACGCGCGCGATCCGCACGCGGAACCCTTCATCCTGCTCCGCCATATCGCCGGCGAGCGCGCCGAAGGGCGATCCCCCACGCATCCCGCGCTCCACCTGCATCGCGACCACGGAATCGATGAAGACGAGGAGGCGCTCGATCGGTTCGATGGACGGCTCACGCAGGATCGCGAGGCCGCGTTCCCCGAGCAGGTCGAACTGCCGCGCGAGCACCTCGTGCCCGAGCGCGTCCTTCGACTTGAAGTAGTGGTAGAAGTGGCTCTTGCCACTGAGCCCCGCCCGCGCGATCACGTCATCCACCGACGTCTGCACGAACCCCTTCTCGGCGATGAGTTCCGCCGCGGCGTCGATGATCTGCAATCTGCGCTGGGTCACGGACCTAATATTGGACTCGAAAGTCCTAATGTCAACAGAGATATTGGATATCTCGTAAGTTGCTGAATGCTAAAGGCTTAAGGCTTAAAGCGACAAGTATGTGTTAAGAAAATATACGGCACTGTTGGAGTGTCGGTCTCATCCATGGCGCCGGCAGCTTCCAGCTTTCAGCTTCCGGCTTCCAGCCTTCAGCCTTCAGCGCTTCCTCCACGGGCCTCTCCCCCCGCCCCGCCGGTCCCCACGCCCACCACGACCGCCCGCATCACCCCGTCCACCCCGCCCACCTTGGTCGCCGCGACCACTGCGATCCCCACGCGACTCCCCCTCGCTCCACGGGGCCGCGAGCTTCGCCGCGAGCTCTTCGAGTGAGCCCGCCCGCACCGCCCCGCGCGCGCCACGCGTCACGGTGAACCGCAGCGGCCGGTCGAGCACCGGGAGCTCCTCCGCCACGAGCCCGCGCGCGAGCTTCTCGTTCAGCACGAGCCGCGCCACGCCGACCGGGCCCGCCGGTGTCTCTTCCACTTCATAGTGAATCGGTACGGTGCGCTCGCGGATCTCCGCCGCACCCGGCAACGCCGCCCACCGCGCGCGCACCTCGTCCGACACGAACGCCGACGCCTCAAGGCGCAACGGCGCCGCCCGGAACTGATGCAGATCGTGCACATCGCCGAGGGCGGCCTCGTACCACGCCGTGAGCTCCGCGAGCTGCAGGCGCGGCGTCACCCCACCCGACCGGCGCCACGTCTCGCGCACCGCCTCGATCGCCTCGCGATTCCGCGGCACCGCCGGGTGCCGCGCCTCCCCGCGGGCCAGCGCCTCGGCGAGCACACGCCGGATCTGCGGCGCCAGCTCGGCCGTGAAATCGGCGAGGGGCTCGCGCTCATGCTCGAGCGTGAAGCCGAAGTAGGTGAGCCCGCGCTCGAGGGCGAGCGGGCGGTCGCGCTTCGAGGGATCGTACGCCACACGCGGCGCCTGCCGCAGCGCATGCCGCCGCACCAGGTCCATCGGGAGCTGCGTCCCCTCGATCGCCGCGCGCGGGACGCCGAACTTGTCGGCGAAGTACCGTAGCGTCCCCGCGACCGCGCCCCAGCTCCCGCAGACGCTCGTCTTCGAGACGCGCGCCTCGTCTCCCGTCGCCGTCTCCTCGTCGATCACCAGCTGGAACGGCATGATCCGCGCCAGCAGCTCCACGAAGCGTCGCTCGATCGCCGGCGTCGTCCGCGGCATCGTCGTCGGCAGCGGCACGCCGACCGAGCGATGGATGCTCGCCATCGCGAGCGCAGCGTCCTCGATCGCCTTCACCAGCACCCCACGCCCCTCGGCCCACCGCTGCACGCTCTCGTCGAAGAGGTGCCGCGGCAGCCCGTACACCTCCCCCACGTATCCGCACCGCGCGAAGGCCTCGGCGTAGACGTTGTAGGTCGTGAGATGATCGCTCCCCGCGACGACGAGCCCCGCGAGGTCACGATCCTCGCGCGTCATCCGGTGCAGCGACTCGATGCTCGCCATCACGCTCACATAGGGCAACAGCTCGTCGTCGCAGTGGACGAGGAGCTCCGCCCAGGGCCGGTCGACGGGCATCGCCTCCACCTGGCGGCCGTACGCCGTGAGCCGGTTCCCCTCGATGATCCCACGCGTCCCCAAGAAGGCGACCGCATCGCGGTACGAGCGCGCATCGAGCGGGACGGGGAGGTCGAGGGCGTCGGCGCGCACGCCGAGGGCGGCGCAGGTGAGCGCGACGCGCTCGGAGTCCCCCGCGAGCTGGAAGTCGGGGGCGGTCGGCTCGAGCCGGTCGAAGCGGAGGTCGCGGTCCGAGAGGAGGAAGACCCGTCCCCCCGCGACGCGCCCGTGCACCCGCCCCGCCATCTGCAGAATCTCATTCGCGCCCAGATGCAGCTTGGTGAGTACGTTCCGCCCATGCTCGACGACGTTCGCGAAGCGCGTGTCGTCGATCACCACGGTGTCGAGCCCGCGCACGTTGAGCGCGCTCTGCCCCGCCGCCGTCATCGCGAGGAGGAAGGGCTTCTCGACCTCTCCCTCGAGGAAGGGTCGGATCGCGCGGATCGGCTCGCCGCCGTGGTAGAACGCCACATTGAGCCGCGGGTAGCGCGCGCCGACGTCGGCCGCGACCGCCTCCACCGCCGCGCGCGTCGGCAGGAAGACGCCGACGCCGCGCCGCTCCTTGATCACCTGCTGCAGGAAGCGGTCATCGAGGAAGCGCGTCGGGGGCTTCCGCTCCACCACCACCCGCGCCGCCTTCGCGGGATCGAAGGCACTCGATTCGATCACCTCGGCCGCGTGGAGATACCGCGCATAGAACGACGGGTCGACCGTCGCGCTCAACCAGAGGAACCGGCACCCCGTGCGCTTGCCGAGCGCGAGACAGAGCTCGAGCTCGGCGCTCGTCTGGTGGATCTCGTCCACCACGAGGGTGTCATGCGGCCGGATCGCGCCGTCCTGGAACCAGCGCCGCGCGATCCCCGTGGTGACGATGACGACGTTCCAGCTCGGCGTCTCGGGCGTCGCCTCGCGCTCGCGATTCACCACGCCGACGCGGAGCGTGTCGGTCGCGAGGAGCACATGCGCGAGGGGGCGGACGGCGAGGGTCTTCCCGGTCCCCGTGCCGGCGACGATCCCGAATCCCGGGCGTGGCCGGTCGGGGGACTCCGCGATCCGCTCGGCGAGCGCCGTCAGCTCGGCGCCGCGCGTCGACCAGAGGAGGGTCTCGAGCTCGAGCCCGAAGGCGAGCTCGATGGTCTCGCACGCCGCGCGCGTCGGCGCGATGACGATGAGACGGCCCCGCGCATCACCCGACCGGACGAAGGCGTCGTGGTCCGGGGGGAGATAGCGGTCCTGGACGGACCGCGGGGTGCCGTCGGGGGAGGTTACGGGCGACGCTCCGCGGGCGGCCGGGCGGCGGGCTTCGCGGCGGCCTTCGCCGGCACAGGGCGTGTCCGCTCGAACGCCTCGTCCTCCTCGCGCAGTGGCGGGCCATAGAGCACCACCGCGTTCGCCGGCTTCAGGCGGAGCGCCGTGGCACAGTCAGTGGGCGCCGGCTGCTGCGGGGCGGGCACCGCCTCCATCCAGACCCGGCACTTCCCCGCGGGGGGGAGGAGATGGACCGGGACGGCGGGCGTGGCCGTTCGGGGAGCGGCGGGCGCAGCGGGCGCGGAGACGGAGACGCCGCGCACCTGGGCGGCGAGCAGACCGGGGGCGCCCAGAACGAGGCAGAGGGCGAGCAGGGTGGCGAAGCGCACGGTGGGACGGGTGAGGAGACCCGTCCTCATACCCGTCGGGCGCGCGAGGGTTCGCCGGACCGCCGTCATCAATCCCCGAAGCTGATGCCGCAGGCCCGCGCGGTCTGCACCACGTCGTGCCGCGGGTCCACGCGCTTCGATTCCTTCAGCACGTCGACGATCGGCACCGTGACGATGTGCGGCGTCTGGAGGGCCACCATATGCCCCCACTTCCCGTCGGCCACGGCCTGCGTCGCCGCCGCGCCGAAGCGGGTGGCGAGGAAGCGGTCGTACCCCGTCGGCATCCCGCCGCGCTGCAGGTGGCCGAGCACGAGCGCGCGGCACTCCTTCCCGGTCCGCGCCTGGATCGACTTCGCGAGTCGGTGCGCGATCCCGCCGATGCGCGGCGCCTGGCCCGGCATCGACTCCCCGATCAGCGACGTCTCCCCGTTCTCGTCCATCGCCCCCTCGGCGACGACGACGATCGCGAACTTCCGGCCGCTCCGGTCGCGCTCCATGATCGTCTCGCAGACGTTGTCGAGGCGCCACGGGATCTCGGGGAGGAGCACCACGTCGGCGGAGCCCGCGACCCCCGAGTGCAGCGCGATGAACCCCGCGTCGCGCCCCATCACCTCGAGCACCATCACGCGGTCGTGGCTCTCGGCGGTGGTCTGCAACTTGTCGATCGCCTCGATCGCCGTCTGCACCGCGGTGTCGAAACCGAAAGTCGTGACGGTGCACGAGACATCGTTGTCGATCGTCTTCGGTACGCCGACGATCCGCATCCCCTTGTCCACGAGCTTCTGCGCGATGGCGAGCGACCCGTCGCCGCCGATCGAGATCATCGCCTGGATCCCGAGGTTGCGGGCGTTCTCGATCATCTCGTCGGAGCGGTCGACACTCACATACGAGCCGTCAGGCTGCTGGCGCGGGAAGTCGAACGGGCTCCCGCGGTTCGTGGTGCGCAGGATCGTGCCGCCGAGGTGGCCGATGTTGCGCACCGACTCGACGGTCAGCGGGACGATCTCGTCGTCACCGAGGAGACCGGCGTAGCCGCGCTTGATCCCGAGCACGGACCACCCGCGGGAGAGCGCGGAGAGGGTCGCGGCGCGAATGACGGCGTTGAGGCCCGGGGCGTCACCGCCGCCGGTGGAGATGGCAATCCGCATCAGAGAGACAGGTATCAGAGGTCAGGTATCAGCTGCCAGCGGCGGCGCGGAGGAGGGAGAGGATCTCCCCGGGCCGCGCGTGACGCCCCGTCTGCCGTTTCGAGTAGACCAACCGGTCATCCAGGGTGACCTCGAAGACCCCGCCGCCGGAGGGGATCATCCCCACCTCGGCGTCGGGCCAGGTCTCCCGGATCGCGGCCGCCAGACCGACGGCCCGCGCCTCGTAGTTTCAGACGGTGCAGTACTCGATGCTCACGCGCATGGGCGCAAGTTATCGGGGATAGGGCACCCCCGCGAGGTTCGCGAGGCGCGCGATCGCTGTGTCCTGGCGCGCGACCACGGCGCGGAGGGAATCGAGCTGGAACTGGAGGTCCGCGGATCGGCTCCCGAGGTCCTCGAGGGTGGCCGTGAGGTCGAGCTGCGCCTGGGCCTCGTCGAGCTGCGCCTGGGGATCGCGGTAGCACCCCGCGCCGACGACGAGAGCGGAGAGCAGCACGACGAGGTGCGTGGGCCGGGCCGGGGCGTGCGGACCACGGGGCGCGGACGGACGGCGGGGGCGAGGAGCGGGACGCGGCATCGGATCGGTACCGGTGGCGTGGTGGGGATGCGAGGGGCCGCAGGGAATGTACGCACCCTGTGGCGTCCCCCACCGGAGTCCTCATGCCCCGCGGATTCACCCTCATCGAGCTCGTCGTCACCTGCGCGCTGATCGGCCTCTTCGCCTCCGTCGCGCTCCCACGGACCGGCGGCGCGCTCGACCGCCTCCGCGTCACACAGGCCGCCGAAGCGGTGGCGGGGGCGGTGCATCTGGGGCGCACCGCCGCGATCGCGCGCTCAGCGTATGTCCGGGTGATCGTCGACGAGGCGACGGCGGCGATGCGGGTGGAGGGAGACCTCGACACGGTACTGGTGCGTCGCGTCGGCGCCGACCACCGCGTCACGCTCCGCGCCACCCGCGACACGATCACCTACGCACCGTCAGGGCTCGGCCACGGGCTCGCGAACACGACGATCGTCGTCACGAGTGGGGCGCGCGCGGAGACGGTGACGGTCAGCCGGCTGGGGCGGCTCCGAACGAGCTGGTGAGCGGCGACGGGGCGGCGGCGCGCGGTGGCGGCCGACCTCAGGTGCCGAAGTCGAACCCGGGGACCGAGACCCGCGCGATCTCCTGCCCGATCACCCGCTCGATCGTCCGCACCATCCCGATCTCGTCGGCGCACATGAAAGTGAAGGCATCCCCCTCCTTCGCGGCGCGCGCGGTGCGGCCGATCCGGTGGACGTAATCCTCCGCCTGCTGCGGGACGTCGAAGTTGATCACGTGCGTGATGCCGGAGATGTCGAGCCCGCGCTGCGCGATGTCGGTCGCGACGAGGAGCTTCGTCTCCCCCGCCTTGAACCGCGCGAGCGCCTGCTCCCGCTGCGCCTGCGTCTTGTCGGCGTGGAGCGCGTCCGCGGCGTACCCCGCGTCGGCGAGATGCCGCACCACGCGGTCGGCGCCGTGCTTGGTGCGCGTGAAGACGAGCACCGAATCGTCGGCCCCCGCCTCGCGCAGCAGGTGCACGAGCAGCTCCATCTTCTTGTGCTTCGGCACCGGGTAGACGCAGTGCCGCACCGTCGCCGCCGCCTGCGAGCGCCGCCCCACCTGCACCACCTGCGGCTTCCGTAGGTATTTCCGCGCGAGCGCCTCGACCTCAGGGGGCATCGTCGCCGAGAAGAGCAGCGTCTGCCGATACGGATGGATCTGCGCGACGATCCGATTGATCTGCGGGGCGAACCCCATGTCGAGCATCCGATCCGCCTCGTCGAGCACCAGCACCTCGAGGTCGTCGAAGACGACGTGCTGCTTCTCGAGATGGTCGATCAGTCGGCCCGGGGTCGCGACGACGATGTCGACGCCGTTCTTGAGGGCCGTGGTCTGCGCCTCATAGCCGACGCCGCCGTAGACGGAGATCACGTCGAGTCCGGTACCGCCGCTGTACTTCCGGATGCTCGCCTCGACCTGCTGACAGAGCTCGCGTGTCGGCGTGAGAATGAGCGCGCGCGTGCGCGTCGGCCCGCCCATGAGCCGCTCGATGATCGGGATCGTGAACGCCGCGGTCTTCCCGGTGCCCGTCTGCGCGAGCCCCATGAGGTCGCGCCCCTTGAGCGCGAGCGGGACGGCCTGCGCCTGGATCGGCGTCGGCCGCGTGTAGCCCGACGCCTCGAGGGAGGCGAGCATCGCGGGGGAGAGCCCGAGGTCCGCGAAGGTGACCTCGGAGGTCCTCGCCTCCTGCTGGGCGAGGGTGAGCGCCGCCTCGGACACGGGTCAGATCACCTCGATCGGCCGGCCCGAGAGCCGGGCGATGAGCCCGATGCGGAAGGTGACGTCGGTCCACCGCTCATCGCCGCCGTGCACTTCCTCCAGCGGGAACATCGGCCAGACGTAGGGATTCGTGCTCTTCGGCATCGCCATCCCCTTATGGGGATGCCAGACGCCGTCGCGCCCGCAGTCGTCGACGAAGCGCTCGTACATCTTCTGCCACACCTCGTTCCGCCGCAGGAAGCCGAGGCGCGCCATCAGCTCGAGCCATGCGAGCGCGGCGGGCACGTCGTCCTCCACCGCGTTGCGATGCGGGAGATGGTCGCCGAGCACGACGTGCGGCACGGGGACGAGCTGCGTCCCGATCTGCTGCACCGGCTCCTGGCGCGGCAGCGGACGCGAGAGATAGGCGTAGAGGAGCTCCATCGTCTCGTAATGCTCGCTCTGGAAGAGCGGCATGTGCGCGATGAGATGGAGCGCGTGCAGCGTCGGCGGGGCGGCCTCCGGATGGAGGACCTGCTTGTTCCCGACGCGGATCCAGGGCTTCTCGGCCAGCGGCGAGCGGAGGAATTCCCCGACGCGATCCAGCACGCGACGCGCGACGCCACGCAACCGCGGATCGGCCTCGAATCCGGCGCCGGCGAGCGCGGCGCCCGCCGCCTCGCGCAGCCCCTGCCGATGATGCGCGAGGAGCTCGGGCTCCACGCGCTTGGTCGGCGCGAACTCGTACATCTTCGCCGGATCCACATCCTCCGCGAGGAGCGGGAAGAGCGCCCGACGGGTGTGCAGCAGCGGCGGCGCGTCCTTGTCCCAGCCGCACTCGGTCAGGCGACGGAACGCCGGGACCGTCCCGACCCCCGCGAAATGCTCCGCCCGCCCAGACGGGACGGCCAGGATCGCGCGGTTCCAGATGCCGTTGATGTCGGCCTGCACCGCGAGCTCGAGTGCCGGCCGGTACGAATACGGGAGCAGGTGGAACGTCGGATCGACCTGCCCACCCATTTTCGCAACGTCGATGATGGCTCGATACTGAATCGGTGCTGACGCATGGTCGAGCAGCCAACCCAGCGGGAACGTCACCGGCTCAAGAGGAGGAGGCGGCGGCGCGAAAACGGAGGTCGGCGGGACGACGGGAATGGTCATCGCACTCAGGTCGAGTCAAGTCGTTGTTGGACAAGGCGTTAGCCTGCAACGCCACCAGCGCGATCCGGACAGCCATGTAATGATACACCAAAGCGTCCGAATCGCCAGACAACAAGCGACTCTTTCAGAGGGCGGTTCGTAACGTGACGAGGGCACCCCGGAGTGATTCCAGGGCGTCCGCGACCCCCTCGCACTGCGCCGCGACCTGGTAACGGCGCTCCCGCAGCTCGGCGGGAAGCGCATCGGGGCGCCCGTCGTGAGTCACCGCCCAGTCGACGGCGTGCAACACCGCGGCGTGCACGCGGACGACGTCGACCAACCCCTCGACGGCGGGCACGACATCCGGGAGGAGCGCACGGTCGTCCTCGCGCACGCGGGCGAGGATCATCCGGATCGCCGCGCGGCTGGCGTAGGCCTCGCGGACGAGCCCGCCCCACGCCCCACGCAGCACCGGGCGCGCGATGCCGTCCGCGACCGCCTCCGCCTCGTTCGGTGAGAGCTCCAACCCGACGGAAAGACGGCCGGGCGCCGGCGTGGACCCGCGCGACGGCGGTGCTCCGCTCCCCGACAGAATCGCGCCGATCGAGACCCCATCCTGCCAGAGCGGGAAGAGGT
>CAZGIE010000007.1:0-28298 GCA_964526485.1 uncultured Gemmatimonas sp. | reverse complement strand
CGACCCACGGCGCCCCGCCATCGTCCTCGGGCCGCACGGCGATTCCGTCACCGACGGGGGGAACCGCGCCGGGCCGGTCGGCAGCCTCGGGGCGATCGGCGTCGCGCGTGCCCTGCAGGCGCAAGGGGTCCGGCTGCGGCACCCGATCGACGTGGTCTGCTGGCAGAACGAGGAGGGTGGGACGATCGGGAGCAAACTCGCGATCGGCGCGCCGGTGGACCTCGACGGCGTCGCGCGGTCCGGCAAGACGATCCGCGACGGCATCCGGCTGATCGGTGGCGACCCGGCGCGGCTGGCCGAGGTGGTACGGCCGCGTGGAAGCGTCGCCTGCTACCTGGAGTTGCACATCGAGCAGGGGGGGAACCTCGACCGGTCGGGCACGCCGATCGGCGTCGTCCTCGGCATCGTCGGGCTCAAGTGGTTCGAGGTGACGATCGAGGGATTCGCCAACCACGCGGGCGCGACCCCGATGGACCAGCGGCAGGACGCGATCCTCGCGGCGGCGAAGTTCACCATCGCGGTGAACGAGGCGATCCGGTCGGAGCCCGGTCGGCAGGTCGCGACCGTCGGTCGCGTCGTGGCGCTCCCGAACACGCGCAACGTGATCGCAGGGCAGGTGCAGCTCACCGTGGACCTCCGGGACCTCGATGCGGCGAAGGTCGCGCGCTTCGCCGCGCGCTTCCAGCAGATCGGTCGGGAGATCGGCTCGGCGACCAACACCACGTTCACCTTCCGCGAGGCGACGAGCAGCGAGCCGGCGATGGCCGACCCGCGCGTGATGGGGTGGATCGAGGCGAGTGCCGGCGCGCTCGGGCTCGGGACGCAGCGGATGCCCAGCGGGGCGGGGCACGACGCGCAGGAGATGGCGCACATCGGCCCGATGGGGATGATCTTCGTGCCGAGCGTCGGCGGGATCAGTCACTCGCCGCGCGAGTTCTCGCGGCCGCCGGAGATCGCGAACGGCGTCGACGTGTTGCTCAACACCGTCGTCGCCGCGGACCGCACGCTGGACGTGTGACGACCTGCTGATCGGGCACCGTGCGCAGCGGCGCGGTGCCCGGACTCATCACGCCATCGTGCCGAGCTTCGCCTCGGCGTCGGCGATGCGCTGGAGCGTTCGCTCGCGACCGAGCGCGACCATCACGTCGAAGATCCCCGGCGAGACGCCGAGGCCGGTGAGCGCCACGCGTAGCGGCTGGAAGATCTTCCCGCCGCCGACGCCCTGTGCCTCGGCGAGGGCGCGGAGCGCCTCTTCCATCGCAGCCGGCTCCCAGGCGGGGAGGGCGGCGAGCGTCTCGCGCGTCGCCGCGAGGAGGGGGCGCACCACGGCGGGCTCCTTCCACTGCTTGGCCACCGCGTCGGCATCGTAGGCGATCGCATCGCGGAAGTAGGGCTCCGCCTGCCGGACGATGTCGTCGATCAGGCGCGACCGGACACGCAGGAGGTCGAGGAGCTTCAGGTACCACTCGTGTCGCGCGGCGAGGTCCTCGGCGGTCGCGAGCCCCGCGGCCACGAGGAGTGGGGTCACGCGCGGCTCGAGCGCCTCGAGCGGGAGGCGCGAGAGGTGCTGCCCGTTCATCCACTCGAGCTTCTTCGGGTCGAAGACGCTCGCCTTCCGAAGCAGGCCGTCGGTGGAGAAGGCCTCGATCAGCTGCTCGAGGGACATCACCTCGTCGAAGTCACCGCCGGGGGACCAGCCGAGGAGGGCGAGGAAGTTCACCATCGCCTGCGGGAGGATCCCGAGGTGCTGGTAGTCGCCGACCGCGGTGGCGCCGTGGCGCTTGGAGAGCTTCTTCCCGTCGGTGCCGTGGATCATCGGCAGGTGGCCGAAGCGGGGGAGCTCGGCGCCGAGGGCCTGGTAGAGCAGGATCTGCTTCGGCGTGTTCGAGATGTGGTCGTCGCCGCGCATCACGAGGGTGACGCCCATCGCGATGTCGTCGGAGACGACCGCGTGGTTGTAGATCGGCGTCGCGTCGGACCGGAGGATGACGAAGTCCTCGATGTCCTTGTTCGGGAAGGTGATGACGCCGTGGACGAGGTCGTCCCACGCCGTCTCGCCCGCGGGGACGCGGAAGCGGAGCACGTGCGGTTCGCCGGCGCTGACGCGGCGCTGCACCTCGGCGGGGGGCAGGAGGTCGCACCGGCGGTCGTACTTGAACGCCTCCTTGCGGGCCTCCGCCTCCTCGCGGCGCTTCGTGAGCTCCTCGGTGGTGCAGAAGCAGCGGTAGACCGCGCCCGAGGCGAGCATCCGGGCGGCGTCGGCGCGGTGGCGCTCGAGGTTCGCGCCCTGGAAGACGACCTCCTCGTCCCAGTCGAGGCCGAGCCAGGTGAGCCCCTCGAAGATGGCGCGGGTCGACTCGTCGGTGGAGCGCGCCTTGTCGGTGTCCTCGATGCGCAGGAGGAACTGGCCGCCCGTCTTTCGGGCGAGGAGCCAGTTGAAGAGAGCGGTGCGCGCCCCGCCGACGTGGAGGTAACCGGTCGGCGAGGGGGCGAAGCGGAGGCGCGGCGGAGTGGGTGCGGTCATCGGGGTCTGGATGTGCGAACGGGCCCACCGGCGCGAGGAGCCGGCAGACCCGTACCACGGAGACGGAGGGATTCGAACCCTCGATACAGGTTTAAGCCCGTATAACGGTTTAGCAAACCGTCGCCTTCAGCCTCTCGGCCACGTCTCCTCTCGGCCGGCGAGTGGGCGCCGAGCGAACGCGAAATGTCGCGGGTGTGAGAGAGGGAGGCAAGGCAGTACGCCGACCGATCTCGAGCGAATCGACGATCGCTCGGTCTTGCGGGATCGCGGTGTGTGGTGCGGCGCGTGCGACGGAGGGCCTGGGATTCGAACCCAGAAGTCCTTTCGGACGGCGGTTTTCAAGACCGCTGCAATAGCCATTCTGCCAACCCTCCCGATGCGCGGTGTGGCCGGCATCGCGTCCCGAAGATACTCAGCGCGTGGGGGTGGGCGAGATGGGTCAGGAGCAAGCGGGGAGGGGTGGCTGGGCCGGTCGTGCCGGTGCCGAGACACACATACTTGACAGCGTTCATCGGGATTCGATATCCTCCCGCCTCGTTGTTGAGAAGCGTTCTCACGAGTTGAATGGGGATAGAAGTGTTCCCTTTAGTTCGGATAGGCCGGTCGAACCCGAGTCGATCCCGTCGCCATATCTGCCGCGCCCGCAACGGGTTGGCCTGCATCGGCTTCGGTCTCACCGTCGGAGGGTTCACCCCGGCAACAATCAGCGCCCAGCAGGCCGCCTCCGCCGATCCACAGGCCGTGGACACCATCCGCATCCTCGGCACACATGACCGATACCGGGCGAGCACCCTCCGGTCGCTCACGCGCACGCCGACCTCGTTGATGGAGACCCCGCAGGGGGTGACCATCGTCACGCGGGACATCATCGCGGATCAAGCGATGACCGGGATGGGGGAACTGGTCCGGTACGTCCCAGGCGTCACGATGGCGCAGGGGGAGGGCCATCGGGACGCCCCGGTGCTGCGCGGCAACCTGTCCACCGCGGATTTCTTCGTCGACGGCGTCCGCGACGACCTGCAGTACCTTCGCGATCTCTACAACGTCGAACGCGTCGACGTGATCGCGGGCCCCTCGGCCCTCGCCTTCGGGCGTGGCACCGGCGGCGGGGCGATCAATCGCGTCACGAAGGCGGCCGACGGGCAGCGTGTGCGCGCGGTGGACCTCCTCGGCAGCGGGTTCGGGCAAGCGCGCGTCGCCGGCGATCTCGGCGGCGCCGCCGGAGACCGGCTCGCCTGGCGCCTGAACGCCGTCGCCGAGCAGGGGGGGACCTTCCGTGACGCGATGGCGATCGGTCGTCGCGGCGTCGCCCCCGCGGCCCGCCTCCGTCTCGGCGCCGCGACGTCCCTCGACCTCCAGGGCGAGGTGTTCGCCGACGATCGTACCGTCGACCGTGGCGTGCCGTCCGTGGATGGCGGCCCCTGGCGCGGTGATGTGACGACGTTCTTCGGGAATCCGGCCTGGTCGCGGAGCCGGGTCGATGTCGCGACCGCGCGCGCGACGCTCGAGCATCCGTGGCGCGACGACCTCACCCTGCGTGCCGTCCTCGCCGTCGGCGACCACGCGAAGTTCTACGACAACGTCTTCCCCGGTGGCCCGATCAACGCCGCCGATCGCACCCTGCCGATCGCCGCCTACCGGAGTGCGACCGACCGCGTCAACGCGCTGTCGCAGCTCGACGTGGTGTGGACGCCGAAGCTCGGTGGCCGTCGACACACCGTGCTCGTCGCGGTGGAGGGGGGGCGTCAGCGGAGCGACAACACGCGCATCAACGCCGCCGGGACCATCGCCAGCCTCCTCGACCGTGGGCGCACCTTCGTGCCCGACTTCGACGGGGCGCCGGCGCTCGACAACGGGAACGACCTCCGGCTGCTCGCGCTCGTGGCGCAGGACCAGTTCCCGCTCACGGACCGACTCTCCGCCATCGCCGGTCTGCGATGGGACCGGTTCGCGCTCCGCTTCGACGACCGCCGGCCCACCACGGCCGACTTCGCGCGGACGGACGCGTTCGTATCGCCGCGTCTGGGACTCGTCTGGACGCCGCGGCCGGCCGTCGCCCTCTTCGGCGGGTGGTCAGCCGCCGCGCTCCCGCAGTCGGGGGAGCAGTTCAATCTCCTCGACGCCACTCGCGCCGGATTGGCGCCCGAGCGGTTCGCGAATGTGGAGGTCGGTGTCCGGGTGGAACCGCGAGACGCCCTCCTCGTGAGTGCGACCCTCTATCGGCTCGGCCGGGCCAGCACGATGGCGCCCGCGCCGACGGCGGGACTCGTGGTGCCGACGGGCGCACAGCGTGCCGAGGGGCTCGAACTCGCGGTGCAGGGGGAGATCACCCCGCGGTGGCGGACCATCGGCGCGCTCGCCGTGCAGGATGCGCGGATCACGGCCACCACCCGGGCGGCCCCGGCGGGACGTCGCACCCCGCTCGTCCCGCGCTTCAGCGCCTCGTGGTGGAACCGCGTGACGCCGCATCCGCGGCTCGGCGTCGCGCTCGGGGTGATCCATCAGGGGGCGCAGTTCGCCTCGATCACGAACGCGGTCACGCTGCCGAGCTACACGCGGCTCGACGGCGCGCTCTCGCTGGATCTCACGGCGGGGCTCCGCCTGCAGGTGAACGCCGAGAATCTGAGCGGCACCCGCTACTGGTTCACGGCGCATACCGACGACAACCTCTCGCCCGGTGCCCCCACGCTGGTCCGCGTGGGGCTGGCGCTGCGCCGCTGATCCGCCGTCCCGCCGCGCGGGCGGCGGCTCAGCTCACTCCGGCTTGGCGGCGGTGTCGGGCCCCGTGATCGGGGCCGGGGCCGGCATCTGGGCCTCGAGGCTCGCTGCGATGTCGTCGAACCGCATCGCGCGGGCGACGTCGCGCACCGTCGAGACGAGCTGCTCCGCCTCGGCGCGCAGGCCGAGCTGGTTGAGCCCCTCGGCGGTGCTGATCCCGGTGCTGACCAGCAGGAACGGGATGCCACGCGACGGACCATCGACCCAGCCGCCGCGGCGGATGAGCGCGTCCGGGCTCTTGAACTCGTCCCAGAGCTGCTTCGAGCGGAGCACGTCGACGTAGCCTTCGCCCGGCACGGAGACGATGGTGGCACTCGGCGCGACGGGCGCGTTGACGACGCGGCGCGCGTGGCCCTGCATCACGACGTACGCGCCGAGGCCCAAGGACTCGGCCAGGTCGGCGGAGGTGCGGCTGAAGTGCAGGGTGCGGTCGTCGTTGTCGAGCAGCATCTGGAGGACGAGCACCTCGGCCAGCGGGATGATCCGCGGCTGGACCACGGCGCGAATGCTGTCCTTGGTGATCGTGATCGGATCGCGGAGGTCCTGGAAGAGCTGCGTGCGGGCGGCACTCGTCCCCTGCGCGAGCGTCATCGCGAGGACGGGGGTCGTCGGCATCTTCCACGAGCGCCCCGCGTACGCCTTCGGCCCGTTCGCCGAGTCATACGGGAAGATCGGCCGGCGGATGATCTGCCGGATGTACCACTCGGTGTTGAGCAGAGAGGTGTTCGCGATCACGACGTCCTTCCGGACGCCCAGGACCTCCTGCGCGTACCAGAGCGGGAAGGTGTCGTTGTCGCCGACGGTCACGAGGATCCCGTACGGCTCCACCGAGTTGAGCATGTCGATGGCGAAGGCGGAGGTGTCGTCCTGCCCGGCGCGCGACGCCGCCGACCAGTTCGAGACCGCCGGGATGAACGCCACCGCGAGGAGCGGGGCGCTCAGGAGCCAGCTGCGGCGCGTCGGGAGGTCGAATCGCTGCGCCCCCACCTGGGTCTTCTGATGGCCGAGCGTGACGGCGACCGATTCCCAGAGATAGACGAGCCCCAGCGCGGCCCAGACGCTCCACGCCGAGAAGCTCCAGAGGTAGAAGTAGTCGCGGTCGCGCACCTCGCGGTCGACGGTCCCCCCGAGCTCGGGGGCCTGCGAGGCGCCGTACTTGAAGTTGAGGTAGAAGATCAGGCCGAGCGTCAGCGTGAGCATCAGCGGCCCGAAGAAGGCGAAGCTGTGCGGGTCGCGTTTGTAGTGGACCCAGCCGCCCAACAACCCCAGGAGGAGGAAGAACGCCGCCACCGCACCCTGAAGGCCGGGGCGCTCGGCGTAGGCGTCGCGGACCCACTGCCACTTGAAGTAGAGCCACCACATCCCGATCTGCGCGGAGAAGGGGGCCATCCGCTCGTACACCGGGGGCTTCTGATACTGCCCGCGGTTGAAGTTGTACATGAACTGCTCGTACGTCTCGCGCGAGAAGGTGCAGGACGCCTCGAGCTTCTCCCAGCATCCGGTCGGCTCCCCTTCGGCGATCGCGGGGAAGTGCGCGGCGCGGATCGGCTGCGTCGCGAACGGCGTGGCGCCGAGGACCGCGGCGCCGACCATCGCGAGGAGGAGCCGCCAGCGCAGGAGGACCGCCGGGCGCCGGACGAGGATCGCGATGCCGAGGGCGGGGACCGCGAGCATCCCGGCCATGTGATTCGCGTAGCCGAGGCCGCAGAGGTAGGCGACGAGGACGAGGAGGCGATTCGCCTTGGGGGCGTCCGGCTCGTCGCACCAGCGCACCACGAGCCAGGCACAGATCGCGAGCCCGGCGAGGGAGACGGTGTAGACCTTCTCGTTCACCACCGAGTTGCCCCAGACGGTGAACGCGGTGGCACCGATCAACACGGCGAGCGAGCCGCCGACGATCCGCTGCCACCGCTCGGCGAACCACCCGACGAGGACGCGTTCGGTGATCAGGAACCACATCCCGGCGCTCACGGCGCTCGAGAGCGCGGCGAGGAGGTTCACGCGCATCGCGACGTTCGGGGCGATCGGGAGGATCGACGCCACGCGGCCGACGAGCACGAAGAACGGATTCCCCGGCGGATGGGGGAGCCCCATCGTGTAGGCGGCGGCGATGTACTCGCTCGTGTCCCACATCGCCGAGTCGGGCGAGAGCGTGAGGATGTAGAGGAGCAGCGTGAGCCCGGCCGCGATGGTCGCGGCGAGGTAGGACGGGCGATAGTCGAGCGTCGTCGAGGACATCGGGTCGTCGGCTGGGGAGACGGGGAAACCTAGAGAGGGACCGCGGGGGGCGGGAGCGGAGTCACCGGCCCCCGGGGAGCGGCGCATCACCCCGCCGGGCTGGTGGCTAGTGCCGGAAGGTGCGGCGCCCGGTGAAGACCATCGCGATGCCGTGGGCGTCGGCGGCGGCGATGACTTCGGCGTCCCTCACCGAGCCGCCGGGCTGGATGATGGCGGTCACGCCCGCGGCGGCGGCCTGTTCCACCCCATCGGCGAAGGGGAAGAACGCGTCGGAGCCGAGCGCCGCGCCCCGCGGCTCATGGCCGGCCGCCCGCGCCTTGTGCACCGCGAGGAACGCGGCGTCGACGCGGGACATCTGGCCCGCCCCGATCCCGATCGTCGCGCCATCGCGGGCGAGGACAATGGCGTTCGACTTGACGCTGGCCACGGCACGCCACGCGAAGGCGAGGTCGGCCCGCTCCGCCGCGGAGGGCTGCCGCGCGCTCACCACCAACCACGCCGACTCGTCGAGCGGCGGGACGGCGCGCTCCTGCACGAGGATCCCGCCGCGGACCCCCTTCACGTCGAGCGTCGGTGCCGTCTCGGCCGCCATCCCCTCGAGGATGCGGAGGTTCTTCTTCGCGCCGAGTACGGCGAGCGCCTCGGGGGAGAAGGCCGGCGCCACGACACACTCGACGAAGAGCGAGGCCACCGCCTCCGCCGCCGCGAGGTCCACCGGTTGTGAGAAGGCGATGATCGACCCGAACGCCGAGACGGGGTCGCAGGCGAGGGCTTTGTGGTAGGCCTCGACCGGGGTCGCGCCGACGCCGAGCCCGCAGGGGGTCGTGTGCTTCACGATCGCGCACGCGGTCTGCCCGCTGAACGGCGCCACCGCGAGCATCGCCCCCTCGAGGTCGAGCAGGTTGTTGAATGAGAGCTCCTTGCCGCCGTGCTGGCGGAGCGCGCCCAGCCCGCTTCCGCGGCGCTCCACATAGAAGGCCGCCCCCTGATCAGGGTTCTCGCCGTATCGCAGCGCCTGCGCCCGCTCGAAGGCGAGCGTGAGCCGCTCGGGGAAGCGTTCCCCGCGCTGCGCGGCGAACCAGCCGGCGATCGCAGCGTCGTACGCAGCGGTGTGAGCGTACACCTTCTCGGCGAGGTCGCGGCGCAGTGTCGCGTCCCCACCGGCGCGGAGTGTCTCGAGCACCCGCGCATAGTCCGCGGGGTCGACCACCACCGTCACCGCGGCGAAGTTCTTCGCCGCACTGCGCAGCATCGACGGCCCGCCGATGTCGATCTGTTCGATCACCTCGTCCGGCGCGATCCCCGGCGTCTCGGCGGTCCGCACGAACGGATAGAGGTTCACGCAGACGAGGTCGATCGGGGCGATCCCGTGCGCGGCGATCGCCTCCATGTGGGCGGGGAGGTCGCGACGCGCCAGCAGGCCTCCGTGCACCGCGGGGTGCAGCGTCTTCACGCGGCCGTCGAGCATCTCCGGGAACCGCGTCACGTCGGCGACGTCGGTCACGGCGAGGCCCGCGGTGCGCAGCGCCTTCGCGGTGCCGCCGGTGGAGAGGAGCGTGTAGCCGAGCGCGTGTAGCCCCTCGGCGAAGGGGACGAGGCCGGTCTTGTCGGAGACGGAGAGGAGGGCGGCGGGCATCGACGATGGCATCAGGCGGAGGAGGGCGGCGGAGCGTCCGCGGGGACGAACCGCTCGAACGGGAGCGAGGGGGACGCGATGACGCGTCCCGCCTCGAGACGAAGATCGTCGGCGCAGAGCGCCGCGACGCAGCGGGGATACAGCCGGTGCTCGATCGCGAGGACGCGCGCCGCGACGTCGTCGGGGGTGTCCCCCGCGCGCACCGGGACCGCCCACTGCGCGATCACCGCGCCCTCGTCATAGCGCTCGTCGACGAAGTGCACGGTCGCCCCGGTGGTCGCGACCCCGGCGCGCACGACGGCCTCGTGCACATGGTGGCCGTACATTCCAGGACCGCCGAAGGCGGGGAGGAGCGCGGGGTGGATGTTCACGAGCCGGCCATGGTACGCAGCGACGACGTCGGACGGGATGAGGCGCAGGTAGCCCGCGAGCACGACGTGCGTGACGCCGGCCTCGCGCAGGAGCGGGAGGAGTCGCGCGTGTTCGCGCGCCGGCAGATGCGCCGTGGCGATTCCCGCCCGGCGCCCGCGGTCGACGGCGACGGCGACGGCGCGGGCGACCCCGCCGTGACCCACCTGACCGGGCGCGGCGTCGCCGAGGGCGGCGAAATGGTCGAGGAGCGCCTGGAGGTTGCTCCCACCACCCGAGGCGAGGACGGCGAGGCGGGCGCGCGGGGCGGTCATGGCCGCGTCCCGGTGTGAAGGAGCGCGGCGGTCACGGCGTGGCGATCCCGGAGGACCAGCGCCTCGCGCACGGCGCGCGTCTGCTCGTCCGCCGGCGTGTCCGCGCTCGGCACGAGGATGCCGCGCCCGCCGAACACCAGCGCGGGGGCGACGTCGTGCCAGCGGTCGCCGATCCAGATCGAGCGGGCGAGATCGAGCGCGAGGTCCGTCCTCGCCGCCTCGTACAACGCCGTCCCCGGCTTCCGACACCGACAGGGCCCCGTGAAGTCTGGGTGATGGGGGCAGTGGTAGGTGGCGTCGAGCGTGACGCCCTCGGCCGCGAGCAGCGCGTCGAGGCGCGCGCGCACCGCCTCGTACTCCGCCGGCGTGATCAGCCCACGCGCGATCCCCGCCTGGTTCGTCACGACGACGAGGGCCCACCCCGCATCGCGAAAGGCGCGCAGCATCGTGCCGGTCCCGTCGAGGAGCTGTACGTCGGCGGGATCGCGCAGGTAGTGCGCGTCGTGGATCAGCGTCCCGTCGCGGTCGCAGAAGAGCGCGGGTCTCACGCGAGCGCCTCCCGGACGAGCGCGACGAGGGTCGCGTCATCCTCAGCGGGGAGGCTGCGCAGATCGAGGTGCACGTGCCCGTCGGCGATCCGTGCGATGACGGGGATCCGCCCCGCGCGCAGGCGTCGCTCGATCGCAGCCGCGTCCCCAGCGAGGGTGACGGCGGCCGACGGGATGCGCGCGGTCGGGAAGGCCCCACCGCCGACGGTCGCCTCGCTCGCGTGCACGGAGGCCGCGGTGCCGATCGCTTCGGCCACGACCGCGGCGCGCGCGCGGATGGCTTCCGGCGCCGCGGTCAGCATCGCCAAGGCCGGGATCTCCGACCGAGCGCGCACCGGGTCGCGGTAGAGCGCGAGCGTCGCCTCGAGGGCGGCGAAGGTGAGCTTGTCGACGCGGAGCGCCCGCGCCATCGGGTGTTGCCGGAGCGCCGCGATCGCCGCGCGCGTGCCGAGGACGATTCCCGCCTGCGGACCGCCGAGCAGCTTGTCACCGCTCATGATCACGAGGGTCGCGCCATCACGGACGGCGTCGCCGGCGGTGGGCTCGCCGGACAGGCCCCACGCGGAGAGGTCCATCAGGAGGCCGCTCCCGAAATCGTGGATCAGCGGGAGCCCCGCCTGCGCGGCGATTGGCGCGAGCTCGGGAACCGTCGCCTCGGCGACGAATCCCTCGAGCGCGAAATTGCTGCGGTGCACCTTCACGATCGCCGCGGTACGAGGCCCCACGGCGCGGGCATAGTCGGCGGCGTGGGTGCGATTCGTGGTGCCGACTTCGACGAGCGTGGTGCCACTCGCCGCCATGATTTCGGGGACGCGGAAGCTTCCACCGATCTCGACCAGCTCGCCGCGGCTGACCAACGTCTCGCGGCCGGCAGCGAGCGCCTGCAGGGCGAGCACGAGGCCGGCGGCGCAGTTGTTGACGACGAGCGCGTCCTCGGCGCCGGTCAGCTCACGCAGTAGTGCGGTCGCGTGGCCATGGCGATCACCCCGGGCGCCCGCGGCGACGTCGTACTCGAGGGTGGAACCGCCGCGCGCCACGGCCGCCATCGCCTCGAGCGCGGCGGGGGCGAGTGGGGCTCGGCCGAGGTTCGTGTGCAGCACGACCCCCGTCGCATTGAGCACGGGGCGCAGCGAGGCCTGCGTGCGCGCCGTGAGGTGCCGGTCGATCGCCGCGGCCCACGCCGCATCGTCGGCGGGGACGGCGGCGCCACCCCGCGCGGCGGTGAGGAGGGCGCGAACCGCGTCGGTGACCATGGCCGCGGTCCAGTGCGTCGCGCAGGCGCGCACCGCCGGTCCTTCGAGGACCGTCCCCACGGCGGGGAGCGTGCGGCGCGGGTCGGTCATGGGCGTCGCGGCCGCGCGGCGGTCGAGTCGCGGCGGGCCGCGGTCGAGTCCTTCGGCGGCGCCGGCGGTCGGACACGGATCTCTCGCTCGGAGTCGCGGACGCGGCCCGTGAGGCCGCGCACCTCGCGGACCTTGAGGCGGTACGTCCCGGGGACGAGCCGCGTCTCGAGCGGCACGACCCAAGAGAGCACGGGGACCGGCCGATCGATCACGGGCGCCGGCACGGCCGGCATCGTGTCTCGTGGGGCGGTCGCACGGGCCGTGGGTGGTCCCGCGCGGGCTGGCGTCGGCGCGGCACGCGGCGCCGGCGGGCCGGCCGCGGAGTCCCGCGTCACGGTGTCGGCGGCGGCCGCGCGGGCGGCACGAAGCGAGTCGAACGCCGCGGCGCGCATCGCGAGCCCCAGCGGCACGATGGTCGAGTCGGCGCGCTGCAGCGTCACCGTCGTCGCGAGCGGGGACCAATCGGTGGCGGGGGCGCGATCGAACTTCAGACGGAGCGCCGTCGAGTCCACGAGCTCCACGCTCTCGACGCGCGGACCGATCGTGTCGTGCTCGAATGCGTACAGGGTGCGCGTCGCGGTGCCGTCGAGCGCGACGGTGGCCGTGTCGAACGCCTCGCGGCCGTCGACCTGGCCGTTCTGGTTCTGGTCGACCCACCCGCGCAGGAGGTACCGCCCCGGGCCGAGGCTGGGAAGGACGAAGCGTCCCGAGGAGTCGGCGCGCGTGCGCCAGCGGAACGTCGTATCCCCCGGCGCGAACGCCTCGAGCCGCGCGCCGGCCGCCGGCTTGCCGCCGACCCAGTCGAACACGACGCCGTCGAGTGTCCCGGTCGCGAGCGAGGGACCGGTGGAGAAGAGCAGGGTGGTCGCCTCCTTCCGCGTGTTCCCGCGCAGGTCGCCGAGTCCCGGAAGGAGGATGATCCGATAGGTCGTGTTGGGTCGGAAGCCGCCGCGCGGCTCGATCTCGATCGCCTCGCGCCGCCACCGCACCCGCTCGCGCCCATCGCTCGGGGAGATCGCGAACATCACGGCGAGGGACGCCTCGCCTCCCATCGCGCCGCCGCCGAAGCCGCCGGAGAACCCGCCACCGAGGCCGCCGCCGAACCCACCGCTCGCGCCGCCGGACGACGAACTTCCCGAGCTGGTGGTGCTCGCCATCCCGGGCGACGAGCGTTCGTTCACGACCTCGTCAAAGCGGAAGACGATGCGTGGCGCACGCACGTTCACCGCGAGCGTCTCGGGGTCGGTGCCGAGGAGCGCCGGCGGGTCCCGGTCGGGGGGGCCGCCGGGTGGCATCCCGGGCGATGCGCAGCCCGCGAGGAGCGCGAGGCCGAGCGCGAGCCGTGGCACGCCGGCGCGCGACGTCCGTCGTTCCGTCACGCGCCCGGCCACACGGATCATCCGCCGAGCTCGGCGATCTTCGCGCGGAGCTGTTCCACGCGGGCGGTCCACTCGCGCTCCTTGGCGCGTTCCGCGTCGACGACGGCGGCGGGGGCCTTCGCGGTGAACTTCTCGTTGCCGAGCCGGCCGCGCAGCGCGTCCAACTGCTTCGCGAGCCCCTCCACCTCCCCGGTGAGCCGGGCGCGCTCCTTGGCCACGTCCACCATCCCCGCGAGCGGCAGGGTGAGCTCGAGGCCGTTGGGGAGCATCGCATGGGCGGCGGCGCCCGCGGGGACCGCGGCGTCGACGAGCTCACAGCGCGCGAGGCGCTGGACGAGCGCCGCATCGGCGAGGAGCGTCTCGCGACCACCCCCGGCACCCACGAAGGCGCGGATCGCGGTGCCCGGCTGCACCCCGTACTCGGCGCGGAGGGTGCGGATCGCGTCGATCGCCTGGCGCACGACCTCGAACGCCTCCCCGTCCACCGGCGGGACATCCGCGGCGCGCGGCCATGATGCCGTCGCCAGGAACGCCCCCGCCGCCGTGCCGGGGAGGCGCTGCCAGAGCGCCTCCGTGACGAACGGCATGATGGGGTGCAGCAGGCGCAGGCCGTGGTCCACCACGTGCACGAGCACGGCGCGCGCGACCTCGCGGTCGGGGCCCGGCTGCGCGAGGCGGCCCTTCACGGCTTCCACGTACCAATCGGCGAGCTCGTTCCAGCAGAAGCGGCGCGCGGCCTCGGCGTACGCGTCGAGGCGCAGGCCGAGCTGGCGCTCCGCCTCCGGCCACGTGCCGTCGGTGGGGCGGGCCGGCCCGAGCATCGCGTCGCACTCGGCGATCGTCGCGCGGAGCCGCCCGAGGATCCAGCGGTCGGCGAGGGTGAGCGACGCCGGGTCCACCTGCGCGAGCGGGGTCACGGGCTCCTCCCCGACCTGCAACAGGATGAAGCGCCCGATGTTCCAGAGCTTCGTCGCGAAGTTGCGCCCGGGCGCGAACGACTTGTCGAGGTCGTTCGGGTCGAGCATCACGTCGACGCCGAGCCCCATCCCCTGGATGAGCGTCCAGCGGAGGGCGTCGGCGCCATAGCGCTGCACCACATCGAGCGGGTCGATCCCGTTGCCGAGCGACTTCGACATCTTGCGGTGTTGCATGTCGCGCACGGTGCCGTGCAGGTAGACCGTGTGGAACGGCGCGCCGCCGCCGAAGGCGTACCCGGTCATGATCATCCGGGCGACCCAGAAGAAGAGGATCTCCGGCGCGGTCACGAGCACGTCCGTCGGGTAGAACGCCTTCAGATCCTCGGCGTCGGTCTCGGGCCAGCCGAGGGTGCTGACGGGCCAGAGGCCCGACGAGAACCAGGTGTCGAAGACGTCGGGGTCCTGCTCGAGCGCGGCGGAGCCGCACTGCGGACACGCCGTCGGATCCTCGCGCAGCGCGGCCACGTGGCCGCAGTCGCCGCAGGTCCAGACGGGGATCCGATGGCCCCACCAGAGCTGCCGCGAGATGTTCCAGTCGCGGATCCCCTCGAGCCAGTTGATGTAGACCTTCTCCCACTTCTCGGGGAGGAGGCGGATGGTCCCGTCCTGCACGGCGGCGAGCGCGGGGGCGGCGAGCGGCGCCATCTTCACGAACCATTGCGGCGAGAGCCGCGGCTCCACGACCGTGTCGCAGCGGTAGCAGCGGCGCACGCTGTTCGGGTGCGCCGCGACCTTCACGAGCGCGCCGGCCGCCTCGAGCAACTCGGCGGCCTTTTTCCGCGCCTCGAAGCGGTCGAGCCCCTCGAGCGCCGCGGGGATGCGTCCCTCGGCGTCGGCCACGGCGCGGACCCGCCCCTCGGCGTCGATGACGACGGGCATCGCCAGCCCGTGGCGCTTCCCGACCTCGAAGTCGTTCGCGTCGTGCGCGGGCGTGATCTTGAGCGCGCCGGTCCCGAAGTCCTTCTCCACGTACGCGTCGGCGATCACAGGGATCCGGAGGCCCACGAGCGGCAGCGTCAGTTCGCGCCCCACGAGGGCGGCGTAGCGCTCGTCCTCCGGGTGCACGGCCACGGCGACGTCGGCGAGGAGCGTCTCCGGGCGGGTGGTCGCGATGGTGATCCCCTGCGACGGGTCGTCGGCGAGCGGATACCGGATGTGGTAGAGCTTCCCCTCGCTGTCGTGGAACTCTGCCTCCTCATCGGACAGCGAGGTCAGGCAGCGGGTGCACCAATGGATGACGCGGTGGCCGCGATAGACGAGCCCCTGCTCGTAGAGCCGGACGAAGGCCTCACGGACGGCGCGGGAGAGGGCGGGGGAGAAGGTGTAGGCGGTGCGGGACCAGTCCGCGGAGCAGCCGATCGCGCGGAGCTGGCGCAGGATCGTGCCCCCCGTCTCCTCGACGAAGGCCTCGGTGCGCCGGACGAACGCCTCACGGCCCAGATCGAAGCGGGTCTTCCCCTCCTTGGCCAGGAGCTTCTCGACGACGTTCTGCGTGGCGATGCCGGCGTGGTCGGTGCCGGGGACCCAGAGGGCCTCGTCGCCCGCCATCCGGCGCCAACGGACCACCACATCCTGCACGGTGTTGTTGAGCCCGTGGCCGACGTGGAGGACTGCGGTCACGTTCGGGGGCGGGATCAGGATGGTGAACGGGTCGCGGGTGCCCCCGCCCCGGGTCGTTCGGCTCGCCTCGGCCCGGAAGAGTCGGGCGGACTCCCACGCGGCGGACAACGCCGGCTCGGCCGCGGCGAAGTCGAAATGGGTGGGGAAATCAGGGGTGGCGGACATCAGGTCGCTCATTCCTGTAAACTAGCCCGCCCGCTACCTTTGCTGAATGGTCGACGCCGCCCCCCTCGTCCTCACCCTCCCCGACGGCGCCACGCGTGAGGTGGCCCCCGGGACCCTCGCCCGTGACGTCGTCGCGACGATCGGGCCCCGCCTCCTCCTGGCCGCCATCGCCGTCGCCGTGGATGGCGAGGTGCAGGACCTGATGACGCCGATCCGGCGGGGCGGGGCGTTCCAGGTGATCACGGAGAAGGACCCGCGCGCCTTGGTCGTCCTGCGGCACTCGGGGGCGCACATCCTCGCGACCGCGGTCCGGCGCCTCCGTCCCGATGCGAAGATCGGCTTCGGCCCCGCGATCGACGACGGCTTCTACTACGACTTCGAGGTCGCCAAGCCCTTCACCCCCGAGGACCTCGAGGCGTTCGAGGCCGAGATGCGGAAGGTGGTGGCGGAGAAGTTCCCGTTCGTCCGCGCCGAGGTCACGCAGGCCGAGGCGAAGCAGGTCTTCGCCGACGATCCCCTCAAGCTCGAGCGCCTCGAGGACTTCGAGGGGTCGGATGAGGTCATCTCGACGTACACGGATGGGCCCTTCACCGACCTCTGCCGTGGGCCGCACGTCCCGGACACGTCGTACCTGAAGCACTTCAAACTGCTCTCCGCCGCCGGCGCGTATTGGCGCGGCGACGAGAAGCGGCAGATGCTGCAGCGCATCTACGCCACCGCCTTCTTCAAGAAGGACGAGCTCGACCAGCACCTGCATCGGATGGAGGAGGCGCGGAAGCGCGACCACCGCGTGCTCGGGAAGCAGCTCGACCTGTTCCACTTCTTCCCGCACGCGCCGGGCGCCGCCTTCTGGACGCCGAAGGGGACGCAGCTCTGGAACACGCTCGAAGGCTTCGTCCGCGAGCGGCAGCAGGACGCCTTCCTCGAGCTCAAGACGCCGCTGATGTACCACAAGCGGCTCTGGGAGCAGTCGGGGCACTGGGGGAAGTACAAGGAGAACATGTTCCTCGTCCTCGACAACGAGACGGGGGAGCATGATTTCTCCCTGAAGCCGATGAACTGCCCGTCGCACCATCTGTACTACGCGTCGGACAAGCATTCGTACCGTGAGCTCCCCAAGCGCTTCGTCACCTTCGACGCGCTGCACCGCAACGAGGTGTCGGGGGCGCTCTCCGGGCTCACGCGGGTGCGGCAGTTCTCGCAGGATGACTGTCACGTGTATCTCCGCGAGGATCAGATCGCGGACGAGGTGCGGTTCCTCACCGACTTCATCCTCTCGTATTACGACACCTTCGGGCTCGAGGCGCGGCTCAAGTTCGCGACGCGCCCCGAGCAGCGCATCGGGTCGGACGAGCTCTGGGACCGCGCCGAGGGCGCGCTGCGCGCGGCGTTGGAGTCCACGGGGCGGCCGTATGAACTGAAGGCCGGCGACGGCGCCTTCTACGGCCCCAAGATCGACTTCGACGTCCTCGACTCGATCGGTCGTGCGTGGCAGCTGGGGACGATCCAGCTCGATTACAACGCGCCGGAGCGCTTCGACCTCAGCTACACGGGCGAGGACAACGCGGCGCATCGGCCGGTGGTGATCCACCGCGCCGTGAGCGGCTCGTTCGAGCGCTTCCTCGCGATCCTCATCGAACACTTCGCGGGCGCCTTCCCGGTCTGGCTCGCGCCGGAGCAGGTACGGGTGCTCCCGATCTCCGACGAGGTCGCCCCGTACGCCGCGCAGGTGACGGCGACCCTCAAGGCGGCCGGCGTCCGTGCGGTCCTCGACGACCGTGGCGACACGCTCAACTACCGCATCCGTGATGGTGAGCTGCAGAAGACGCCGTACATGCTCGTGCTCGGCAAGCGCGAGGCCGAGGCGGGGCAGGTGGCGGTCCGCGTCCGTGGCGCCGGGAAGAAGCAGGAGGTCGTCGCGCTCGACGCCTTCGTCGCGCGGGTGACGGAGGAGATCCGGTCCCGCGCGCTCACCCCCTCGTCCGCCGGGGCCGAGGCGTGACGCATCGGGCGGCGACCGGCCTCGTGCTCGCCGCCGCGCTCTGCGTCGGGCTCCCGTCCACGCACCCGCTCGGCGCGCAGGCGCTCGAGAAGCCGCGCCTCGACGCGGGTCGCGTCGCGGGCGAGGTGGTCGTCGGGACCTACGCCGGCATCGGGGGGTTCCTCGTGGGCCGCACCGCTGCGGTGCGGCTCGCCGAGGGGCTCGGTGCCGTCGAGGAGCCGACCCTGCGACGCGTCGGCTGGACCGGCGGCATTCTCGGCGGCGGGCTCGCGACGGCCGGCGTGGTCTACGGCATCGGCCGACTCGGTGAGACCGCGGGTGACTTCGACGCGACCTGGCTCGGCTCCGGCGCGGGCTTCGTCGTCTCCGCCACCGTCGCGCGGCTCCTCTTCGGGGCCGACGGCGCCTCGCCCGATGCGATGCGGCCCGCCGCGCGCTGGGCGACGGTCAACGCGCTCGCGCTCCTCCCCGCCATCGGGGCCACCATCGGTTTCAACTCCACCCGGCGCAGCGCCGCGCCCGCCTCCGTCCAATGAGCCACGCCCTTCCTCCCGAGCGGACGCCGGTCATCGTCGCCGCCGCCCGCACCCCGATCGGCCGCTTCCTCGGTGGCCTCGCCACGTTGCCGGCCCCGGAGCTCGGCGCCATCGCCATCCGGGCCGCCGTCGCGCGGGCCGGCGTCGATCCGGCCGCGATCGGCGAGGTGATCATGGGGAACGTCCTTCAGGCCGGGGTGGGGCAGGCCCCCGCGCGGCAGGCCGCGATGAAGGCCGGCATCCCCGGCGCGGTGCCCGCGGTCACCATCAACAAGGTCTGTGGCTCAGGGCTGCAGGCGGTGATGCAGGCGGCGCAGGCGATCCGTGCCGGGGACGAGACGCTCCTCGTCGCGGGCGGGCAGGAGTCGATGTCGAACGCGCCGCACTACGTGCGCGGGATGCGTGCCGGCGTGAAGTTCGGCGCGCAGACGATGGACGATGGGCTCATCGCCGACGGCCTGTGGTGCGCCTTCCACGCGCGGCACATGGGCGGGCACGCCGAGTACACGGCGAAGAAGGCGGGGATCACCCGCGTACGGCAGGACGAGCTCGCCCTCGCCTCGCACCAGCGCGCCGTCGCCGCGATCGCCGCGGGGCGCTTCCGCGAGGAGATCGTCCCCGTGGAGGTGCCGGGGAAGAAGGGGCCGACCCTCGTCGACACCGACGAAGGCCCCCGCGCCGACACCTCGCTCGAGGCGCTCGCGAAGCTCCGGCCCGCCTTCGGCAAGGATGCGCCGAAGGAGATGCGCCCCGAGGAACTCACCGTCACCGCCGGCAACGCGCCGGGGATGAACGATGGCGGCGCGGCGCTCGTGGTGGCGTCCGAGGCGTACGCACGGGCGCACGGGGTGCCGATTCTCGCCCGGATCACCGGCTATGCGTCCGGCGGCGGGGCGCCGGAGGATCTCTTCTTCGCCCCGATCGTCGCGGTGCGGAACCTGATGGCGAAGACCGGCGCCACGATCGGCGACTACGACCTGATCGAGGCCAACGAGGCGTTCGCCGCGCAGGCGCTCGCCGACGGCGATGCGCTCGGCTGGGATTGGGACCGCGTCAACGTGCACGGCGGCGCGATCGCGCTCGGACATCCGATCGGCGCGAGCGGCGCCCGCGTCCTCATCACCCTGCTCCATGCGCTCCGGCAGCACGACAAGCGCACCGGGCTCGCCACGCTCTGCCTCGGCGGCGGGAACGCCGTCGCCCTGAGCGTCGAGCGCGTCTGACCCCCCGGCTTCCAACCTCCGATGACGCTATGACCACGACGTCCTCCTCCTCCGATCGTTTCGCCGTCATCGGCGCCGGCCAGATGGGCAACGGGATCGCGCACGTCTGCGCGGCCAGCGGCTTCGATGTCACCCTCATCGACGTCTCCGCTGACGCGCTCGCCAAGGCGGTGGCGACCATCGAGAAGAATCTCGACCGCCAGGTGAAGAAGGGGGCGCTCGACGCCGCCGCGAAGGCCGCTGCGCTCGGGCGCATCCGCACCGCTACGACACTCGACGCCGTCGCCGGGGCGACCGTGGTGGTCGAGGCGGCCACCGAGCGGAAGGCGCTCAAGCTCGAGATCTTCCGCGACCTCGACCGCCTCGCCGACGCCGGCGCGATCCTCGCGACCAATACGAGCTCCATCTCCATCACCGAGATTGCCGCCGTCACCACGCGCCCCGAGGCCGTGATCGGCATGCACTTCATGAATCCGGTGCCGGTGATGCAGCTCGTCGAGGTGATCCGAGGCCTCGCGACGAGCGACGCCGTGAACGCGCGCACCGTCGCGCTCGCGAAGGCCCTGGGGAAGACGCCGGTCGAGGCGAACGACTTCCCGGGGTTCATCGCGAACCGGATCCTGATGCCGATGATCAACGAGGCCTGCTTCGCCGTGATGGAGGGCGTGGGCACGCCCGCGGCGATCGACGAGGTCATGAAGCTCGGGATGAACCACCCGATGGGGCCGCTCACGCTCGCGGACTTCATCGGCCTCGACACCTGTGTGGCGATCCTCGAGGTGCTGCACGAGGGGCTCGGTGACCCGAAGTACCGCCCCTGCCCGCTGCTGAAGAAGTACGTCGCCGCCGGCTGGCTGGGCCGGAAGTCCGGGCGCGGCTTCTACGAATACCCCGCGAGCTGACGCGCCCCGTCCCTCCGATGCCCACCGCCTCCCCCCAGGTGCCCGCATGACGGATCCCCTCCTCGAGCTCACCGAGGAGCAGCGCGCGATCGTCGAGACCGCGCGCGCGTTCGCCGACGAGCGGCTCCGCCCCTTCGCCGCCGCGTGGGACGAGGCCGCGCACTTCGAGGCGAGCCTCGTGCCGGTCCTCGGCGCCCTCGGCTTCCTCGGGATGCTCCTCCCGCCCGAGCACGACGGCCTCGGCCTCGACACACGCAGCTACCTCCTCGCGCTCGAGGAGATCGCCGTCGCCGACGCCTCGACCGCCGTGCTCATGTCGGTCCACAACTCGCTCCCCACGCAGATGCTGCTGCGCTTCGGCACGGCCGCGCAGCAGGCGCGCTTCCTCGCGCCGATGGCGCGGGGGGAGCTCCTCGGCGCCTTCGCGCTCTCGGAGCCGGAGGCGGGCTCCGATGCCGCCGCGCTCCGGTGCCAGGCGCGCCGCGACGGCGACGACTGGATCCTCGACGGCGCGAAGAGCTGGGTGACGAGCGGCTCGCACGCCGGGGTGATCCTCGCGATGGCGCGCACCGACACCGCCGAGGCGCGGCACGGGGCCAAGGGGATCTCCGCCTTCATCATCACCCCGGACCTGCCGGGGTTCTCCGTCAGCAAGAAGGAGGACAAGCTCGGACTCCGCGCCTCGCCGACGGTGCAGCTCGTCTTCGACGGGATGCGGGTCCCCGGCGACCGCCTCCTCGGCGCCGAGGGGCAGGGGTTCACCTACGCGATGCAGTCGCTGGAGCATGGGCGGCTCGGCATCGCCGCGCAGGCGATCGGCATCGCGCGCGCCGCCTTCGAGGCCGCCGCGGCGTACGTGCAGGAGCGGAAGCAGTTCGGGCAGGCGATCGGCGGGTTCCAAGCCGTGCAGTTCAAGCTCGCCGACATGGCCACGCGCATCACCGCGGCGCGCGCCCTCGTGCACGCCGCCGCCGCCGCGAAGGACCGCGGCGTCGCCGTCGGTGCGCAAGCCTCGATGGCCAAGCTCTTCGCCAGCGAGACCGCGATGTGGGTCACCACGCAGGCCGTGCAGCTCTTCGGCGGGTACGGGTACGTGAAGGAGTATCCCGTCGAGCGGTACTTCCGTGACGCGAAGGTCACGGAGATCTACGAAGGCACCTCCGAGATCCAACGCATCGTCATCGGGAGAAGCGTCACCTCATGAAGCTCTTCGACACCATCGCCAAGCTCGGCCACGAGCAGCTCGTCCTCTGCGCGGACGAGTCCGCCGGCTACCGCGGCATCATCGCGATCCACGACACCACCCTCGGGCCCGCGCTCGGCGGCACCCGCTTCTGGCAGTACGCCTCCGACGAGGAGGCGATCACCGACGCGCTGCGCCTCGCCCGCGGGATGACCTACAAGAACGCCGTCGCGGGGCTCAACCTCGGCGGCGGCAAGTCGGTCATCATCGGGGACAACCGCACCGCGAACCGCGAGATGATCTTCCGCGCCCATGGCCGCTTCGTGGAATCCCTCGGCGGGCGCTACGTCACCGCGGAGGACGTCGGGACCTCCACCGCGGACATGGACTATGTCCATATGGAGACCGACTACGTCGCGGGGCTCGCGACCAAGTCCGGTGATCCCTCGCCGGTGACGGCGCGCGGCGTCTTCCGCGCCATCCAGGCCTCGGCGATGCACCGCTGGGGGTCCGCCGACCTCGCCGGGAAGACCGTCACCGTGCAGGGGATGGGGAACGTCGGCACCTACCTCTGCAAGGAGCTCCACGCCGTCGGGGCGAAGCTCATCGTCAGCGATATCCGCCCCGAGCGGGTGCGGCACGTCGTGGACACGTACGGCGCCATCGCGGTCGAGGGGGACGCGATCTACGCCGCCAAGGCGGACATCTTCGCGCCCTGTGCGCTGGGCGCGATCCTCAACGACCAGACGATCCCCGCGCTGCAGGTCGAGATCGTCTGCGGCGGGGCCAACAACCAGCTCCTCGTCCCGGAGCAGCACGGCGCCGAGCTCGAGAAGCGGGGCATCGCCTACGCCCCCGACTTCGTGGCGAACGCCGGCGGCGTCATCAACGTCTACGGTGAGCTCGCGGGGTGGACGCGCGAGCGGGCGCTCCGGAAGGCCGACGAGATCTACGACACCGTCCTCGGCGTCTACGCCATCGCGAAGGAGCAGGGGATCTTCACCTACCTCGCCGCCGACGCGCTGGCCGAGCGGCGCATCGCCGCGGTGCACGGGATGATGCGCACCTGGCCCCAGCACCCGCGGAAGGACTGACCATGGCCGAGCGCATCCCGATCGCCTCCGACCACGCCGGCTTCGAGCTCAAGGCGCACCTCGTCGACGCCCTTCGCGCGCTGGGGTACGAGCCCGAGGACCTGGGCACGCATTCCGCCGCGTCGACCGACTACCCGGACTATGCGCACCCGGTCGCCGAGCAGGTGGAGACGGGGCGTGCGAAGCGCGGCGTCCTCCTCTGCGGCACCGGGCTCGGGATGTCGTATGCGGCCAACCGCCACAAGGGGGTCCGGGCCGCGGTGGTCTGGAGCCCGGAGGTCGCCGGCTTCGCGCGGTCCCACAACGACGCGAACGTTCTGGTGCTCCCGGCGCGTTTCCTTTCGGAGGGGGACGCGGTGGCGATCCTGAAGACGTGGCTCGAGACGCCGTTCGAGGGCGGGCGGCACCAGGCGCGGGTCCAGAAGATCGAACGGGAGGCGTGATGGCCGGACTGGAGTGGAATCGGTGGGAGCGGCGACTGCCGGGCGCGGCGCTGCAGGCGGTCGATCCTGCGATCGCCGAGCTGATCGGTGAGGAGGTGCGCCGGCAGTCGGAGGGGATCGAACTGATCGCGAGCGAGAACTTCGTCTCGCCGGCGGTGCTCGAGGCCCTCGGGTCGCAGCTCACCAACAAGTACGCCGAAGGGCTCCCGGGGAAGCGCTATTACGGGGGCTGTGAGGTCGTCGACCGCGTGGAGCAGCTCGCGATCGACCGGGCCAAGCAGCTCTTCGGTGCCGACCACGCGAACGTCCAGCCGCACTCGGGGGCGACCGCGAACGCCGCGGTCTTCCTCGCCTTCCTCAAGCCCGGTGATACGATCCTCGGGCTCGACCTCTCGCAGGGCGGGCACCTCACGCACGGGTCGCCGGTGAACTTCTCGGGGCTGAACTATCGGGCGGTGCACTACGGGGTGACCGAGGAGGGGCTCATCGACTACGCGCAGATGCGGGAGCTCGCGCGGCGGGAACGGCCCAAGCTCATCATCGCGGGGTACAGCGCCTACTCGCGCGTGATCGACTACGCGCAGTTCGCGGAGGCGGCCGTCGAGGTCGGCGCGATCTTCCTCGTCGACATGGCGCACTTCGCGGGTCTCGCGGCGACGGGCGTCTACCCGAACCCGGTGCCGTTCGCGGACGTGGTCACCACGACGACGCACAAGACGCTCCGTGGACCGCGCGGCGGGCTCATCCTCTGCAAGGCGGAGCACGCGAAGGCGATCGACAAAGCGATGTTCCCCGGCACCCAGGGCGGTCCGCTCGAGCACGTGATCGCCGCGAAGGCCGTCGCCTTCCACGAGGCGCTGCAGCCGGCGTTCACCGACTACTGCCATCGCGTCGTCGCGAACGCCCGAGCGATGGCCGCCGCGCTCGTCGCGCGCGGGGTGCACGTCGTCTCGGGGGGCACCGACAATCACCTGATGCTCTGCGACCTCCGGCCGCGCGGTGCGGCGCTGACCGGCAAGGTCGCCGAGCAGGCGCTCGATCGGGCCGGCATCACGGTCAACAAGAACACGGTCCCGAAGGAGACGCAGTCCCCCTTCGTGACGAGCGGTATCCGCATCGGCACGCCGGCGGTCACGACCCGCGGGATGGGGGAGCCGGAGATGGTCCGCATCGCCGAGCTGATCGACCGGGTGCTCGCCGCGCCGACCGACGAGGGCGTCCTCGCCGCCGTGAAGGCCGACGTCCACGCGCTCACCCGCGATTTCCCGCTGTACCTCTGACCACCGCCTGACACCCGTGCCGACGCCGCTGGCGACCCGCGCCCCCTCCGCCGATGCCTGAACTCGCCTTCCGGGACGGGGTGATGGACCGTATCCGCGTGCGGGAGTCGCGCTTCGACGAGAAGGCGTTCCTCTTCGTCCTCGCGGCCATCGAGTTCTGTCAGCAGCGGCTCCCGGAGCGGCGGCATCTCACCGGACGCGAACTCGCCGTCGGCTGCCGCGACCTGGCGCTCGATCGCTACGGGGTGCTCGCGCGCAGCGTCCTCGAGCATTGGGGGCTCGTCAGCTCCGCCTCCATCGGCGAGGTCGTCTTCGCCCTCGTGGACGTGGGCCTCCTCTCGGCGCAGCCGACCGACAGCAAGGCCGATTTCATCGACGTGTTCGACTTCGGCGACGCGTTCGACCGGAACTATCCCTGGCGCACCGCCGCCCTCTAGCGCTCGACGGGAGGCGGTGATGCGCGTCCGGGTGCTCACGGCGGAGGGGATGCGGGCCTGGGAGGCCGCGTGTCTCGCAGCCGGCACCCCGGCGGCGACCTTGATGCGCCGCGCGGGCGAGGCCGCCGCGCGGCGCATCCTCGCGACCGTCCCCGAGGTCCGACGCGCCGGTGCGCTGGTGGTCGCGGGCCGTGGGAACAACGGCGGCGATGCCTGGGTGGTCGCGGAGTCGCTCGCCGCCGCCGGGTGCCCGGTCGAGGTCCGCGCGCTCGGTGAGCCGAATGCCGAGGTGGCCCGCGAGGCCGCCGCCCGCGCGCGGGTGGCGCTGGCGACGGCGGTGCCGCCGTCCGGCGTCCCGGCCGTGGTGGTCGATGGCCTCCTCGGCCTCGGGGTCGCCGGCCCGCCGCGGGCGGAGGTCGCCGCCGCCATCGAGGAGATCCGCGGCCCGGCCGCGAGGGGTGCCGTCGTCGTCGCGCTCGACCTGCCGAGTGGGATCGATGCGACGACGGGGGCGGGCGCCCCGGTGGTCCGCGCCGACCGCACCCTGACGTTCGGAGCGCTCACGTGGGGGCTGCTCCTGCGGCGTGACGAGGCGGGGGCGATCGAGGTGCTCGACATCGGGCTCGACGAGGCGCTCCTGGCGCCGACGGCGCCGGTCCTCGTCGACGGCGCCTGGGTGCACGGACAGGTGCCCGCGCTCCCCGCCGATGCACACAAGCGGGTGCGTCGGCGGCTCGTCGTCGTCGGCGGGGCGGAGGGGATGGCGGGGGCCGCCGTCTGGGTCGCGCGTGGGGCGCATCGGTCGGGGATCGGGATGACGCGCCTCGCGGTCGGTGCCGCCAGCGTGCCGGTGGTGCAGACGCTTGTGCCGCAGGCCACCGCCGCCCGCTGGCCGATGACCGAGGAGGAGTTGGAGCCCCTCGTCGCGTGGGCGCACGCGATGGTCGTCGGGCCGGGACTCGGCGAGGGCTCGAAGAGCCGGGCGCTCGTGGAACGGCTCCTCGTCCGCTGGCGCGGGCCCGTCGTCCTCGACGCCGATGCCCTCAATGTCTTCGCCGGGGAGCCGCGGACGCTCGGGTCGCTCCTCGCCGGCCGCCCCGCGGTCGTGACGCCGCATCCCGCGGAGGCCGCGCGGTTGCTGCGCTGCGAAGTGGACACGGTGCTCGCCGATCGTGAGGGGAGCGCGCGGGAGCTCGCGCGCTCCCTCGGCGCGACGGTCCTGCTGAAGGGACCGCCGACCGTCATCGCCGATGGCGCCGGGGCCGTCGCCATCTCGGCGAGTGGCGCACCGACGCTCGGGACGGCCGGGAGCGGGGATCTCCTCGCGGGGATCGTCGGGACGCTGCTCGCCCAGACGCTCGACGCGAGCCACGCGGCGCAGGTCGCCGCCTGGGTGCACGGGCGTGCGGGGGAGCGCGCCGCGTCGGCCGTCTCCACGCGCGGGGCGGACCTCCACGACGTGGTCACCGCGCTCGGGCTGGTCTGGGGCGAGCGTGCGTCGCCGCCGCCGGGCGATGTGCTGACCATGCTGCCGGCCGTGGGGCGCACGCCATGAGCGACCATCTGCCGTTGGGGCCGGGTGCCGAGTTCGATGCGGTGCGGGCGATGCTCGAGGTCTGGGGCCCGCGGGCGCGCGGCATCGGCGACGATGGTGCGGTGCTCGATGTCCCCACGGGCTCACGGCTCGTCGTGAGCACCGACACCTCCGTGGAGGACGTGCACTTCCGGCGCACCTGGCTTACGCCCGCGGAGATCGGGTATCGCGCCGCGATGGCGGCGCTGTCCGACCTCGCGGCGATGGGGGCCGCACCGCTCGGCCTGCTAGTGGCACTGACCGTGCCAACAGGGTGGCGCGCCCAGTTGCTCGAGGTCGCCCGAGGGATCGGGGACGCGGCGGCGGCGGCCGGGAGCCCGATCGTCGGGGGTGATGTCACGGCCGGGGATCGGCTCACCCTTGCGGTCACGGTGCTCGGCGCATCGGTGCATCCGGTGACGCGGGGCGGCGCCCGCCTGGGGGATCGGCTCTTCGTGACCGGTGCGCTCGGTGGTCCTCGGCGGGCGCTCCTCGCGTGGGAGGCGGGCACCGAGCCCCGGCCCGAGGACCGCGCGCGGTTCGCCGCGCCGGAAGCGCGGCTGGCCGCTGGACAGTGGCTCGCCGCGCATGGCGCCACGGCGATGCTCGACCTCTCGGATGGGCTCGCTGGGGATGTCGCGCATCTCGCCGAGGCGAGCGGCGTCGCCGTGGTCGTCGACCTCGACCGGATCCCCCGTCTTGCCGATGTGAGCGGCCTCGACGCCGCGCGGAGCGGGGAGGAGTACGAGCTCCTCCTGACCGGCCCGGCCGCGCTGGCGGCACGCTGGCCCTTCGGGGCCGAGCTCACGCTGACCGAGGTGGGTGAGGTCGTGACCGGGGCCGGGGTGCGCTTCGTCGGCGGGGCGGGGGACGTGCCGCCCGATGCGCACGATCACTTCCGGCGCGACATTCCCTGAGATGTCGCTCCTCCGCGGTCTCCTCGTCGCCCTCGGCATCGCCGTCGGCACCATCGTGTTCGGCGGGTCGTGCATCGTCGCGGCGCTGCTCGGCATCCGCGACCGGCGCGGCGGGGTGTACGCCTGGGCCCCGCGGTCGTGGGGCCGCCTGCCGCTCTGGCTCGGCGGCGTCCGCGTCGTCGAGCACGGAACGGAGCACAAGGCGGACGGGCGCATCTACGTCGCGAACCACCTCGGGAACTTCGACATCTTCGCGCTCGCGTCGGTGCTGCCGTGGGTCAAGTTCGTCGCGAAGGCGGAGCTCTTCCGGATCCCGTTCTTCGGCATGGCGATGCGTCGCGCCGGGATGGTCCCGATCGAACGCGCGAATCGCCGCTCGGCGTTCGCCTCGTACGAGTCCGCGGTGGCGCGCATCCGCCAGGGCGCCTCGGTTGGGGTCTACCCCGAGGGGACGCGCGGCCACGCCTACGCCCTCCGCCCCTTCAAGAAGGGCCCGTTCGTCTTCGCCATCCAGGCGCAGGTCCCGGTGGTCCCGGTCTACATCCACGGGGTGCTGGAGGTCCAGCGGAAAGGAGAGCTCGCGGTGCGGCCCGGCACGCTGCACGTGCACTACCTCCCGCCGATCGCGACGGCGGGCCTTGGGTACGACGACCGGGAGGCGCTGGCGACGCGCGCCTACGAGGCGATGGCCGCCTGTGCCCTCGAGCGGTACGGCGTCGTCTCCCCGCCGGCCGGTCGGCGCTGAGTATCTTTCCCGTGTCGCGGGTGGCGTCCGCCACCTGACCCCAGCCTCTGGCCCCTGACCCCTGACCCCTGG
>CAZGIE010000006.1:21045-28725 GCA_964526485.1 uncultured Gemmatimonas sp. | reverse complement strand
CGCAAGATTCGCGCCACGATGACCCCTCAGGCCTTCGCCTCGACCCAATTCGCCCCGCTCCCGACGTCGACGACGAGCGGCACCCGAAGGTCGGCCGCCCCCTCCATCCCCGCCCGGACCAGCGCGGTGAGGGCCACCTCCTCCCCCGGCGGGCACTCGAACACGAGCTCGTCGTGCACCTGTAGGAGCATCTTCGCCGCGAGGCCGCTCCGGCGCAGCTCGGCGTCGATCCGAATCATCGCGACTTTGATCAGGTCCGCCGCGGAGCCTTGAATCGGACTGTTCTGCGCGAGCCGCTCGCCGAGGGAGCGTGTGTTGAAGTTCCGATCGAGGATCTCGGGGATATAGCGCCGCCGCCCGAAGATGGTCTCCACGTAGCCGCGGCCGCGCGCCTGCTCCACCGCCTGATCGAGCCAAGCGCGAACCCCGGCGAAGCGCGTGAAATACGTCTCGATGAACGCCTTCGCCTCGGCGTGGTCGATCCCCAGTTGGCGTGAGAGCGCGTGCGCCCCCTGCCCGTAGATCGTCGCGAAGTTGATGGTCTTCGCCTGCGCGCGCATCTCCCCGGTGACGAGCTCGATCGGCACGCCGAAGATCACGCTCGCCGTCTGCCGATGGATGTCACCCCCCGCGCGGAACGCGTCGACGAAGGCGGGATCGCCCGAGAGATGCGCGAGCAGCCGGAGCTCGATCTGCGAATAATCGGCGGCGAGGAGTGTCCACCCCGCGCGCGGCACGAACCCGCGCCGGATGTCCTTCCCGAGCGCGCGGCGCACCGGGATGTTCTGGAGGTTCGGGTCGCTCGACGAGAGCCGCCCGGTGCTCGCGACGGTCTGGTTGAACGAGGTATGCAGCCGCCCGGTGCGCGGGTTCACGAGGCCAGGGAGCGTGTCGAGATAGGTGTTCTCGAGCTTGGCGAGCTCGCGGTACTCCATCAGCAGGGCGGGGAGGACATGCCCTTCGTCCGCCAACTCCTGTAGCACGCTTGCGTCGGTGCTCGGTCCCGTCGCCGTCTTCTTCTTCACGGGAAGCCCGAGCTTCTCGAAGAGAATGGTCCGCAGCTGCGGGTTCGAGGCGACATTGAACGTCTCCCCCGCCTCGGCGTGGATCTGTGTCTCCACCTCGCGGCGCGCCGCCTCGAAACGCGCCTTGAGTGAATGGAACCAGGGGACGTCGATCGTGATCCCGGTCCACTCCATCTCGGCGAGCACGTGCACGAGCGGGAGCTCGATGTCCCGCAGTAGCGCCCCGAGCGCGTGCGCGTCGAGCTTCGGCTCGAGCACCACACGCAGCCGCCAGGCGACGTCGGCGTCCGCGCACGCGTAGTCGCGCGCGCCGACGATCGGCACCTCGTCGAAGGGGATCTCCTGCTTCCCCTTCCCACAGAGCTCGTCGTAGCCGGTCATCGCGACGCCGAGGAGCTCCACAGCGAGCGTGTCGATGGCATGTGAGCGCCGGCTCGGGTCGAGCACATAGCTCGCGAGCATCGTATCGAAGTCGAGCCCCGCGACGGCGACACCGGCGCGGCGGAGGACGAGGCAATCATACTTCGCGTGATGCGCGACCTTCCGCACCGTCGCGTCGGCGAAGAGCGCCCGGAGCGGCGCCATCGCGTCGTCGCCGATCGCCGGAAGGTTCACCACAGGGTGGTCACCCTGCGCGAGGAGCCGCGCGGCGATGGAGCTCTCCGCCGACGGTGCCTTCTTCGCGGGAGCGGGGGCCGGCGCATCCCCGAGGTCGAGTCCGCCCTGCGCCGTCGCCGGACGACGATGCGCGAAGGGGAGGTACCAGGCGCGGCCCGGCGCCGTCGCGATGGAGATCGCCACGAGGTTCGCGCGGATCGGCGTGATGACCCGCGGAGCGTCGGCATCGAGCACCGTCTCGGTGTCGAACGCGAACATCCCCGCGGCACGCGCCTCGGCGATCACCTCGGCCACCAGCGCCGGCGTGTCGGCGACGCGATAGTCGCGTGGCACGTCAGGTGGAGTGTCCGGCAGGGCGGGTGATGTCGCGCCCCGTGACGCACGCCCGGACGCCCCCACCGATGGGCCCTCATCGGGGATGGCGCCCCCGCCCAGCTGCGCCGCCGCCGTACGCGCGGCGCTGTTGAACTCGAGTTCGACGAAGAGGTCCCGCAGCGCGGCCCAGTCGGGCTCCTGCCGCGCGAACGCCTCGAGGTCGAGCGTCACCGGAAGGTCGTCGTGCAGGGTGACGAGCCGCTTCGAGAGACGGGCCTCGTCGGCATGTTTGAGAAGCGCATTGCGCGCGCGGGTCGGCTCGATCTCGTCGACATGCGCGAGCATCGTCTCGACGGTCCCCCAGCGCTGCACGAGCGCGAGCGCGCCTTTCTCGCCGATCCCTGTGACGCCCGGGACGTTGTCGGCGGTGTCGCCGACGAGCGCGAGATAATCGACGACGCGCTCCGGCGGGACACCGAGCCGCTCGTGCGCGTTCTCGAGACCATACCACTTCTCCGTGGTACGGCCCGGCGGACCATGCCACGGATTCAGGACCCAGATACGCTCCGCGACGAGCTGCAGGAGATCCTTGTCACCCGAGACGACGCACGATTCGACGCCTGCCGCGGCGCCCTGGCGCGCGAGGGTGGCGATCACATCGTCCGCCTCATAGCCCTCGAGCTCCGCCACCGGGATGCGATACCCGGCGAGGAGTTGCCGCACGCGCGCCACGCCCGTATCGAAGTCCTGCTGCTCCTCCTCGGGGAGGGCCACACGATTCGCCTTGTAGGCCTCGAGGAGCGTCTCGCGACCCGAGGAGCCCGCGTCATTCACCCAGACGAGATGGTCGGGCCGATGTTTCTCGAGGAGGCGGCGCAGGAAGTCGTTGACCCCCTTGGCCATCCCGGTGTTCTCACCGCGCGCGTTGCGGAGGGGCGCGCCGCCGCCGAGGGCGTGGAAGGCGCGATAGATGAGCGCGTACCCATCGATCAGGTAAAGGCGCGGCCGGTCGGGCATCGACATCCCGGAAAGCTACCGGCCGAGGAGGAGCCACGCGGCGAGCCCCGCCACCACGGTCACCCGCGCGTTGTCGTCGATCCAATGACGAGGCCGTTCCGCCAGCGCCGCGGCGACCCCGATCCCGAGGGCGGCCGGGAGCGATGCGCCGACGAGGAGGATCGGACCGGCCGCACTCGCGACCACGCAGGCGAGTGAGCCGGCCCACGTCTTGCCCCGCGCCGCGGACCGGGCCGCGACGACGCGCCCGACGAGCGCGGCGCTGGCGTCACCGACGACGGCGGCCCAGAGCGCGGCGATCGCGGCCGCGGGCGGGAGTATCCAGGCCGCGAGGAGCATCGCCGCGAGGATCCAGGTGGCCCCGGTGAGCGCGGTAGCCTCATGTGCGCGGAGCATCCAGCCGAACCCACGATCGAACCAGGTGCGGATCCACCCCGGACGGCGACGACCGACTTCCAGCCCGATGGCGATCACGAGCCCGAGGCCGAGGACCGCGAGGATGATGGGCCGATCGACCCATCCCAGGGCCCAGCTCGCCGGGAAGAGGGTCGAGGCGAGGTGGATGCCTTTCCGCCCGAGTTCCGCGCGCCACGGGGTGGGATGCGCCGGCACCGATACGCCCGGCGCCCCGCTCACTTCAGACGCCGCCGGTACTCCGACTCGAAGCGGACCTCGCTCGACTGCGTGAGGCGCCAGCGGCCCGTCCCGGTCTGGTCGTAGAAGGTGAGCTGGAGGTTGATCCCCTGGTACACCCACACCTGCTGACGATTGCGACTCATGTCGTTCAACTGCGGCTCGAACAGCTGGTCGGGATCACCGAGCGTGATGAAGACGCGGCCGCGGTCGGAGAGCCACCCCGCCTGCGCCTCCTCGCGGAAGCGGAGGTTCGCACGGGCGATGCGGTCGAAGTAGCCCCGCAGGTCCTCGTGCGCCGAGGTCCGCGGATCGGGGTCGGTGGCGCGCACGAAGTCGGCCCACGCCGCCGGTCGCTGCTCCGGCGAGGCGTCCCGCAGCTGCGCGATCCGGAAGGGCGACGCGTAGTACCGCAGGTAGAGGATCATGTCGTCGAAGGTCGCGACCGGGAGATCGGCGCCGAACCCGACGAAGAGGAAGGTCGAGGCGGTGTCGGGGGCCGCGTCACGCGTCACCGAGAACTGCGCGACGCCGATCCCGATCCGACTCAAGGGGAGGGCCACCACACCGGAGCGCATCGACCCGCGCCGCGCGAGTGTCGCCGTGTCGTCCCAGAGGCGACGACCCTGCTCGTTCCGAAGGAGGAGACGGAGCGGCCCAGCCGTCGTGTCGTACGCCTCGAGATACAACGGGATGATCGAATCGCGCCCCGCGGTGGCGGTCCCGCTCGGCGCCATCAACAGCAGCGGGAGGGAGTCCACCGTGCCGCGCGCGGAGACCTCGGCGACGGGGATGGGGGTCGAGAATCCACCGGCCGTCAGGCGCGGCACGACGACGGCCATCCGCTCCTCGGCGCTGCGTTGGCTCGAGGCGTCGCGCAGGGTGACGGTGAGCGTGTACCGGCCCGGCGGAACATCGAGGACGACCTGATGGACGAGGCTCTCGTCGGTGCGCGTCGTCTCGCGGTAGGTGCCGACGAGCACCTCCTCGGACGTCTCGTCGTAGGCGACGCTGGCGGCGTCACGGGTGAGCGCGACGGAGGTCGTGTACGCGGCGCGGAAGCGGTTGTCCGCCTCGCGCTTGAAGGTGAGGGTGCTGTTCGCGAAGGAGACGCCCACGACGACATGCGTCGTATCGGGCGTGCGACTCGCGAGGAACCCGACACGCCCGAGGAGCGGGAAGGTCGCGCTCCGCGCGAGCATCCCCATCTGTCGGTAGAGCGGCGTCGCGTCGAAGCTCGGCGACTGCGTGCCACGTGGGACCGCCGGGCCGGACGGTCGGCCACCCGGTGCCCCAGGTGAACCCGCCGGCGGACCACCGGGGGCAGCGCCCCGCGGCCCGCAGGCGAGGATCCCGAGGACCGCCAGACCGAGGAGGGGGAGCGCACGGCGCATGCCTAAGTCTACCCCGAAGCACCCATGGGAGGGGACCGGGTTCATGGGCGAGCGGGGTCTCCCTTAGACCTGACCCCGGCGACCGGTCCCCCGGCTTCCTTGCTCCTGTCGATGCGCCACCGTAGCTTCGCCGCCGTGACTCGCGACGCGCTCAGTGGGACCATCATCGCCGGCTACACCCTCGGGGACCGAGTCGGTGAAGGCGGCACGGCCACCGTCTATCGGGCCCAACACCCCGTCCATGGGACCGTCGCCTTCAAGGTGTTGCGGGAGAAGCTCCGCGCCGACAAGACCGCCGTCGCCCGCTTCGTGCGCGAGGCGGGGTATGGCGCCAAGGTCGTGCACCCGAACGTCATTCGGACCATCGAGACCGGGGACGAGAACGGGTTGCCCTTCCTCGTCCTCGAGTGGGCCGTCGGCGAGCTCCTCGAGGGATACGCCAAGCGGCACACCCCGTTCCCGCCGGACGAGGTCTCGACGGTGATCCGGCAGATCGCTGGCGCGGTCGGCGCGGTGCACGACGCCGGCATCGTCCATCGCGACCTGAAGCCCGACAACCTCATCTACGATGCGCAGACGCGCACGGTGAAGCTGCTCGACTTCGGGATCGCGACCGCGACGGACACTCCGCAGGGCGAGCGGCTCACGCGCGCCGGCTTCTTCGTCGGCACGTTGATGTATGTGGCACCAGAGGCCCTCTCGGGCGAGATCGTCTCGCCCGCGGCCGATCAGTACTCCCTCGCGACGATGGCGTATCAGTTCCTGACCGGCGTCATGCCGTACCAGGCGAAGAATCCGCGCGAGATGTTCACGCTGCTCCTCTCGTCGCCGCCGAAGCCGCTGAACAAGGCGAAGCCCGAGCTGGTCTACACCGACGCCGTCGAGGTGGTCGTGATGAAGGGACTCGCGAAGGCCCCGGGGGACCGGTATCCCGACGTGAAGGCCTTCGCGGTGGCGCTCGCGAGCGCGCTCGAGGCTCCTTTCCCGGCGGCAGCGGGTGGGCTGCTGTCCAAGATGAAGGGGTTGTTTGGACGCTGAAGGCTGAAAGCTGGAGGCTCCCAGCCTTCAGCCTCGAACCTTCAGCCTTGAGCCTTCAGCCGTTCCACCGGCAGCCAACAGGTGAAGGTCGCCCCGGCCCCCAAGTCGCTCTCGAGGGTGATGTCGCCGCCGAGCAGTCGGGCGAGCCGCCGCGTGATCGCGAGCCCCAACCCCGTGCCGCGCCGCTCCGAGTCACCGCGGGACCCCGGCTCCACCTGCTCGAACTCGCCGAAGATCCGCTCGTGGTCCTTCGCCGCGATCCCGATCCCGGTGTCCGACACCTGCAGCGCCACCCAGTCGCCTCCCGCCGCGAGCAGGGGGCGCTGTGCCATCGTGCGCGTCATCGCCCCCACCGCACCATCGGTGACCAGGCTCGCTCGCACCGTGATGCGACCTGCGGGCGTGAACTTCACCGCGTTGCCGAGGAGGTTCACAAGGATCTGCCGGAGATGCGTCGGATCGGTGCGGAGCCGTGGCAACGACGCCGGGACCTGCACCGTGAGCGCCAATCCTTTCCCGAGGAGGAGCGGCTCCACCTCACTCGCGACGTCGATGACGAAGGCACGGAGCGAGATCGGCTCCGCCTGGGCGTCGAGCCGGCCGGCGGAGAGACGCGCGAGATCGAGGATCTGGTCCACGAGCGTCTGCAGGTGCGCCGCCGACGCCTGAATGCGGTCCACGGGCCCGACCATCCGGGGATCGAGGGGGCCGTAGGACCCGTCGCGGAGGAGGTCGACGAAACCGACAATCGCCGCAAGCGGGGTGCGTAGCTCGTGCGAGACGTTGGCCAGGAACTCGGACTTCGCGCGATTCGCGCGCGCCAACTCGAAGGAGAGGTGCTCGAGCTCCGCGCTCCGCTCCTTCAGGCGGCGGCGCTGGGCCCGCTCCGAGAGGAGCATCCCGCCCACGAGGAGCACGCCGACGGCGATGAGGACCGCCGTCACCGACGCGCCCGCATTGACCCGTTCGGCCACACCCCGTAGGCTCCCCACCCATGGATCATCGTCACCGCCTCCTCGATCTCCTCGCGCAGCGTAGTGCCAAGCGCGGCAGCTTCACCCTCGCCTCCGGCCGCCAGTCGGACCTGTACATCGACTGTCGCCTGACGACGATGCATCCCGAGGGGCTCTCGCTCATCGGGCCGCTTGGGCTCGCCGCGATCCAGCGACAGAGCTGGGCCGCCGATGCGGTCGGTGGCCTCACCCTCGGCGCCGACCCGGTGAGCTACGCCATCGCCTACGCGAGCCAGCTCGCCGGCACGCCGGTCCGCGCCTTCACGGTGCGGAAGGAAGCGAAAACACACGGCACGGGCAAGCTCATCGAGGGCGCCTTCGTCGCCGGGGACCGCGTCGTGGTGATCGAGGATGTGATCACCACGGGCGGCTCCGCGCTCAAGGCCGTCGCCGCGATCCGCGCGGCCGGTGGCGTCGTCCTCGGCGTGCTCGCCGTCGTGGATCGTGAGGAGGGAGGACGTGAGGCGATCGAGGCAGAAGGGCTCGCCGTCGACGCACTGGCGCGCGCGTCGGAGATCACCGCGCGGATGTGAACCGCCGGAGCTGACCACCGGGCGCCGCTCGCTCGCAGCGCCCGGCGATCGGGCCCGGCGATCAGGCCGAGCGCCGCGCCCATGCGGGACGCGC
>CAZGIE010000006.1:0-20945 GCA_964526485.1 uncultured Gemmatimonas sp. | reverse complement strand
GCCCGGCGATCGGGCCCGGCGATCAGGCCGAGCGCCGCGCCCATGCGGGACGCGCCGCCGCGACCGACGGCGGGAGCGACATCCCCGGGCGGATCGCGAGGGGTCGGAGGCGACGCAACACGTCACGATGCGGACGTACCAGGTCATCCAGGAACCGCTCGCGCATCGCCGCGAAATCGTAGCGCGCGCGGAACGCACCGGCCCGGAGCCCGAGTAGCGTCTGCACATGGCGCCCGAAGCTCTGCGGCGAGGAGTAGTGCAGCGCGTTCGCGACACCCGCGATCGAGTGGCCGGGATCCTCGAGGAGGCGCGCCGCGCGCAACAGCCGCGCATAGCAGAGGTACTGCTTCGGGGCGGGGAGCCCCGCCCGATGGAATCGGCTCATCAGGGTGCTCGGCAGGATGCCGAGCCGGAGCGCGAGGGTGCGGATCGTCGCGACCCGCTCCGCCCGGACGAAGATCGCCTCGAAGAAGCGCCATCCTTCCGGCGGCATCTCCCCCACCTCCGCGCGAATGGCGTCGAGACATTGCTGATCGACCTCGGCCAGGAGCTCCCCACCGAGAAGCTGACGGAGTCGATGCCACCCGGCGGGAACGCGCACATCGACGAGCCGCGTCACACCGGCATTGCCGAGATGCAGCAGGGATTCCGCGGTCGGCGACACCGCCCCGAGGAGTGCGACGGTGGGCACGCTCGGGAACTCGCGGACGAGCGTCGCCATCTGTCGCTCCTGCGTCTCACGTCCGCAGCGCGCCACGGAGACGAGGACCGCGCTGACGCGACGCCGGCGCAGCTCGTCGTGCACCCCCGCGACCGATTCGCGGTGGATGGTGCGGTAGAGCCCCGCACCGGCGGCGTCGACCCGGAGACGCTCCTCCGGTTCGAGGATCGTCACGACGGGGGCGGCGAGCGGGCGGGCGGCGAGGGTCATGGCGGAGCTCCGACGATGAGGGGGAGGAGAGCATCGACCGACGCGGAAACCCTCGGCGCATCCGGTCATCCGCCCGTCATCCCGCGCCACACCGAACATCGTGCGGCGTCATCGGTTCGCTGACCCCGCGTCATCGACCCGGACCGCTATATTGAACGCACGGTTCCGTCGGACGATCGCGTCGCGGGGATGTCGCCTGCGCCGAGGAAAGTCCGGGCTCCTTGGACACGCTGCCAGGTAACGCCTGGGCACGCCGCGAGGCGTGACGGACAGTGCAACAGAGAGCAGACCGCCGATGTCTTCGGGCGTCGGTAAGGGTGAAAGGGTGGGGTAAGAGCCCACCGCGACCGTGGTAACATGGTCGGCATGGCAAACCCCAGCGGGAGCAAGGCCGAATAGGCGGCGAGCAGCAGTCCTCTGCGATCAAGACGCCGCGGGTTGGCCGCTAGAGCAGTCGGGCGACCGGCTGCCGAGAGAAATGATCGTCCGGTGCCCTCGGGCACCGACAGAACCCGGCTTACAGACGGAACCGACGGGTGATGGTGGTGTGGGATGGGCGGGGGCAGGTCTCCCTCGCCCATCCTGCGTTCCCTCGCAGGGAGGTGGGATGGCACGATCGGCGAACCTGTGGCGACGGCGATGGGGTGGTTCGGTGGGGGTCGGCCGGCGGCTCATTGTGTGCGGGGTCGGCGCGCTCTCGTTCGGTTGTCGCCCGGTCCAGGCCCCGGCGATCCCGGCGGCGACCCCCCCTTCCCCGGTCGTCCCGAACACTACCGGTCCGTGGGATATAGATTTACATCGAGAAGTGTCTTATAAGATATTTATGGGTACTGCGATAATGTCTCGATATATCGATTCTTCACAGACTTTCAAACCGGTTGTTGACTCTGTTTCTACTATGGCGGCGGTTCGGTGGACCGACCGTTCAGGGTCGATCTGGAATGGTCAGCTCGTAGGATTCGAGACCACCATCGGAGGTCGGAAGACCGTCCCGGCCAGTGGAACGACCGGTGGACCCGTGGGTGGACCGACCCTGCCGATTCCCCTCCGGTTCTCGTCGCGGTCCGTGGAGGGACCATGGATCCGCACCGCACCGGAAGAGGCGACCTGCTCGGCCGCATCGGCGATGGCAGCGGTGGCGCGCGAGGTCGTGCTCCCGGTCCCTGCGCGCTTGCGACGTGACGCCATCTGGCAGGACTCCTCCACCATCATGACCTGCCGGGACTCCATCCCGCTGGAGGTGACCTCGGTGCGACGCTACCGCGTCCTCGAGGCCGTCGTGGTCGATGACGAGGTGCAACTCAGGATCGATCGCGTCACGACGACGCGGATGCGCGGCACCGGACGGCAGCTGGGCGAACCCGTCACGATCACGGGCACCGGACGGGGGACGATGCGATTCACCCTCGCCCGCCGCGATGGGTTCATCGTGACAGGCGAGGGTGAGCAACGGCTCGAGCTTCGTCTTGAGGGGCGTCGACGGACCCAGGAGGTCCGTCAGACGACCCAGATCACCGTCCGCAGACCCTAAGGGTCATTCGCGACGGCAACCGACCGCTCACGCGGTCAGTCCACCAGCCGCAGCGGCATCAACAAGCAGAGATACTTCGCGGGATCCGACCACCCATCGGGCTCGAGCGTCGACGCCCGCTCCGGGGCACGGAAGGTCATCCGGACCTCATCCGTCGGCATGTACCGCAGGATCTCCAGTAGGTAGGCGGCGTTGAAGCCGATGTCCATCGGATCGCCGTCATACCGGATCGGCATCTCGTCCTGCGCCTCGCCCAGGTCGGGGGTGCTGACCGAGAACTTGAGCATCCCCGTGTTGAACGAGAGGCGAATGCGATGCGTCTGGTCGGAGGCGACGACGCTCATACGCTTGAGCGCGCCGACGAGTGCGGCGCGGTCGAGCGTCGCGACCTTGTCGTTGTCCTTCGGGATGACCTGGTCGTAGCTCGGGTACGGCCCCTCGATGAGGCGGGTGTACACCGAGGTGAAGGGAGACCGGAACCCCAGATGGTTCTCGCCCTGTGCGACCTCCAGCTCCTCCTCGGCGGCGAAGAGGCGACGAATCTGCTCGAGCGCCTTCGGCGGGATGATGAGATCGGCCTTCTTCGCCCCACTGACCGGGACCTCCATCTTCGCCAGGCGATGCCCGTTGGTGGCCACCATCCGCATCGCGTCGGGGCGCAGCTCCCAGAGGACGCCGTTCAGAATCGGTCGGCTCTCCTCGGTGCTCGCGGCGAACGCCGTGTGACCGATGAGCTTCTGCAGATCGCCTGAGGGGATCTTGAGCGCCTTCTCGAAGTTGATCGCGGGGAAGCTCGGAAACTCGGACTTGGGGAGACCGAGGAGCTTGAACTTTGATCGACCGCACTCGAGGGTGATCCGCTGATCGCCGGTCGCGGAGATGCGCACCGGGGCGGCTGGGAGCTCACGCGCGATCTCGCTCAGTTTGCGCGCCGGGATCGTGATGGCGCCGACCGCGTCGACATCGGCCGTCACCTCGGTGCTCACCGCGATATCGAGGTCGGTCCCGGAGATCCGGATTCCCTTGTCGGTCGTCTGGATCAGGAGGTTGGCGAGGACGGGAAGCGTCGTCTTGGAGGGGACCGCCGGGGTGACGGCGGCGAGGCCTTCCTGGAGCTTCTCGCGGGTGATGGTGAAGCGCATGGGGGTCGCGGGTGCGGTGTGGGAATCGGGCGGGAGCCTGCGGTTCCTGTCTCTATTCTATCAGAAAGACGTCGTAGCAGTAGGGCGGTGTGGATTGTGGAGGAATCGCGTAACTGCAATCCGGACCACGGGAATCGCGGCGCGCCTCACGTGCAGTGTCAGGTGGAAGGGCCGTGGATGGTCGGGGAAAACCGGTGATCGTGTCGGGACACTGTGGATGACTGGGGAGATCAGGTGGAGACTTTCAAGGTTTCCCGCAGGCGTTCCACACGGTCTCGGAACCCTTCGCTCTCCGCCATCATCGCCTCGGCCCGTTCGAGCGAGTGGATCACCGTGGAGTGATCCCGTCCGCCGAAGGCGAGTCCGATCTCGACGAGCTGCATCCCGAGCACCTCGCGGGCGAGGAACATCGCGACCTGCCGCGGGATGGTGAGGGTCTTGGTCCGGGTCTTCGATTGGAGCCCCTCGACCGTAATCCCCCATTCCGCGGCGACGAGCTGCTGCGCCGTCGCCATCCGATCCTGGCGCCGAGTTGGGGCGGCCGCCCCATCGTTCGATCGCAACTTGTCCCGTAAGGCCTCGCGGGCGAGGTCGACAGTGATCGGACGGTGCTTGAGCGAGGCGAACGCGAGGAGCTTGATGATGGAGCCCTCGAGCTCGCGGACGTTCGACCGGACATGGTCGGCGATGAAGTGGAGCACCTCGTCCGGGATTGTGTGCTCGAGGTGGTCCATCTCCGCCTTGCGGCGGAGGATCGCGATGCGGTGCTCGAGGTCCGGCGTCCCGACATCGGCGACCATTCCCCAGGCGAAACGGGAGGCGAGACGTGCCTCGAGCTTCGGGATTTCGGATGGGGGCCGGTCCGAGGTGAGGACGATCTGGCGCCCCGCCTCATAAAGGGCGTTGAACGTATGGAAGAACTCCTCCTGCGTGGAGTTCTTACCGCCGATGAAGTGGACGTCATCGACGAGGAAGAGATCGGTCTCGCGGTAGCGGCGCCGGAAATCGTGCATGGCGCCCTTCCCGATCGAGGTGATGACGTCGTTGGTGAACTGCTCGGTGGTGATGTAGGTGACGCGGGTGTTCGGCGCGCGCTTGATGATCTCGTGCGCGATGGCCTGCATCAGGTGGGTCTTCCCGAGCCCGGTGGAGCCGTAGAAGAAGAGGGGGTTGTAGGTCTTCCCGGGTGCCTGCGAGACCGCCATCGCCGCGGCGGCGGCGAGGTCGTTTGACTTGCCGATGACGAACGAGTCGAATGAATACCGTTCGTTCAGCGAGCTGAGGGTGACGTTCGGCCGAGACTCTTCTGTCTTGATGGTGACCTTTTCCTGTCCCGGTTGTGGGACGAAAAGGTCCATCTGGGAGCGCTGGAGACGGTCATTGTTGACCGTGATTCGAATCCGAACCGGGTGGCCGACGGCGACCGAGGCCACCGATTCGATCACTTGGGTATGCTTGCTCTCGTTCCACTCGACCGAGAACTGGTCGGGGGCGTTGAGTGTCAGCGTCTCCTCTGCGTATTCGACCGGGGTCAGCGGGACCAGCCAGGTGTCGACCGCGTGGTCTGGGAGCTGCGTCCTGACCTGCGTCAACAGGCGGGTCCAGACGTCAGCGGGGGAGAGCGACATTCAGGGAAAACCGGTCGTTCGAGTAACGGATACCAGAGGGACGGCGAACCTACCCGAGCCATGTGGATAAGTCAACATTCGAGAATGCGAGCCAGCGAGGTACCACACCTGTCTGGGTTGACCTAAGCATCGGTGCCGAATACGTTTACGGACTCTGGGCCGACCGCGGCCCTCTCGTCTTTTCGATTTCTGGAGTCACGATGGGCAAGCCGACATATCGTCCGCGCAACAAGCGCCGGATCAAGACGCATGGATTCCGCGCGCGGATGGAGACCAAGTGGGGGCGTGAGGTGCTGAGCCGCCGTCGCAAGAAGGGGCGGAAGCAGCTCACCGTGAAGCTCCCGTCCAAGTACGCTGGCGCCTGAGTCGTCGGGGCGGATCCCGCCGGCTGGACGGTTGACGCGCACCGCCGACCTCGAGGCGGTGCGACTGACAGGGAAGCGAATCCGGACCGCCACACTGGAGCTCCGGACCCTCGCTTCCCTTCGCCGTCTCCCCCGGGTCGGGGTGATCGTCCCGCGCCATGGGCAGACGGCCGTGGCCCGCAATCTGGTGAAGCGCCGCCTCCGCGAACTCCTGCGGCAGTCGCTCTGGCCGATGCTCCTCACACGGCCACCGTGCGATGTTGTCGTCCGGGCTTCGCCCGCCGCCTACGGGGTCCCACAGGCGACCTTGGCCGCCGACCTCACGAAGGCGATGCGTCGGCTCGGGTCCGCCGACCCGACCGCCTGAGTCGCCGCGACGCCTCGAGATGAGCCGACTCTTCATCGCGGTCGTCCGCGCCTACCAGCTCTTCCTCTCGCCCCTCCTGCCGCCCTCGTGTCGCTATCATCCGACATGCTCGCAGTACGCGATCGAGGCGCTGCAGGGACATGGCGCCTGGCGCGGTGGCTGGCTCGCGCTGCGTCGCATCGCTCGATGCCACCCGTTCCGTGCCGGCGGGTTCGATCCGGTCCCACCCCCTCCTCCCGCCCCCTCCCGCCGTGATGGATAAGCGCTTCTTCCTCGCGATCCTCCTCACCGGAGTGATCCTCCTCATCACGCCGGTCCTCTTCCCGGTCCCACGGCCAACGCCGGTCGCCCCGGGATCCACGCCGACCACCTCGGCCGCCGCCGGTGCCGGCGGCGCGTCCGCCGCGACCTCGCCCGAGCCGGGTGGGTCCCCGAGCGCGGCGACGGTCGCGGTCGCACCGGCTGCGGACAGCCTCCCGGCGCGTCCACCGATCCGCACCATCACCCTCGCGAACACGATCGCGCGGTACGACCTCTCCTCCGGCGGCGCCTCGCTCAGCCGTGCCGAGCTTCCGGGCTATCAGAAGCTCGGCGGTGGCACCGGGGCGGTGGAGCTCGCCTCGCCGGACGGCGCGCTACTGCGGTACCGCCTGGTCGCGGGCGGGGACACCATCCGCTTCGACGACCTCCCCTTCACGGCGACCGAGGATCAGGTCGACGGCCGAGCGCGCGTCACCTTCACTGCACCCCTCGGTGCGGGACGCGTCAGCGTCGCGTACACCCTGAGCGATACCAACTACCTCGCGACGGTCGCGGTGCGCGCCACCGGGATCCCGACCCCGGCGTTCCTCCTCGCCGACCTGCCGACCGGGTTCCTCTCGCAGGAGCGCGACTCCGTCGACGACCAGCGGCATCTCGCCTACGCGATGCGGGGGGCGGCGCGCGGCGCGGAGCGCATCGACTTCCGGAAGCCCGACGCCGGGGAGCGGCTCATCCGGAGCGGCCCGTTCACCTGGGCGGTCGCGAAGAGCAAGTACTACCTCGTCGGCATCGTCGCCCTCGACACCATCGCCCCGCCGTTCGCGGAGGTGCAGGTGACGGGAGCGCCGCGCGTGAACCGCGTGGCGTCGCGCGCCGCGGCGACGGTGATCGCGCCGCTGCCGACGACCGACGCCGGCCTCACGTTCGAACTCTACGCCGGCCCGCAGGAGTGGAAACGGCTCATCGCGATGGGGCGCGAGTTCGAGCATACGAACCCCTACGGCGGGTGGATCAGCGGGATCGTGCAGCCCTTCGCCACGATCGTGATGCGCCTCCTGCTCTGGCTGAAGGGGTCGCTCGCCATCTCCTACGGCTGGATCCTCGTCCTCTTCGGCGTGACGATCCGCCTCCTGATGTGGCCGCTGAACTCGAAGATGATGCGCTCGAGCATCCAGATGCAGCGGATCGCTCCGCTCATCCAGGCGGCGCAGGAGAAGCACAAAGGGGACCCGGAGAAGCAGCGCGAGGCGGTGATGAAGGTCTATGCGGAGGCGGGGATCAGCCCCTTCGCGCCGCTCGCCGGCTGCCTCCCGATGCTCCTCCCGATGCCGATCCTCTTCGCGCTCTTCTTCGTGTTCCAGAACACGATCGAGTTCCGCGGCGTGTCGTTCCTCTGGCTCCCCGACATCTCCGTCAAGGATCCGTACTACATCGTCCCGCTCCTGATGGGCGCCTCGATGTACGCGCTCTCGTGGATCGGGATGCGGAACTCGCCGCCGAACCCGCAGGCGAAGATGATGAGCTGGCTGATGCCGGTGATGATGACCGTCTTCCTGTTCAACTTCGCGTCCGGGCTCAACCTCTACTACGCGGTCCAGAACCTCGCCGCGTTGCCGCAGCAGTGGTTGATCGCCAACGAGCGTGCGAAGACCCCGTCGACGGTCGCCGGTGGGGGCGCGGCCCGGAAGCGCTGACCCGCGCGGCGACACGATCGTCGCCACCGCGACGGCGCCGGGACGCGGCGCCCTCGCGGTCATCCGGCTGAGCGGCCCCGACGCCCTCACGATCGCCCGTCGCTGCGGCACCCCGTGGCCGGACGCGCCCCGTCAGGCGACGCGCGTGCGGGTGCACGCTGCCGATCGTCCCGATACCCCGCTCGACGATGCGCTCGTCACCTGGTTCGCCGCGCCGCGGTCCTTCACCGGTGAGGACGTGGTCGAGTGGACGGTGCACGGCGGGGCCTACGTCCCCGCCGCCGTGGTCGCGGCGCTCGTGGCGGCCGGGGCGCGCCCCGCGCTCGCCGGGGAGTTCACCGAGCGGGCGGTCCGTCACGGCAAACTCGACCTGCTGCGCGCCGAGGCGATCGGCGACCTCATCGACGCGCGCACCGCCGCCGCGCACCGGACGGCGCTACGCCAGCTCGACGGCGCGCTCAGCCGTCGTCTCGCCACCCTGCGTGAGGCGGTCGTCGGCGCCGAGGCGCTGATCGCCTACGACCTCGATTTCCCGTCCGAGGACGACGGGCCTCTCGATCCGGCGCGCGTCCTCGCCGCCGTCGACGAGGCGGTCGCGGCGATCGACACCCTCCTCGCGACCCTCCCCCAGGCGGCGCTCGGACGCGACGGCGTCACTGTGGTGCTCGCCGGCGCGCCGAACGCCGGCAAGTCCTCCCTCTTCAATGCCCTCCTCGGCGAGGCGCGCGCGCTCGTGAGCGAGGTTCCCGGCACCACGCGCGACGCCATCGAGGTGCTCCTCGACGACGACCCCTGGCCCATCCGGCTCGTCGACACGGCGGGGCTCCGTGCGAGCGAGGACCGGGTGGAGCGGCTCGGCATCGAGGTGAGCCATCGGCGATTGGCGGAGGCGCAGGTGGTGCTCGTCTGCGGCGAGGACGACGACGCGCTCGCGCGGGCGTCGGACGCGGTCCGCGCGCACAGCACCGCGTCGCTCCTCCAGGTCCGGACGAAGTGCGACCAACCGAGATCAGGCGAAGCGGTGGACCCGTCGATGGCCGGGGGCGGGCCCATCGCACCCGACGCGACGTCCGACGGGGAGATGCCCACGCCGGTCGCGGTGAGCGCGGTGACCGGGGCGGGGCTCGTCGCGCTCCGCGCGGCGCTGCGGGTGCTGGTGCGCGCCACGTCACCGGATCCCGCTGAATCGTCGGCGGTGGTGACGCGCGCGCGCCATGTCGCCGCGCTCGCGACGGCGCGCGACGAGTTGGCGGCCTTTCGTGCGGTGTGGGCGGCGGGGGAACTCCCGGCGCCGGTGGCGGCGACGCATCTGCGCGCGGCGACGCTCGCGCTCGACGAGCTGATCGGTGCGGTCGACATCGAGGCGGTGCTCGACCGGGTCTTCCGAAGCTTCTGCATCGGGAAATGAGGGTCTGAAATGACGACGCGCGGCCGGCCCCGGAGCCGGTCGCGCGCGTCCACCGCGAGGCACCCGTCGGCTGCTAGGCCGTGCGGGCCGCCGCGTCGGTGAAAGCCATCAATTCCTGTGCGTCGGCGCGGAGCGCCCACGCGATGCCGCGCTCCTGCACGGCTTCCTCGACCATCTGCGCGCCGAGGAAGTAGCCGGCGCGCTCGGGAAGCACATAGCGCTGAACCGTGCGCGCCTCGTCGCTCATTCCACCGGAGAGCCAGCGGAGGCGAAGGCCGAGGCCGGTGCGGTCGAGATCGGGGGCGACGAGCCGCCGGAGCACCCCCTCGAGTTCACGGACCCGCGCGTACTGCCGCCGGTCGAACCCGAAGTACTCCCATTCGGCGTGGCCGGGCGAGAGGCGACGGGCCGCTTGGACGGCGAGCCCCTCGTTCACGAGGTGCTCACGAAGCGAGACCGATTTCCCGGTCTGCCAGTACGAGTAGAACCCCTGCTGCGCCTGCACCACGCGCCGGAGTTCGGCGCGGCTGGTGGGCGCGGTGTAGCGGACGCCGTGCGCGATCTCGTGCGCGAGCCACATCGGGAGGAGCTCGGGGTCGAGTCCCAGCCCGTGCGTCGCGGGGTTCGCGGCGCCCGTGAAGTGCTCGAGGCAGACGAACGCCGTGGCGCGCCCGTCGACGACGAGCTCGCCGGCGTTGGCGGCACCGACCCCGACCATGAGGACGACGTCGACGGGGATGTCGAGCTCGAAGGTCTCGACGCAGGCGGCTTCGGCTCGGGCGGCGAGGGCGGCGACGTCGACGCGCTCGAGCAGCTCGCGGAGGTCGCGGCGATCGGCACGAACTGTGTCACGCACGACCTCGTGGAAGTGGGGCCCCGTGGGGTCGATGACGTAGTTGTGCCAGTAGGCGCCGAGCAGCGCGCGGTGCGATTCGAAGTAGCGGTGGTACCCGGCGACGGGATCGGTGCCCGCGATGGCGTCGAGGAACTCGGGTACGAGGTTGATCAGCACGGGCCGAAGAATACGACCTCACGTGAATCCAGACAAGGACACGAGGAAGTGAGCAAAGGCTCACGGCTGAAGGCTCAAGGCTGAAGGCGGAACAGCTGTTCGCTTCCAGCCTTCAGCCTATTTGGTCCCGAAGATTCGATCGCCCGCGTCGCCGAGTCCCGGCAGGATGTAGCCATGCGCATTGAGCTCGCGATCGAGCGCCGCGGCGATGATGGGCACGTCGGGATGCGCCGCGTGGAAGTGTCGCACCCCCTCGGGGGCGGCGACGAGACAGAGGAAGGCGAGGCGGGTCGCGCCCGCGCGCTTGAGCGCCGTCGCCGCGTTCACCGCGCTCCCGCCGGTGGCGAGCATCGGGTCGAGGAGGAAGACCTCGTGCGCACCGAGGTCAGGCGGGACCTTGAAGTAGTACTCGACGGGCGCGAGCGAATCGTGGTCGCGATAGAGCCCGATGTGTCCCACCCGTGCGTCGGGGATGAGGGCGCGGATCCCATCGACCATTCCCAGACCGGCGCGCAGGATCGGGACGAGGACCGGGGGTGCACTCAGGCGGTCGCCGCGCATCGTCTCGAGCGGGGTCACGACATCCACCGGCGCCGTCGCGAGGTGCCGCGTCGCCTCATACGCCAGGAGCGTCGCGAGCTCCGAGACGAGCTCGCGGAAGAGCTTCGTGGGCGTCGTGGCGTCGCGCAGCAGCGCCATCTTGTGCCGCACGAGCGGGTGATCGACGACGGCGAGGCCGGGGAGCACGGGGGTGGTCGTCATGGTCGAGAAGCTAGTATCTTCGCCCGCATGAAAGAATATCAGGCCGTGATCCTCCGTCTCACCCGGCACCAGCGCGAGGACGAGGACGCGCTCACGGACCTCCTGAACGAGCGGAGCCGCGGCGGGTGGCATCCGGCCCAGCTCGCGCAGGACGCGTCGCGCCTGACGATCATCTTCGCGCGCGACGCCGAACCCGAGCGCTGAGCGCCGTCCGCGCCGCCGCCCGCTCTCCTCTCCCGCCCATACCCCCTGATGCGACTCGAGTTCATCGGTGCGGCCCGCGAGGTCACCGGCTCGGCGCATCTCGTGCAGGTCGCGGGTCGCACGATCCTCCTCGATTGCGGCCTCTTCCAGGGGCGCCGCCGCGACGTTGCGCATCGGAATCGGCAGCTGCCGATCCCCGTCGACCGGCTCGACGCGGTCGTCCTCTCGCATGCACACATCGACCATGCGGGGCGCCTGCCCTTCCTGGTGAAGGAGGGGTTCCGGGGCGACATCCACGCCACCGCGGCGACGCGCGACCTCTGTGAGGTGATGCTCGCCGATTCGGCGCACATCCAGCAGAAGGACGCCGAGTTCCTCGCCCGGCGGAAGCGCGAGGTCGCGGACCCGCTCTACACGTTGCGGGATGTCTCTTCGATGCTCACGCAGATGCGGCCGCACGGCTACCGCGAGCGGTTCGAGGTCGTGCCGGGCGTGTGGGGGCGCTTCACCGACGCGGGGCATATCCTCGGCTCCGCCTCCATCGAGCTCGAGTGGATGGAGGGCGGGACGCGTCGCCGGCTCGGCTTCAGCGGGGACATCGGGCGGAGCGGGCTGCCGATCATCCGCGACCCGGAGCCGGTGGAGCGGGTCGACTGGCTCCTGATGGAATCCACCTATGGCGACCGGGATCACACCGATGTCGCGGGCGCGCGCGAGGCCTTGGCGCGGGTGGTGCGGGAGACCGTCGCCCGCGGGGGGCGCGTGCTCATCCCCGCCTTCGCCGTGGGGCGCACCCAGGAGCTCGTCTACGACCTGCATCAGCTCGTGCACGAGGGGCGCATCCCGAAGGTCCCCGTGGTGATCGACTCCCCGCTCGCCTCCGAGGCGACACAGGTCTTCCGGGAGCACACGGAGGTCTTCGACCGCACCGAATCGCTGGTGCGGGCGCACACCGCCCGCACGGAGGACCTCTTCGCCTTCGACCTGCTGCAGTTCACGCCGGATGTGGAGGATTCGAAGGCGATGATGCGGCAGCCCGGGCCGAAGGTGGTGATCGCCGCCTCGGGGATGGTGGAGTCGGGCCGGATCCTGCATCACCTCGCGCACGGCGCGAGCGACCCACGGAACACGATCCTCATCGTCGGTTTCCAGGCGGAGCACACCCTCGGGCGGCGCATCGTCGAGCGGCGCCCGGTGCTCAATGTCTTCGGGGACGAGGTGCCGCTGCGGGCGCAGGTGGAGGTGCTCACCGGGTACAGTGCCCACGCCGACCGGACCGAGTTGCATGCGTGGCTCGACGCGGTGCGCGCGACCTCGCCCCAACTCGCGGAGGTGTTCCTCGTGCATGGGGAGCGCGCCGCGCAGGATGCGTTCGCCGCACAGCTCACGGCGGCCGGGTATCGCGCGCAGGTGCCGGAGCCGGGGTCGCACGTCGTCCGGTGACGGGTGAGGGCCGCTACTTTCCGCCCATGACCGTCACACCGCCCGTCTCGGGCGCTCGTCGCGCACGCGTCGTGCTCGGAGCGCTCGGCCTCGCGCTGTCGCTCGGGTGGGCGGGCTCCCTCGCCGGCGTGCTCTGGCATGCCGCACGCGACCGGGCGGCGCCGACGGACGCCATCGTCGTGCTCGGTGCCGCGCACTACCTCGGGCGGCCCTCCCCCGTGCTGCGGGCGCGCCTCGACCAGGCGGTCGCGCTCCACGCGCGTGGCGTGGCCCCGCTCGTCGTCCTCACCGGAGGCACCGCGCCCGGCGATACGACGAGCGAGGCGGCCGCGGGGTTCGCCTATCTCCGGCGGCGCGGCATCCCGGCCGCGGCGCTCTTGATGGAGCAGGAGGGGCGCACCACGAGCGAGTCGCTGCGGGCCGTGCGGACCCTCCTCGCCGACCGCGGGCTCGCGCGCGTCGTCCTCGTCTCCGACCCGTTCCATCTGTTCCGTGCGCGGCTCGTCGCCACCCGGCTCGGGTTAGACGCTGTGACCTCGCCCGCGCGCGGCGACGACGAGACGCTCGGTGCGCTCGTCCGGCGGCGTCCGGTGTACCTCCTCTCGGAGTCGGTGAAGGCCCCGATCGCCTGGCTCACCGGCCGCTGACTTCCCGGGCGCCCGTCGCCGGACGCGCCTCCCCCTCGTCGCCCGTTCATCTTTCCCAGATGCAGATCCCTGTCGAGACCTACACCCTGCCCAACGGCCTTCGCGTGATCCTCTCCGAGGACCATGCGACGCCGGTCGTGGCGGTCAACCTCTGGTACCATGTCGGCTCCGCGAACGAGCGGGCCGGCCGCACCGGTTTCGCGCACCTCTTCGAGCATATGCTCTTCCAAGGGAGCGCGAATGTCGGGGCGAACGAGCATTTCGAGCTGGTGCAGCGGGCCGGCGGCACACTGAACGGCTCCACCTGGCTCGACCGCACGAACTACTACGAGACGATGCCCTCGCATCAACTCGAGCTCGCCCTCTGGCTCGAGGCGGACCGGATGGCGCGGTTGCTGCCGGCGATGACACAAGAGAAACTCGACACGCAGCGCGACGTCGTGAAGAACGAGCGCCGCTGGTCGGTGGACAACCAGCCATATGGCACCTGGTGGGAGAAGCTCCCGGCGCTCTGTTTCCCGCCGGAGCATCCCTTCCATCACTCGCTGATCGGGTCGATGGAGGACCTGAGCGAGGCGAGTCTGGAGGATGTGGCCGAGTTCTTCCGGACGTACTACACCCCGGACAACGCGGTGCTGACGATCGCCGGGGATTTCGACCCGGCGGAGGCGCGTGCCATGGTGGCGCGGCACTTCGGGCCCATCGCGCGCGGCGCGGGGCGGCCCGCCCTCCCGTCGATGGAATTGCCGCCGCAGTTCGGCGCACCGCGCCGCGAGGTGGTCCCCGATGCGGTGGTGGCGACGCGGATCCTCCTCGCCTTCCGGATCCCCGCGGCGGGGACCGCCGACTGGTACACCGCGAGCCTCCTCGCGGCGGTGCTCGGCAACGGCGAGGGGAGCCGACTCCCGCGGGCGCTCGTGCGCACGCAGGCGATCGCCTCCGACGCGAACGCCTTCACCTTCGACCTGCACAAGGGAAGCGACCTATTGGTGCTCGACGTGGTCGCGCGTCCCGGGATCGCCCCCGAGACGATCGAGGCGGCGGTGGTCGCGGAAGTGGACCGGCTCGTGCGCGACGGCGTGTCGGCGGCGGAGCGCGGGCGGGCGCTCGCGCTCCTCGAGACGGCGTGGGTGGCCGGCCTGCAGTCGGCGGGGGCGCGGGCGGACAAGCTCTCGCAGTTCGCGACGTACCGCGGCGACGCCGCGCTCGTGAACGACGAACCGGCGCGGCATGCCGCCGTCACCGTCGAGGCGATGGGGGCGTTCGCGCGCGCGTGGCTCGGCGAGGCGAACCGGGCGACGCTCCTCTATGTGCCGCAGGCCGATGCGGCGTCGGAGGCCGCATGACCGCGCTGCCCCGACCGACCGCGGGCGCCCCGCGGGCGTATGAGTTCCCGACCGTGCATCGCGGGGCGCTCGCCAACGGCCTCCGCGTCCTCACCGTCCCGATGCCCCGACTCCCGCTCGTCACGGTGCTCGCGCTCGTCGACGCCGGGGCGGCGACCGAGCCGGTGTCGCTGGCGGGCGTCGCCTCCCTCACGGCCCGTACCCTGATGGAGGGGACCGGGTTGCTCGACGGTGCCGCGGTGATCGAGGCGTTCGAACGGCTCGGGACCTCCGTGGGCACGTGGGCCGACTGGGATGCGAGCGGTGCCTCGTTCACCGTGACGCGCGCGCGGCTCGACGCCGCGCTCGCGCAGTTCGCCGACGGCCTCTGCGCGCCGCGCTTCCCCGCGGCGGATGTGGCGCGTCGTCGTGACGAGCGTCTCGCCGACCTCGCGCAGCAGCTCGCCGAGCCGCGCGGGCTGGCCGATGAACGGTTCGACGGGTTCCTCTACGCCCCGACCTCGCGCTACGCGCGGCCCCTCGGCGGCACGACGCCCTCCGTGACGGCGCTGGATGATGCGGCGGTGCGCGCCTTCCATGCCGCGCGCTACGGCCCGGCGGTCACGAGTCTCCTGTTCGTCGGGGATGTGACACCGGAGGAGACGCTGGCGATGGCGGAGCGCCGCTTCGGTGGTTGGCACGGCCCCGCGACCCGCGCGGTCCCCCCCGAGGCGGTGGTGGCGCAGGCCGCCCGACACGCTGTGCTCGTGGCGAAGCCGGATGCCCCGCAGTCGGAGCTGCGCGTCGGACATCTGGGCGTCCCCCGCTCGCACCCGGATCATCTGGCGATCGTCGTGATGAACGCCGTGTTGGGTGGTCTCTTCTCCTCGCGCATCAACCTGAACCTCCGCGAGCGGCATGCCTTCACATATGGCGCGTCGTCGGGGTTCGAGTGGCGGCGGTCGGCGGGCCCGTTCGTGGTGCGGACCGCGGTGAAGACGGAGGTGACGGCGCGCGCCCTCGAGGAGATCCTGCGCGAGATCGACGGGATGCGGGCCGCGCCGCCGACCGCGGCGGAGGTCTCGCTCGCGACCGATTATCTCGCGGGGGTCTTCCCGATCCGCTTCGAGAGCACGTCGGCCGTCGCGGGCGCGCTCGCGAGCGCCACGACGTTCGGGTTGCCGGATGACTGGTTCTCGACGTACCGCGACCGGATCCGCGCGATCACGCCGGCGCAGGTGCACGTCGCCGCGCAGACGCACCTGCATCCCGATCGTCTGCTGGTCCTCGCCGTGGGCGATGCGCCGGCGATCGCCGACTCGGTGGCGGCGCTGGGGGTCGGGCCGGTGACGACCGTGGCGGCGGAGCACGATCCCGCGGAGGCGTCGTGAGCGACGATGTGAGCGACGGCACGCGCGACCTGCGTGGCCCCGCGTCGCCGGACGCCGGACGGACACCGGGCCGCGTGGATGGTGCGCGCGTCTGGCAGTACCGGTTCCTCGATGCCCACCTCGACCAAGTGCGCTACCCGGATGGATCGGTCGGCGAGCAGGTCTTGATCAAACACCCCGGGGCGGCGGCGGTAGTGCCATTCCTGAGCGACCCGCGCGGTGACGATCCCCAGGTGTTGCTGATCCACCAGTACCGCTACGCGGTGGACGGGATGCTCTGGGAGATCCCCGCCGGTCGGTTGGAGCCCGGAGAGCCGACGATCGCCTGCGCCCATCGGGAGTTGCGCGAGGAGACCGGGTGCACGGCGACGGCGATGGAATCACTCACCAGCATCTGGACGGCGCCCGGCTTCACCGACGAGCGCATCGAGATCTTCCTCGCGACCGGACTGGTCCGCGGGGAGTCGACCCGGGAGGCCGACGAGTTCATCGAGGTGGCGACCCTGCCGTTGTCGAAGGCGCTCGGGATGATCGCGTCGGGGGAGATCACGGACGCGAAGACGGTGGTGGGGTTGTTGTACGCGGCTGGTTTCCGGTCCGGCGTCTGAGTGATCTGAATTCCGTAATACAGGACACAAAATGTCCTGTATTCTGGAAAATCATGAGAACGTCAAAGTGTGTAAGTCGTTCAATATATTGAACTTATAGAATTCATTCCTTTGGCACGCGGTGTGCGCTTCTGGTTGGCATCGGCGGACGAATTGTTCGCCACCAACCGGAGATATCATGGGAACCGCAGCTGTCGCGATCGACGAGATGTATGGCTCGGTCGGTAGCCACTCGACTGGCTCCTATCGACCGATAAATGAGCTTGAGAGTCTTGATGATGGCTCATTGGTGTATGAATACATCAGGGGTGAGAGTCGAGCTTTCGATGTGATTTTTCATCGATATCGCACGCGGCTCCTGAACTTCATCTATCGGACCGTCGGGGATCGGGAGCGGGCGGAGGACCTCGTCCAGGAGGCCTTCATCCGGGTGCACCGGCATCTCGCGCGATTCGACCGGACCAAGAAGTTCTCGACGTGGATCTACACCATCGCGTCGAACCTCGCGAAGAACGAGCTCCGGAACCGGGGCCGGAATCCCATCGTGCTCTTCCAGACATTGAGCGCGGACCATGAGGACGAGGATCGTCCGCTCGAGTTCGAGGATGCCACGTCGCGGCCGGACGATCTCTTCCGGAAGCGGCATGTCCGTCAGCTGGTCGAGGCCACCGTCGCGCAGCTGCCCGCGCATCACCGGCAGGTGTTCGTGATGCGGGAGCTGGAGGGCCGGTCGTACGAGGAGATCGCCGACCTGACCCAGTGCAACCTCGGGACCGTGAAGTCACGGCTGAACCGGGCGCGCGGGGCCTTCGCGGAGATCATCGAGCCCGCGCTTCGCTAGGTGAAGGGGGGTCCGGCCTCGGAAGGGGTCGCGACGATCACCGACGGAGCGTAGGGACGCGCCCCTCCGGGCAACCGGAGGGGCGTCGTCATTCCGGGGCTATATTCCCCTCGATGCCGACCCTGTCGATGACCGCGTTCAAGGGGGCCGTCGCGAAGGGGCCACTCGCTCCGGTCTACGTCTTCCATGGCGCCGACGACCACCTCAAGGATCTCTGGGTGCGTCGCGTGATCGAGGCGGCGACGGACGCGGGGACGCGCGACTTCAACCTCGAGGTACTGCGCGGCGGGGAGTGCGACGCCGGGCGGCTCGCCGGCGCGCTCGACGCCCTGCCGATGCTCGCCGAGCGTCGCGTGGTGGTGTTGCGCGATCCCGGCGCCCTCAAGAAAGCGGTGCAGCCGCGGTTGCTCGCCTATCTGAAGCAGCCGGCCGCCGAGACGGTGCTGCTCCTCGTCGTGCCGGCCGGCGACACGCCCGCCGCGCCATGGACCGCGGCGGCGAGCGTCGTCGAGTTCCGCGCGCTCGAGGGCGACGACCTGGTGAAGTGGATCGTCCATCAGACGACGACCGCCTGCGGCGGGACGATCCTCCCCGAGGCGGCCGCCTTGCTCGCGTCGTACGGCGGGAGTGATCTCTCGCTCCTCGATGGGGAGCTGCGGAAGCTCGTGGCGTTCACCGCGGGGGCACCCATCGATGTCGCGGCGGTGGAGGCGGTCACGGGGGTGCGGCCGGGCCACACGGTGGGGGATTTCCTCGACGCCGTCGCGCGGCGCGACACCGCGACCGCGCTCACGCTCGTCGAGGACGCGCTCGCACAACCGAAGTCGAGCGGCGTGACGCTCGTGATGGCGCTCGCGACGCAGACGCTCGCGATCGGCTGGGGGCTCGCGGCGCGCGCGCGCGGCCTCCCCGCCCAGCGCCTCGAGAGCGAGTACTTCACCCTGCTCAAGGGATCGGGAGGCGCGTACACCGGCCAATCGTGGGGCGATGCGGTGAAGTGCTGGGCACGGCACCTGAGTCGATGGACCGCCGCCGACATCGACCGTGCGCTCGGACAGCTCCGCGAGGCGGATCGGGCGATGAAGGACACGAAGGTCTCGAGTGAGGCGCAGCTCCTGCGCTCGCTCGTCCTCGGGCTCGCGGCGGTGCCGACGCCGGCGAAGGGCGCGCGCGCGGCGCGCGGGGCGGCGTGATGCCTCGCTCGCCCGCAGCGCCTCGACGCGTCCGGTGGCGCTCCGCCGTTGTGGTGGGGCTGCTCGTCCTCGCTCTCACCCCCAGCCGCGGCGCGACGCAGGTGGCGGGCATCGCCGCGCAGGGGAGTCCGCTCGACAGCGCCCTCGCGCGCGCACGACGCCTCGTGAACGAGGGGGCCGGTGCCGTGGGGCGGTCCGTCGTCGACTCGGTCCTCGCCGCGGTGACGCCGGGCTCGCCGGACGAGGCGCGGGTGCTGCTCTGGCGCGCGATGCTCGCCGAATCCTGGGACGCGGCGGAGCAGGACTACCTGCGAATCATGCTCGAGTTCGACGGGAGCGCGCTCGCGGGCGAGGCGATGCTGCGGCTCGCGCAGGGGGAGCTCGCGCGTGGCGACCGCCCCGCGGCACTGCGCTACCTCGAGCGGATCGTGCGCGAGACGCCGACGGCGCCGGTGCGTGCCGAGGCGACCGTCTGGCATGGACGGTTGCTCCTCGAACAGGGCGAGGCGGCGACGGCCTGCCCGCTCCTGCGGGAGGGTCGCGCGCGCGTCCCGCGCGATGCGGATGACCTCCTCACGCGGTACGAGGTGTTGTTGATCAGCTGCGCGAATCTCGAGGCGACCGCCACCACCACCACCGCGGCGGCATCGGCATCGGCAACGGCGACCGCGACGGACCGGACCCCGACGGCCAGCACCGAGCCGACCACGGCCACACCGGCCCGTCCGGCGACCCCGCCTCGCGACACGACACCCGCCAGCCCGTCAGTCGCGCGCGCCGCGGAGTGGACGGTCCAACTCGGCGCCTATGCGACACGCGACCAGGCCGCCGCCGTCGTGCGGCGCCTCGGGACGAGCATCGCCGGTATGCGTGTCGACGAGGTACCGGGCGGGCCGTACCCCTTCAAGGTGCGCTTCGGCCGGTTCCCGTCGCGCTCGGAGGCGGAGGCCGCGGGGGCGACCCACACGCGCCGCACCGGCGCGACGACCTTCGTGACGGAGGCTCCGCGATGAGCGCCGCCGCGACACCGCTGATGGCGCAGTACCGCGAGATCAAGGCGCGGCATCCGAACGCCATCCTGTTCTTCCGGATGGGTGACTTCTACGAGATGTTCTATGAGGACGCCGAGGTCGCCGCGCGCGCGCTCGACCTCACCCTCACCTCCCGCAACAACGGCGGGGCGGCCGAAGTGCCGCTCGCCGGCGTGCCGGTGAAGGCGGCGCCCGAATATCTGCGGCGTCTCGTGCAGCAGGGCCATCGCGTCGCGATCTGCGAGCAGATGGAGGATCCGAAGCTCGCGAAGGGGATCGTGAAGCGCGCGGTGATCGAGACGGTGACACCGGGGGCGGCGTTCGCCGACGACCTGCTCGATGCCGCGCGCAACACCTGGCTCTGTGCCATCAGCGGCGCGGCCGATGGGGCCGTCGAGGTGGGGATCGCCGCGGTGGACCTTTCCACCGGGGAACTCCGACTCGTGCGCGCGCGCCGCGCCGACGCGGAGGCGGCGCTCGCGCGGCTCGCCCCGCGCGAACTCGTCGTGCCCACGGGCGCGATGGGTGAGGCGGTCGCCCCGCTCGTCGCCGGTGTCGAGGCGCTCGTCACGCCGCGTGAGGGGTGGGAGTTCGAGCCGGCGCTCGCCACCGATGCGCTCGCGCAACACTTCGGTGTGCGGTCGCTCGAGGGGTTCGGCATCGGACCGGCGGACGATGCGGCGGTCGGCGCGGCCGGCGCTCTGCTCCGCTACCTGAAGGAGCTGCAGCCCGGCGGCGTGCCACACCTCGCACGGCCCATCGTGGAGCGACCGGGCGGTACGATGCCGCTCGACGAGATGACGCGCCGCAACCTCGAGCTCGTCGAATCGCTGCGCGCGAGCGGCGATACCACCGGCACCCTCCTCGGCGTCCTCGACCGCACGCAGACGCCGATGGGGGCGCGGCTGTTGCGACAGTGGATCCTCGCGCCCCTCACCGAGGTGGCGGCGATCACCGCGCGCCTCGATGCCGTCGGCGCGCTGTCTGGCGATGGGCTCGCGCGCGCCGCGCTACGCGAGGCGTTGGATGGGGTGCGCGACATCGAGCGGCTCGCCGGGCGCACCGCCGCGCTGCGCGCGACGCCGCGCGATCTCCGCGCCCTCGGCGACTCCCTCGCGCGACTCCCCGCCGTGCGGGCCGCGGTCCCTTCGCCCGCCGCCG
>CAZGIE010000005.1:23316-29877 GCA_964526485.1 uncultured Gemmatimonas sp. | reverse complement strand
AGCAGGAGCGCCGCGAGGGGAACGAAGCGAGGGCGGAGGGGCATTCCTCTTCCAGGGATGAGGGGTCAGGGTCCAGGTAACAGGACCGCGCGGGAATGTGCGAGGCGCCGTCGGTCTCGGCTAGCACCTGACGGCGCGTCCGGTCGACGCCACTCCCTCTCCTCGCCGCGCCCCACCCATCTTTCCCCCATGGACCTCGCTCAGCGCCTCTCGGAAAGCCCCCTCTCGGCGCTGCCGTTCCTCTACCTGGCCGGCGTCCTGACCTCGCTGACCCCCTGCATCTACCCGATGATCCCGATCACCGCGGCGATCGTCGGCGGGGCGAACGCGGACGGTACCCGGCCCCCGATGGCACGGACCCTGGTGCTCACACTCAGCTACGTGATCGGGCTCGCGACGGTCTACGCGCTCCTCGGCGTCGTCGCGGGACTCACCGGCACGATGTTCGGCACGGTGAGCACGAACCCGTGGCTCTACTTCGCGATGGCGAACCTGCTCCTCCTCTCCGCCCTCGCGATGCTCGACGTGATCCCGATCCGGCTCCCGGCGGCGCTGGCGGGCCGCGCGGCGACGGCGGGCACGGGCGGTCGCGCCGGCGGCGCCTTCGTGATGGGCGCGATGTCGGGACTCGTCGCCGCCCCCTGCGGCGCCCCCGTGATGGCCGCCGTCCTCACCTGGGTGACGCGCACCGGGAGCGCGCTCCTCGGCTTTGTCTATCTCCTCGCCTTCTCGTTCGGGATGTGCACCCTCCTCGTCCTCGTCGGGCTCTCGAGCGGCGCGGTCGCGCGCCTGCCGCGGGCGGGCGCGTGGATGCTCTGGGTGAAGCGTTTCTTTGCCCTCGCGATGCTCGGCGTCGCCGAGTACTACCTGATCGAGATGGGCAAACTCCTCTTCTAGTGGATTCGATGCGCGCCACGACCGTCCTCCCCGCCACCCTCCGCCGCGGCCTGCGTATCGCCGCGATCCTCGCCGCGGCCGTGGGCCTCGTTCTCCCGCGCGCTGCAGGAGCACAGCTCGGCATCGAGGTCGGTGCCGCGGCGCCCGACGTCGCGGTCGAGACGCTCGACGGCCGCCCCGCGCGGCTCGGGACGGCCATCGCCGGGAAGCCCGCCGTCATCGAGTTCTGGGCCACCTGGTGTAGCAACTGCCGCGAGCTCGAGCCGCGGATGCAGGCCGCGCAGCGGAAGTACGCCGGACGCGTCGCCTTCGTCGGCGTCGCCGTGAGCGTGAACCAGTCGCCGGAGCGGGTGCGCCGCTACGTGACCGAGCACCTCACCGGCTTCACACACTTCTACGACCGCCGTGGGGACGCCGTGGGCGACTACGACGTGCCGGCCACGAGCTACGTGGTCGTCACCGACCGCACCGGGAAGGTCGTGTACACCGGACTGGGCGGCGAGCAGGACATCGAGGCCGCGATCCAGAAGGCGCTGAAGTGAGCGGGACCGAGGGGCCCGGTGCGCGCTCGGGCGCGGGGCCGTCGACAGGTCCGGCCGCCTCGCGGCCCGCCGTCCGCCGCCGACGCTGGCTCATCACGATCCCGCTCCTCGTCGCCATCGGCGGCTACATCGGCGCCGCGCTCTACATGCGGGCGAACGAGACGGCATTCGTCTTCCACCCCGACCAGTACGGCGGGCGCACGATGGTCGCCGCGGCCGCGGATCTCCCCGTCGAGGCGGTACGGATCCCGACTCCGGATTCGCTGACGCTCTCCGCGTGGGTGATCCCGCCGGTGCCGACGACCGAGGAGTCCCCGCTCTGGGTCCTCTTCCTCCACGGGAACGCGGCGAACATCTCGGTCCCGCTTCGTCAGGCGTGGATCCGCCCGATGCGGGCCCTCGGCGTCGGGCTCGTGCTCGTTGACTACCGCGGGTACGGTGCGAGCGATGACGGCCCGCTCACGGAGGAAGCGCTCTACCGCGACGCGCGTGCGACGTTCGACTGGCTCACGACGACGCGTGGCATCGACCCATCGCATGTGGTGATCTTCGGTCACTCGCTTGGCTCGGGCGTGGCGACGCACCTCGCCGCCCGCGTCGGCGCGGCGGGGCTCGTCCTCGAGGGCGCGTTCACCTCCATCCCCGACGTCGGCGCGGGACGCTATCCCTGGCTCCCCATCCGTTGGCTCGCGCGCGAACGCTTCGCGAGCCTCGACCGCGCCGACAGCATCGCGATGCCGAAGCTCCTCCTGCACGCGGAGGACGACGGGGCGATCCCCTTCGCGATGGGGCAGCAGCTCTTCGCGGCGCTCCAAGCGCCGAAGAGCTTCGCGACGCTGACGGGCGGGCACGACCGCGCCTTCGCCGCCGACTCCGCGACCTACTTCGGCGCGCTCCGCGAGTGGCTCGCGACGTTGCGCGTCATCGACCGGGAGTCGCCGCCACCGGGGTGAGGAGCCGCCTTACCTCGGCCAGCACCGCGGGCCAGGTGATGCTGCGTGGCGAGAGGAGCTCGTGGTGGCCGGCGCCGTCGACGACGACGAGGGAGAACGGACTGCCGGTGGTCGCGGCGGCGGCACGATGCGCCTCGCGCGCCGCCGCCGGCATCACCCGATCCTCGCTCCCGACGATCTGCACGTGCGGGACCGGGAACGGGAGGAGCACTCGCGGCGAGCCCGCGGCGTAGCGCTCAGGGGCCTGCTCCGGGCTCCCGCCCATCAGGCCATCGACGACGTCGCCGCAGGTGAAGCGCGAATAGGTGCGGAACTCCGTGAGGTCCGCGATCCCCGCAAGCGCGACGGCACCCGCGAGCGAGAGCGGATCGCGACGGGCGATTGGGCTCGCGGGCGGCACCCGATCCGCCGCCGCGAGCCACATCGCGAGGTGCCCGCCGGCGGAATGACCCACCGCGATGACGCGCAAGGTGTCGAGCGGATACGCCTGCGCCATCACCCGCAGCTGGTCGGTCGCGCGCGCGACGTCGAGAAAGGTGTTCGGCCACCCGCCGCCGGGACTGTCGGCGCGCCGATACTCGATGTTCCAGGTGGCGATCCCCGCGTCGCGGAGCGCGTCGCTGAAGGCGGCGCTGTTGCGCAGCGTCGCGAAACGCGAGACCCAGCACCCGCCGTGGATCACGATCGCGACGGGGAACGGCCCCGGTCCATCGGGGAGACGCAGCTCGCCGAACTGCAGCGAGTCAGGCCCATAGGCGATCCGCGCGGTCGGCGCCTTCGCCGGTAGCGTGTCGTTGTCCGAGGCGCGGAGGAGCCGTGACTGCGCGGCGAGCGTGCTCGACCAGAGACCCGCGAGCAGGAGCATCGCGAGGTGCGGGACTCGCCCCGACGCACGACGAGCGCCCATCCCAACCCGAACGAAGCTCACGCGACCTCCACTGCCGCACCGAGCGGCGCATCGAACAGATGCCGCGCCGGCTGCGGCTCCCGCGTGAGATAAACGCGCAAGCGATGCACGGTGAAGGGCTCCGACTCGCGCACCGCCATCGCCGCGCGAAGCCGGTCCGGCGTCAGCGTGGGATACATCGTGAGCGTGCAGTGCGGCGTGAAGGGATAGCGCGCCGGCGCGCACGAGAGCCCGGAGGTGATGAGCCGCTCGTGCAGCGCCCGAAGCGGGCCGTGCGGGTCGAGTGGGAGCGAGACGATCTCCCGCTGCACGAAGCGCTCCGGTGGGCCGAAGCGCAGCGGGATCGGCGGCGTCGCGGCGGCGATCGGGAGGATGCGGGCGCAGAGCTCGTCGACCGAGGTATCCGCGCGGATGGGACCGGCACCCGACGACCCGATGAGCGTGACATGCGGCGGTAGGTGGCGGGCCATCTTCGGGTCGAACGCGAGCTGGTGCGCGTGGACGCGATCGGCGAGCGCTCCCTCGAGCTCGATGACGACGAAGATCCCGGCTACGGCCACGTGATCGTCGCGCCGAGGATCGACTGGCCGGCGGGCGTCATCCCGACGAGGGGGGCCACGTCGCCGCCGAGGAAGAGGCGATCGATCGCGTGGCCCGGCCGCTTGGCGTGCCAGCGCGACGCGGCCTTGCCCGTCACGATGCCGACCGCGGCCCCCGCGAGGACGTCGGTGAACCAGTGCGCGTCGCTGTACATCCGCGCGAAGGCGGTGACCGTCGCGAGGCCATAGGTCGTCAGCCCCACGGTGCGTGCCTGTGCGGGGGCGAGGCGGCGTGTCTCGGCCGTCACCGCGGCGGCGAAGGCGAAGGCGGCGGTGGTGTGCCCCGAGGGGAAGGCCTGATACTCGTTCCCCTCGCGGGCGCCGCGCAGGAACCGCATGTCGCCGGCGTCGGTGGGGCTGATGCGGGGACGCGCGCGGCCGACGATCCCCTTGATCGTCCCGGTGATGACCCCGGAGACCCCGATCGCCTCGAAGGCGCGGAAGCCGATCGTCGCCATCCGCGGGTCGTCGGCCCACCGGCCGCCGATCCAGAGTCCCGTGCCGAGCAGGATGACGCCGGGCGCCCCCCAGGTGTTGCCGGCGTCGCTGAGCGCCCCGAGCGCGGCGTTTGCCTGCCAGGCGTCGCTCCGGACCACCTCGCGAACGCGGAGGTCGACGGGCTGGGCCACCAGCGCCCCGCTGGGACCGCCCAGCGCAAGGGCCACGAAGGTGGCGCGGAGGATCCGGCGGCGCACGCCGCCCCATACGCAGAGGGGTGTCATCAGCCATAGTTTAACCCTCGTGCTGATCCGTGACCTGACCTCCCACGCGGACCGGGCCGCCTGCGTCGAGCTGCAGGAGCTCACCTGGGGCCGCGGCTTCACCGAGAAGATCCCCGCCGCGATGCTCCTCGTCGCCCTCAAGACGGGAGGCGTGGTCGCCGGCGCCTTCGACGACGCCGGGGTGCTGCAGGGCTTCGTATTCGGCGTCACCGGCCTGAAGGACGGCCGGCTGATCCACTGGTCCGATATGCTCGCCGTGCGCCCCGAACAGCAGGGTCAGCGCCTCGGTGAGCGACTCAAGGCGTACCAGCGGGAGCGCTGCGCCGCCCTCGGCGTCGGCACTATCTATTGGACGTACGACCCGCTCGTGGCGAAGAACGCGCACCTCAACCTGAACCGGATGGGGGCGCGCGCCGACGAGTACGTCCCGGCGATGTACGGCGACGCGACCAACTCGCCGCTGCAAGGCGATATGCCGACCGACCGGTTCGTGGTCGCGTGGGCGGTGGACCCCGCGAACGCCGCCGTCCCGCTGGAGGCCCTCCCCACCGAGCTCCCTCTCGCGGTGACCGCGACAGCGGGCGAAGGCGCGCTCGTCGACGCGCCGATGGTGGGGGTCCGCATCCCGCGCGATATCTCCGCGCTCGCCGCCACCGACCTCGCGACGGCGCGCGCCTGGCGCTTCGCCACGCGCCGCGCCTTCACGCACTACCTCGCCCGCGGCTACGCGGTCCGCGGCTTCGTCCGCGACGCGGACGGCGGCACCTATCTCCTCGCACGCCCGGAGGCGTGATGCGACTCGACCGACTCGTCCTGCGCGAGATCCGACTCCCGCTCAAGGAGCCCTTCCGTATCTCCTCGGGGGAGATGCGCGACCGCCGGATCCTCCTCTGCGAGCTCACCGACGCCGACGGCGCGTCGACGTGGAGCGAATGCGTCGTCGACGACCTCCCGAACTACTCCCCGGAGACGCTCGACACCGCGTGGCCCACGATCGTACGGATCCTCGCCCCGCGACTCCTCGGGCAGACGATCACCGCACCCGGGGATGTCTTCGCGCGGCTCGACGAGGACGTCCGCGGCCACCACATGGCGAAGGCGGCGCTCGAGATGGGGATGTGGGGACTCGCCGCGACGCAGGCGGGGCTCCCGCTCGCGCGGCTCATCGGCGGCACGCGCGAGCAGATCACGACGGGGATCTCGCTCGGGATCCAGCCGACGGTGGAGCGGTTGATCGAGAAGGCGCGCGAGTCGGTTGCAGCGGGCTACCAGAAGGTCAAGATCAAGATCGCGCCCGGGAAGGACGTGGCGTGGGTACGTGCGGTGCGCGAGGCGGTGGGTCCCGACGCCCACCTGATGGCTGACGCCAACAACGCCTACACCCTCGCCGACGCCGACCATCTCGCGGGGCTCGACGGGCTCGATCTGATGATGATCGAGCAGCCGCTCGCGCACGACGACCTCGTGCGCCACGCGACGCTGCAGCGGCGACTTCGCACCCCGCTCTGTCTCGACGAGTCGATCATCTCGCTCGACCGTGCGCAGGATATGGTCACGCTGCAGGCGGGGCGGATCATCAACATCAAGCCGGGCCGCGTCGGGGGCTTCGGGCCCTCGCTCGCGATCCACGACTTCTGCCAGGCGGAGGGGATCCCCGTCTGGTGCGGCGGGATGCTCGAGAGCGGGATCGGCCGCGCGTACAACGTCGCGCTCGCCTCCCTCCCGAACTTCACGCTCCCCGGCGACCTCTCCCCGAGCGCGCGGTACTGGGCGCAGGACGTGGTGACGCCCGAGTGGACGATGGACGCGCACGGGATGGTGCGCGTGCCGCTCGACCGGCCGGGGATCGGCGTCGAGGTCGACCGCGCGCGCATCGAGGCGTTGACGGTGCGCACGGAGGAGCTGCGCGCGTACTTTGAGCGCTACGGGCAGGTGGAGGAC
>CAZGIE010000005.1:16576-23306 GCA_964526485.1 uncultured Gemmatimonas sp. | reverse complement strand
CGCGCGTGAGCGACGCCGGCGCGGGTGCGGTCGCGCAGTTCACGCCGGCGGAGCGGGAGCGCATCGTCACGCTCCGGCGCGCGCTGCACGCCGCGCCGGAGCTCTCGTGGCAGGAGCATGCGACGCAGCGCACGCTCCGCGCCGCGCTCGAGGCCGCGGGGATCACCGACATCCGCGAGATCGCGGGGACCGGGCTCGTCGCGACGATCCCGGGCACCGATCCCGCGGCGCCCGTCATCGCACTCCGCGGCGACATCGACGCGCTGCCGATCACCGAGGAGACGGGGCTCCCCTTCGCCTCCGCGCACCCCGGCGTGATGCACGCCTGCGGACACGACATGCACGCCGCGTGGACCATCGCCGCGGGGATGCTCCTCGCGAAGGCGCCGGCCGCGGGCGCGGTGCGACTCGTGCTCCAGCCCGCGGAGGAGGTGGGTGAGGGGGCCGCCCGGATGCTCGCCGAGGGCGCGCTCGACGGCGTGCACGCGATCTTCGGCGGCCACGTCGACTGGCGCTTCCCTGTGGGCGAGGTGGTCGCGACCGACGGTGCGATCGCGGCGAGCACCGACACCTTCGAGGTCGTCTTCCACGGGCGCGGCGGGCACGGCGCCCGCCCGCAGGACGCGCGCGATCCGATCGTCGCGCTCGCGGCCTTCGTGATGGAGGCCCAGACCCTCGTCTCACGCCGGCTCGATCCCGGCCTCCCCGGCGTGGTCTCGGTGACCATCGCCGAGGCGGGGAGCGCGGCGAACGTCATCCCCGAGCGTGCGCGCGCGGCTGGGACCATCCGCGCCACCACGCCGGCCGCGCGCACCCTCCTCTGCGACGGCGTGCGAGCGGTGGCCGAGTCGGTCGCCGCGCTCCATGGCGTACGCGCGGTCTGCACGCTGAGCGAGGGGACCCCGCCGCTCCTCAACACCCCGACGGCCGCGGCCCACGCGCGCGCAGCCGTCCGCGAGGTGCTCGGCGATGCCGCGCTGGTCGCGTTGCCGACCGCGAACATGGGGGGCGAGGACTTCGCGTTCTACACCGAGCGGATGCCGGGCTGCTTCCTCCGGATCGGCACCCTCGGGGCGGGACGGAGCGGCGCCGGCGTCCACACACCGCGCTTCGACCCCGACGAGACAGCGCTCTTCGTCGGCGGCGCGGTCCTCGCGGCCTGCGCGCGCGTGGCGAGCGCCTCCGGCGCGGCGCGGTGAGCGCAGCGGTGGCACGCACGAAGCCGTTCGCGGCGCGCGGGACCCGATGAGCGGCGCGATCCGGTCCGTCGATCCGGCGCACCCGGACGCCGCCGTCTTGCAGGACGCCGCGGCGATCCTGCGCCGCGGCGGGCTCGTCGCCTTCCCGACGGAGACGGTCTACGGCCTCGGTGCGCACGCACTCGACGCGACGGCGGTGCGGCGCATCTTCGCCGCGAAGGGACGCCCCGCCTTCAATCCGCTGATCGTGCATGTGCCCGACGTGGCGGCCGCCAAGATGCTCGTGACGGGGTGGCCCGACGTCGCCGATCGGCTCGCCGCGCGTTGGTGGCCCGGCCCCCTGACGCTCGTGCTCCCCAAGGCAGCGACGGTGCCGGACGAGGTGACGGCGGGGCGTGACAGCGTGGCGATCCGGATGCCGGCGCATCCGGTGGCGCGCGCGCTGCTCGCGACGGTGGGGCTCCCGATCGCCGCGCCGAGCGCGAACCGCTTCACCGAGCTCTCGCCGGTCACCGCGGTGCAGGTCGCGCGGTCACTGGGCGATGGCGTGGACCTGATCCTCGATGGTGGGCAGACGTCGGTCGGAATCGAGAGCACCGTGATCGACTGCACGACGACACCGCCGACGCTCCTGCGGCCCGGCACGATCTCGCGGCCGGAGCTCGAGGCGGTCGTCGGGGCGCTGCAGGACCCCGCGCCTGTCACCGACGCCGAGGCGCCCCGGGCGGCGCCGGGGATGATCGCCCGGCACTACGCCCCGCGCGCGACGGTGCGGATCGTCGAGACGGATGCGTTCGCGGCGGCACTGGCGGACGCGGCCTCAGCGAAACGAGCGGCTGGATCATCCTCGCTCAGCGCGCGCCCGGGCGAAGGGATCGGCGCCGTCACCTGGAGCGAGGCGGGGGCACGGGCCGCCGTAGACGCGACGGTGCATCACGCGCTGGGCGCGTCGCCGCTCGACTACGCGGCGGGACTCTACGCCGCGCTCCACGCGGTGGACGACGCGGGGTGCGCGATCGTGCTGGTGGAGCGGGTGCCGGACGGCCCCGCATGGGACGGCGTCCGCGACCGGCTCGCACGCGCCTCGCACGCGTAGCGTCGGGCGTCGTCGGGGCGCCCTGACCGGCGTCCCCCTTGCCCCGGGCACCCGGCCCCGGCGATATCACGGGATGCTTCCCATCGACCTCCGCGGCAAGCGCGCCCTCGTGGCCGGCGTCGCCGACGACAACGGCTTCGGCTGGGCCATCGCCAAGTGCCTCATCGAGGCGGGCGCGACCGTCTGCGTCGCCACCTGGCCGCCGGCCCTCAACATCTTCCTGAACCTCCTCGAGCGTGGAAAGCTCGACGCCTCGCGCACCCTCGGCGACGGCTCGATGCTCCACTTCGAGAAGATCTACCCGCTCGACGCCGTCTACGATCGGCTCGAGGACGCGCCGGCCGACGTGCGCGAGAGCAAGCGCTACAAGGACGTGGGCGACTTCTCCATCGCCGGGCTCGCCGCGCGCGTGCGCGAGGACTTCGGCGAGGGGTCGATCGACATCCTCGTGCACTCCCTCGCGAACGGCCCCGAGGTGAAGAAGCCTCTCCTCGAGACGAGCCGCGCGGGCTATCTCGCGGCGGTCGGCGCGAGCGCGTACTCCCTCGTCTCGATGTTGCGCGAGTTCGGGCCGCTGATGCGCGCGGGTGGGAGCGTCGCGTCGCTCACCTATCTGGCGAGCGAGCGCGCGATCCCCGGTTACGGTGGCGGGATGTCATCCGCCAAGGCCGCGCTCGAGAGCGACACCCGCGTCCTCGCCTACGAGGCGGGACGGAAGTACGGGATCCGCGTGAACACCATCTCGGCGGGCCCGTACGCCTCGCGTGCGGCGAGCGCCATCGGGATCATCGACGACATGGTGAAGTACTGCGAGGGGAACGCCCCGCTCAAGGAGCGCCTCGAGGCGACGGAGGTCGGGACCGCGACCACGTTCCTCTGCTCCCCGCTCGCCTCCGCCATCACCGGCGTCACGCTGTACGTGGATAAGGGGATCCACGCGATGGGGATGGCGGTCGATCCGAGCACGGTGCCGCCGATCGCGGGGTGATCCCGGCGGGGTGATGCGTCATACCGAGAGGCGATCCGCTCCATGCTGGAGCGGATCGCCTCCGTCGTTCACACGTCGCGCGCGTACATCTGCACCGCGTACGCCCCATCGGCCGACTCCCGAATCCCCATCGGCTGATACCCGAGCCGCTCATGGAAGCGCTGCGAGCCGGGGTTCGGCGGGCGCAGGTTCACCTCGAGGGTGACGCAGGGCCACCGCCCGGCGACGGTCGCGTGCAGGTCGGCGTAGAGCGCCGTCCCCACCCCGCGGTTCCGCGCGCGCTCCGCGACCACCACACGGTCCAGGTAGAGGAAGTCCGGCAGGCGCGCGGTGAACCAGGCGTAGTTGAGGCTCCAGTAGTCGAGCCCCGCCGGCACGCAGAGGATGAACCCCGCGAGGCCATCGGCGTCCTCTGCGACCCGGTAGTACGTCGCGTGCGCGACGAGCCAGGCCCACTCGGTCTCGTCGAGCGCGTTCACGTTCGGCGTGGCGGCGTTGTTCATCGCCAGCACCGCCGCCGAGTCGGCGGGCGTCGCGTCACGCACGAGAAGGGGGGCGCTCATCGCGCCCCCCGACCCGGCCATGGCATCGGCAGCCGTCACCGCGGGACGACCTCGTCCATCACGGCGTCGTCATCCATCGTCACCGTCGGCCGCGTGACGGGCTTCTCCTCCGCCTTCGGCACGATCGGCTCGAGCCCGAGCTTCCGGAGCTCGTCGTTGAACTTCTTGAGATCGGTGTCGAAGACACGCTGCAGCCGCGTGAGCTGCACGCCGAGCGCGGCGGAGAGCTCGGTGAGCACCTGCTCCGCCTGCGCCGTCGGACGGTAGGGCCCCGACGAGGCGACGCCGGAGAGCCCGGCGATGCGGTTGTTGAGCCGCACCGGGTAGTTGAGCGGATCCTGCCCGCTCTGGTTCTTCACCTGGTAGACCTCGCGCTCGATGCGCGACATCGCGGAGTCGAGTTCGGTGGCCATGCGGCGGAGTCGCGGCGCGGCGGTGAGGCGATCCTGCATCTCGCCGCGGACCCAGCGGACCTGCTTCACCGCGTCGTTCGCCTCGGTGGTCTTGTCGCGCACCTTCATCAGGAACTCGAACTGCGCCACGAGATCCGCCTCGGTGGCCTCCGAGCGTGGGTCGTTCAGGAGCTTGAACGTCGCCGTCTGCGGCGCCTGCCCCGCGACGGTCATCCGCACCGTGTACGTCCCGGCGGGCGCGACAGGGCCACGCGTCCCACCGGCCCAGAGGATCATCCCGCGGAAGGTGCTGGCGTCGGGGTACCGCATATCCCAGGCGAAGGTGTTCATCCCCGCCGCGTTCGCAGGACGCTGGGCCCCGCCGCCGCCGAAGCGACCGCCAGCTGGCGCGTTCGCCGCGGCGGCGCGCTCGGCCGCGAGCGCGGCGGAATCGGCCGACTCATACGCCTTGATGACGCTGCCGTCCGGCGCGAGGAACTCGAGCTTCACCGCCTGCCCCGCCGTGGCGAGGTGGTAGCGCACGATGACGCCGGTCGGCGGATTCTGGCCGGGGTTCGACGCGCCGGCACCCGGGCCGCGCATCCCACCCCCACCGAAGCCACCACCCCAATCAATCCGGTACGCGTCACGCGGGGCGAAGAGGTGCGCCGGCTTCGCGAGCGCCTCGGCCGTCACCTGCCGGAGCGCCGAGAGATCGTCGAGGATCCAGAAGCTGCGGCCGTGCGTGCCCGCGACGAGATCCCCTTCCTTCACGACGAGGTCGTGCACCGGCACCGGCGGCAAGTTCCCCTGCAGCGGCTGCCACGACGCGCCGTCGTCGAACGAGACATACGCACCGCGCTCGGTCCCCGCGTAGAGCAAACCACGACGGACCGGATCCTCACGGATCACGCGCGTGAACTGATCGGCCGGGATCCCCGCCACGATCTTCGTCCAGGTCGCCCCGAAATCGGTCGTCTTGTAGAGCAGCGGCTGGAAATCATCGAGCTGGAAGCGGTTGGCCGCGAGGTATGCCGTCCCCTCGGCGAAATGCGACGCCTCGATGATCGAGATGCGCGTGAAATCACCGATCCCCGGCGGCGTCACGTTCTTCCACGTCTTCCCACCGTCGCGCGAGAGCTGCACGTAGCCGTCGTCCGACCCGACCCAGAGCACGTCCTTGCTCTGGAACGACTCGGCGAGCGTGAAGATCGTGCCGTACGTCTCGACGCCCGTCTGGTCGCGCGTGATCGGGCCACCGGAGGGACCGAGGGTGCGCGGGTCGTTGCGGGCGAGCGGCGGGGAGATGATGTCGAACGACTGGCCCTGATTCGTCGACCGGAAGAGGCTCGACCCGCCGGCGTAGAGGACCTTCGGGTCGTGCATCGAGATGACGATCGGGAACGTCCACTGGAACTTGTATTTGATGTCCTCCGACGACCATCCCATCGGATTGTCGGGCCACGCGTTGATGTTCCGCTCGAGCCCGGTGCGCATGTCCTTGCGCGTGAGGTAGCCGGAATAGCTGCCGGCGTAGACGATGTCCGGGTTCGTCGGGTCGGCCGTCACGTACCCCGACTCACCACCGCCCGCGTCGTCCCAGTCACCGATGGAGATGCCCCCCGCCTGCCGGCTCGGGCCGCAGAGCGTCGAGTTGTCCTGCTGGGCGCCGCAGACCTTGTACGGGAAATGATTCGTCGTGGAGACATGGTAGAACTGCGCGGTCGCGAAGTCCTGCTCGCTCCAGGTCTGCCCGCCGTTGAAGGAGACGTTCGCGCCGCCGTCGTTCCCCTCGACCATCCGGAGCGGATCGTTCGGCGCGATCCACAGATCGTGGTTGTCGCCGTGCGGGACGCTGATCTGCTGCCGCCACGTCTTGCCGCCGTCGGTCGAGCGGAAGAACGAGACGTTGAGGCCATACACGACGTTCGTGTCCTTCGGGTCGGCGACGAGGCGCGAGTAGTACCACGCGCGCTGCCGCAGGTTGCGGTCGCCGTTGAGGAACTGCCAGGTCGCGCCACCGTCATCGGAGCGATAGGTGCCGCCTGAATCCGCCTCGATCTGCGCCCAGACGCGCCGCGGGTTCGCCGGCGAGACCGCGAGCCCGATCTTCCCGAGCACGCCCTTCGGCAGGCCGGGGTTGTTCGTCAGCTCACGCCAAGTGACGCCGCCGTCCGTCGTCTTCATGATGCCGCTCCCGGGCCCGCCGGAGTTCAGCATCCAGGGCCGGCGATACGCGTGCCAGAAGGTGGCGTAGAGCGTGTTCGGGTCGCTCGGGTCCATGATGAGGTCCCAGACGCCCGTCGAGTCGTTGCGATAGAGGATCTTCTTCCAGCTCTTCCCCCCATCCTCCGTCTTGAAGACGCCGCGCTCCGGGTTGTTGCCGAAGGCGTGGCCGAGCGCGCCCACATACACGACGTCGGGATTCGTCGGGTGCACCCGCACCCGCCCGATGTGCCGCGTCTCCTTCAGCCCCATCTGCGTCCAGGTAC
>CAZGIE010000005.1:0-16566 GCA_964526485.1 uncultured Gemmatimonas sp. | reverse complement strand
GCCGTCCGTGGTCTTCCAGAGGCCGTCGCCGTGCGACGTGTTCCCGCGGATGTCGGTCTCGCCGCCACCCACGTACACCACGTCGGGGTTCGACTCCGCGACGCCGATCGCGCCGATCGTCCCGCCGAAGTACCGATCGGTGACCGGCTGCCAGTTCACGCCACCGTCGGTCGTCTTCCAGACGCCACCGCCCGTGGTCCCCATCCAGTACTCGAGGGGCCGGCTGATGGAGCCGGCGACGGCGACGGAGCGTCCGCCGCGCGCGGGGCCGAGTTCACGCCAGCGGACGGAGGTGAGGGCCGCGGACGGGACCTGGGCCTCGAGCGCGACGGCCCCGAGGGCGAGCGCGCACCAGAGGCCGCGCCGGCGGGAGCGGGAGGAACGAAGGGACACGAATCAGATCTCCTGAGAGGGGAGGCGGGACGACTACCGGGGAGTCTACGAAATCTCGGGCACCGGCGCTGACCCGCGCTCCATCCCGCGTGACTCGACCTTCACGGCGAGGAGGTGGCGGTCGGCGCGATGGATCGTCTGCGCGACGGTCTCGGCGCCCTCACGGGCGGCCCACCCCAGCGAGAAGGGGACGGGGGCGGTCCGGAGCGCGACGTCACGTAGTCGCTCGGCCACCCGCTCCGTCTGCGCCCGGCTCGCGCCGCGCAGCAGGACGACGAACTCATCTCCGCCCACGCGGAAGACGGGCTCCTCGGCGCGTACCTGCCGCATGAGAAAACGGCTCATCCGGATGAGGACGTTGTCCCCCATCTGGTGCCCATGCGTGTCGTTGTAGTGCTTGAAGCGGTCGACGTCCACATAGAGGCACCCCCACGTCGTCTCCGTCGCCGCGCAGGACTCACCGACCGCGGCGAGGTGTCGGCGGTTGAAGCAGCCGGTGAGGGGGTCGCGGAGACTGTCGGCGCGGAGGGCATCCTCAACCGCCTTGCGCGCCGTGATGTCGACCATCGTCCCGAGGTACCGCACCTCCCCGACGGCATCGACGAGCCGATGGCAGCTGTCCAGCACGGTGAGGAGTGCGCCGTCGGGCCGCACGATGGCCAGCTCCCAGTTGGTCACCGCCCCGTCCCGGTCCACCGCCTCCCGCACGGCGAGGAACGCCTCCGGGTGGACGATCATCTCGTGCACGCCGAAGGTGCGAAGGTCGTCGAGGCTGCGCACGCCGAGGAGGCGCAGGAACGCGGGGTTCGCGTCGAGGATGTCGCCGCGCGGCGACGCCACGTAGACGGCGAGGCGCAGGGAGTGCACGGCCCGCCGGAGCAGGTCGGGATCGTCGAGGTGCGAGTGAAGGAAGTCGGTCATCGGGACGCGGCGGGGGCGGCGAGCAGGGGAAGGTCCAACGCGGTATCGACCGGCACGGTCCGCAGGTCCGCGGTGCGCCACATCGCCGCGAACGCCGCGGCGACGGTGGCGTCGTACACCGACCCGGCCCCCGCCTCGATCGCGGCGAGGGCCGCGGCCGCGTCGAGCGGGGCCCGGTGCGGACGGGGCGACCGCATCGCGTCGTACCCCGCGCAGACCTGGACGATCTGGCTCGCCCGATGCGGAGGCCCGAGCGGCGGCGCATCGGGATACCCCCCGCCGTCGACCTGCCGATGATGTTCGAAGGCGACGGTCACCGCGAGGTCGAGGTCCTGGTCCATGGCGGCGAGGAGGCGCGCGCCGTCCTTCGGATGGCGACGCACCGTGGCCACAGCCGCGGCGTCGAGCGGCCCCGCCGTCGCCAGGACGTCCGCCGGGACGAGCGACATCCCGATGTCGTGAAGGAGGGCGGCCAGTCCGAGCGCGCGCACCTCCCGCGCCGGCAGGGCCAACCACTCGGCGAGCGCCAGCGTGAGGCCGGCGGTGTTCACCGCATGCGCCACCATCGGCGACACCGCCGCGTCCGCGGTGAGCACCGGGACCTGCCGCACCGCATCGGCGTGGAGCGCGACCCCGAGCGACCGCACGACCGTCTCGAGCTCCGGGATCGGGAGGGGAACGCCGAGCGGCGCCACGTCGAACGCCCACCGCACCACCTCCACCTCCTCACGGAGCGGATACGCGAGCGCGATCGCCTGCGACGGATCGGGGGCGTTGAGATCGACGTCGAGCACCCCGAAGCGCTGCGCGGGCCCGACCCGCGTCGTCTCGGCGGGCGCGTCGCCGAGGAAGAAGGTCATCCGCGTCACGATGACCGTCAGGAGCTCCTCGAAGTCGGCCTGACGCACCCCACGATCGAGCTCGAGCCAATGGACGCCCGCCTCCGTGAGGCGGGGCGCCCACTCCCAGTCGGGAAGCTCGCGCAGCGGCGCGTCCCCATACCGGACGTGCGGGCCTGCGAAGGTGAACCGGACGCGCGCGCGACTCTCGTGCAGGAGCAGCAGGAAGCCGTAGGCGGTGTCGATCGAGCGACGCAGGGCCGGATCGCGGGCGTCGAGCCGCATCATCTGCGTCAGCACCTGCGCGAAACCGGTCAGGAAGCGGAGGACCTCGTTCACGAGGCGGTCTCCGCGAGCGCGACCGGCAGGGCGGCGAGCAGGTGCGGGCGCACGGCGGGATCGGCCCCGACAAGCCGCTCCGTCACGGCGGGGACCGCGACGTCGCCGAGCCCTGCGAGCCAGCCGGCGAGCAACGCTCCGGACCCCTCGGCGCGCTCCTCGAGCGCATCGAGCAGCACCGGGACCGCGGCCCGCCCAAGCCGCGCGACGAGCGCCCCGACGGCGTCGACGGGCACAGGGGTGCGCATCACCCACTCCCGCAACCGCTCCGGCGTCGCCAGAGCGGCCCAGAGGGCGTCGCGCACCATCCCCGCCGGCGCCGCCTCCAGCTGCCCGAGGAGCCCCTGCGGATCGGCGGCGCGCGCCAGCGTCTCCAGATGGCGCCAGACCGCGGCGTTCAGCACCCCGGTCTCCAGAGCGATCGCGAACCGCCGGTCGGGCTCGACGGCGAAGGGCACCTCCACCGCGCGATGGACCGCGCGCTGCCGACGGAGCCCCTCCTGCCGAGCTCGGTGACCGGGGTCCGCGCCATCGAGCGGCGGCCAGGCGCGCCCCAGGGCGAGCACGGTCTCCCGAAGCGCGATGTCCGCGGCCGTCCGCGACGCGACGTCGGGGCGCTCCGCGTGTCGCACGAACCCGTCGAGGAGCCGGAGCAGCGCCGGTGAGACGGATTCCGGCCCGGTGGCGGCGACCGCGGCGAGCAGCCGGCGCAGCGGCGCGGCGGGGAGCGCCGCGACCGCCTGCTCGAGCAGACGGCGCCGCGCCCCACGGTCCCCGTGGGCCGCGACGAGCCGGATGAGCGCCGCGTCTCCGAGCGTGACGATCAGGGTCGAGAGGCGACGCCGGAGCAGGCCGCTCGACACGTCGCGGGCCGTCGCGAGCGCCTCGATCCCCTGCGCGAGGTACCCCACCACGGACTGGTCGTACGTCGTGTCGGCCCCCTTCGCCTCGATCGCCGCCGCGACGGCCACCGGGTCGGCGCCGGCGTCGTCCGCCGACTCCAGCCGCTTCGCGTCATCGCGCGGCACGGCGGTGCGCGCGAGCCCGAGCCAGAGCGTCGCGCCGCGCGTCACGGTCGCGCCCGCGGGCCCCGCCGCGGGCACGACCGCCTCGCCCTCCTCGAGGACCGGCGCCACCGCCGTCGCGACCGGGAAGAGTCGGATCGCGGGCCATTGGGCGAGGAGCTCCGGCCCCTCCGTGCCGAGCGGCGCCGGGAGCGCCGCCGCATCGGTCGCGAGGAGCCCCAGCAGGTGCGCGAGTTCGGGCGCGGTGACCCCCCGCGTCACCATCACGCCGCCGAGCACGTGCGCGTGGAGTCGGGCCGCGAGCTCGCGGAGAACGGGCTGGTTGGGGTCGGTCGCGATCCCGTCGACGAGGAGCTGCTGGGGCGCGACCCCGATGGTCAGCGAGGGGCGGCCGACGAGGAGGGCCGCCAGGCGTCCTTCGAGCTCCGCCGCCGCCCCATCCAACACCGGATGCCCGTCGGGATGGGTCGCCGCCCGTTGCAGCCCCAGTGCGAACGCCGTCAGGGCCTCGGAGAGGTCCGCAGGGTGGAGAGGGGCCGGCCCGGAAGTCATCGTCCGAAGTATGCCCCCCGTGGTGGACGCCGTCGACGGGGACGGCTTTCTTTCCCGCGTGCCCACGACGTCCGCGGCGCCGCTCACCCCCGCCCAGCGCCGGACCCTCGCCGCCGCCGCGCGCCGCATCGTCCCGCACGCCTTCGAGGCGGCGGGACGGGGCGAGCGACTCGTCGACGCCCTCGAGGCGCGGATCGCGACGCTCGCTCCGCGGCAGCGGACGGAGTTCGGCGTCGCCCTCACCCTGATCGGCGCGCGCGCGAGCGCCCTCACCGCCGGGCTCCTCCCGCGCCCGTTCGCCGACCAGCGCGACGCCGACCAGGACCATCACCTCGCGCGCTGGCTCGATTCGAACGTCGGGGCGTTTCGCAGCGTCGCCCAGGCGGTCCGACGCCTGATCCTCCTGACCGAGTACCTCACCCCCGAGGCCCAGGGCGAGATCCGGTACCGCGGGCCGTACCACCTCCGCCCGCCCGCGGTGGGGTGGGAGGGGGCGCTCGATGGGATCCCATCGGACGCGGAGCCGGTGCGCCGCGCCGCCGATCCCGCCGGCGCGCACCATCCCCCGCCCTTCCGCACGACGATCGCCCCGCTCGCGCTCGACGGCAGCGTCCTCCGCGCCGACGCGATCGTGATCGGCACCGGGGCGGGCGGCGCGGTGATGGCCGCCCGGCTCGCCGAGGCGGGGCTCGACGTCCTCGTGCTCGAGGCCGGCGCGTTGCGCGACGGCCGTGACTTCGCCGAGCATGACGGGAACGCACTCCGCGACCTCTATGCCGAGGGCGGGCAGCGCACCACCGACGACGTCGGACTCTCGATCGTGCAGGGCGTCGGCGTCGGAGGCGGGACGAACATCAACTGGATGGTGATGCTCCGCACCCCCGACTGGGTGCTCGACGAGTGGCGCGCCGACCACGGCACCGAGGGGATGGGGTCCGCCGAGCTGGCGCCTTATTTCGACCGGATCGAGTCCGAGGTCCATGCGCGCGTCGTCCCCGACGACGCGCACTCCCCGGCCAATCGCGTCATCCTCGACGGCGCGGCGGCGCTCGGCTGGTCGGCCCGCGCGGTCGCGATCAACGCCAAGGACTGCGTGCGCACCGGCTTCTGCGGCGCCGGCTGCCGCACCGGCGCCAAGCAGGGTGGGCTGCAGACCTTCCTCCCGCGCGCGCACGCCGCGGGGGCACGGCTCCTCCCGCACGCCCGCGTCGCCCGGATCGAACTCGCGGAACGCGGCGGTCGCTTCCCGACCAAGCGCGTGCACTTCACCGAGACGACCACGGGCCGCACGGGTACGGCGGTCGCCCCGATCGTCCTGGTCGCCGGCGGAGCCATCGAGACGCCGGCGCTGCTGCAGCGGTCACGGATGGGGGGCGGCGGCACCGGCCGCTTCCTGCGCCTCCATCCGACCACGGGGATCTTCGGCATCTATGACCGCGAGATCTATGGCGCGGGAGGGATCCCGATGTCGTCGATGTGCGACCAGTTCCACCGCCTCGACGCACATGGTTACGGGGTCTGGATCGAGTCGCCACCGCTGCATCCCGGGATCGGCGCGCCGGCCGCGCCGGGCTTCGGCGCCGCGCATCGCGAGATGATGCTCGGCTTCAACCACCTCTCGGCGCTCGTGATCCTCGCCCGCGACGGCGCGCGACGTGGACACTCGGATGGCGACGTGCGCGTGCGTCGGGATGGCTCGCTCTCCATCCGCTACGCGCTCAGCAGCGCCGACGCGCGACATCTCGAGACAGGGATGGTCGCGGCGGCGCGACTCCACTTCGCCGCCGGCGCCCGCGAGGTCCGCTCCGGGCAGTCACCGTCGATCACACTGCGACACGCCGGCGAAGTCGAGCGTCTTCGCGGGCGACCGATGGGCGCCAACCAGCTGGCGCTCTTCTCCGCCCACGTGAACGGCACCGCCCGCCTCGGCGCCGACCGCCGCACCAGCGGCGTCGATCCGCATGGCGAGGTCTGGGACGCGCCGGGCGTCTTCGTCGCCGACGGCTCGCTCCTCCCGACCGCGCCCGGCGTCAACCCGCAGGAAACCATCATGGCGGTGGTGACGCTCATCGCAGAGCGGTTGCTCGCCCGCCGCCCGTCCTGACCCGCCCCTTCATTCAGCTTTATGCCTTCAGCCTCCAGCATCCAACTCGCCATCAACACCGTCCGCACCCTGTCCATGGATGCGGTGCAGCAAGCCGAGTCCGGCCATCCCGGGACGCCGATGGCGCTCGCGCCGCTCGCGTACGCGCTCTACACGCGACATGTGAAGCACAACCCGGCCGACCCGCACTGGCCCGACCGTGACCGTGTCGTCCTCTCCGCGGGCCACGCGTCGATGCTCCTCTACTCGACACTCTTCCTCTCCGGCTACGACCTAACCCTCGACGACCTCAAGGCGTTCCGGCAGTGGGGGTCGAAGACCCCGGGTCACCCCGAGGTCGGCCACACCGCCGGCGTCGAAACCACCACGGGGCCGCTCGGCCAAGGGATCGGCAACGCCGTCGGGATGGCGGTCGCCGAGGCGCAGCTCGCCGCGACCTTCAACCGCGACGGCCACACCCCGATCGACCACTACACCTGGTTCATCGCCGGCGACGGCTGCCTGATGGAGGGGATCTCGCACGAGGCCGCCTCCTTCGCGGGCCACCAGCGCCTCGGCAAGCTGATCGGCTTCTGGGACGACAACGACATCACCATCGACGGCCGCGTCTCCCTCGCCTCGCGCGACGACGTCGCCGCCCGCTTCGCCGCCTACGGCTGGCAGGTGCTCCACCTCGCCGACGTGAACGATCAGGACGCGATCGATCGCGTGATCGCCGAGGCCAAGGCCGACACCGCGCGCCCGACCCTCATCTGCACCAAGACGATCATCGGCTACGGCTCCCCCAACCGCGCCGATACCGCGAAGGCGCACGGCGAGCCGCTCGGGAAGGACGAGATCCTCCTCACCAAGCAGGCGTACGGGTGGCCGAGCACCGAGCCGTTCCATGTGCCGGAGGAGGCGCTCACCCACTGGCGCGAGGCGAAGGCGCGCGGCGTCGCGCTGCAGAAGGCGTGGATGGACCGCTTCATGGCCTTCACCAAGGCCCAGCCCGTCGCGGCCAAGGAGCTCGGCCGTCGCTGGCACGGCGACCTCCCCACCGGGTGGGAGAAGACGCTGCCGAAGTTCGACGCGGCGACCGGCAACGTCGCGAGCCGCGCCGCGAGCGGCACGGTGATCAATGCGATCGCCCCGGCGCTCCCCGAACTCGTCGGCGGCTCCGCCGACCTCACCGGCTCCAACCTCACCGATGTGAAGGGGGGCACGATCTTCTCGGCCGAGGACCGCACGGGCCGGAACTTCCGCTACGGCATCCGCGAGCACGGGATGGGCGCGATCATGAACGGGATGGCGCTGCACGGCGGCGTGATCCCGTACGGCGGCACCTTCCTCGTCTTCGCCGACTACATGCGGCCGGCGATCCGGCTCGCGGCCCTGATGAAGCAGCGCGTGATCTACGTCTTCACGCACGACTCCATCGGCCTCGGCGAGGACGGCCCGACGCACCAGCCGGTCGAACATCTCACCTCGCTCCGCTGCATCCCGAACCTCCTCGTGCTCCGCCCCGCGGACGCCAACGAAGTGTCGGAGGCCTGGCGCATCGCGCTGATGCACCGCGACGGCCCGAGCGCGATCATCCTCACCCGGCAGAAGCTCGCCTGCATCGACCGTACCACGCACGCCCCGGCGATCGACGCCACCAAGGGGGCCTATGTGCTCAAGGACGCCCCCGCGGGCACGACACCGGCGGCGGTGATCCTCGCGAGCGGCTCCGAGGTGGAGATCACACTCGCGGCGCAGGCCGAGCTCGCGTCGAGCGGGATCGCCACGCGCGTCGTGTCGATGTGCTCGATGGAGCTCTTCGCGGCGCAGGACGCGGCGTACCGGGCGTCGGTGCTCCCGAACGGGATCCGGCGCGTGGCGATCGAGGCCGCGCACCCGATGAGCTGGCAGCGCTGGGTCGGCGATACCGGCACGATCATCGGGATCTCGACCTTCGGCGCGAGCGCGCCCGCGCCGACACTCTACCGCGAATACGGGATCACCGCGGCCGCGGTGGTCGCGGCGGTGCGGGGGTGAGGATGGTGACGCGCCGAGGGCATCGATGAAGCGCCTCCGCGTCCTCCTCCTCACCCATCCCGACCTCGTCCCACCAGACGGCGCCGTCGCCCGCGACTCGCGCGCCGGCTTCGAGATCAAGACCGAGGCCGACGTGCGCGACGGTCTGCGCGCGCTCGGCCATGAGGTGCGCGTCCTCGGCGTGCAGTGGGACCTCGGTCCCATCCGCGAGGCGGTCGAGAGCTTCGCCCCCGACATCGTCTTCAACCTCCTCGAGGAGTTCCACGGGGAGACGATGTACGATCACAACGTCGTCAGCTTGCTCGAGCTGCTCCAGGTGCCGTACACCGGCTGCAATCCGCGCGGCTTGGTGCTCGCGCGCGGGAAGGCGCTCGCGAAGAAGCTGCTGACGTACCACCGCATCCGTGTGCCGGAGTTCGCCGTCTTCCCGCGGGGACGGACGGCACGGCGCCCGCGCGACCTCGGCTTCCCGCTCATCGTGAAGTCGCTCACCGCCGACGCCTCGCTCGGGATCTCGAAGGCCTCCGTCGTGGCGGATGATGCCGAACTGGCGGCGCGCGTGCGGTTCATCCACGACCGTGTCCGCACCGACGCCATCGCCGAGCGCTTCGTGGATGGACGCGAGCTCTACGTGAGCGTGCTGGGCGACGACCGACTCCGCACCTTCGCCCCGTGGGAGCTGACCGCGCGCCCCACCACGCCCGGCGAGCCGCTCATCGCGACCGAGCGCCTCAAGCACGACCCCGCGTACCAATCGCGCCACGCGGTCGCGATCCGCCCCGCCGTGGACCTCCCGACCGAGGTGACCGAGCGGTTACTGAAGGATTCCAAGCGCATCTACCGGATCCTCGAGCTGAGCGGGTATGCTCGGCTCGACTTCCGCCTCGACGCCGAGGGGCGCGCCTGGTTCCTCGAGGCGAACCCGAACCCCGACATCGCCCGCGGCGAGGAGTTCGCCGAATCGGCGGCGCACGCGGGGCTCCCGTATCCCGAGCTGCTGCAGCGCCTCCTCGCGCTCGGGCTCCGTCGGCACCACTGAGTCGGACCGCGGAGTCGGCACGAGCGGACGGCGGCGGACGGCGCGGCCCGCCGATCCACCGGCGACATCCCCCGTCCGCTTAGCTTTCGCGAGCGGTCAGCGTCCGGCGACCGCCCCGCGTATCCCTTCTGTGACCACTATGCCCCGCCTCCTGCGCCGCGCCGTTCTGGCTGCGGTCCTGCTCGTCTCGTCTCTGTCCGTCCGCGCGAGCGAGGCTCAGGGCGTCGTCGACACCCGCGTCCGCGTCTTCCTCGACTGCCAGACCTTCGGCTGCGACCGGAACTTCTTCATCACCGAGCTCCCCTTCGTCCTCTGGACGCAGGATCGCCTCGATGCCGACGCACATCTGCTCGTGACGCGCCTCGGCACCGCCTCCGGCGGCGGTGAGTACACCGTGACGCTCTACGGGCATCGTCGCTTCGAAGGCCGGGCAGATACCCTCGTCACGACGCTCCCGCCGAACACCACCGATGACGTGCGGCGGCGCGAACTCGCCCGTCTCTTCAAGCTGGGGCTCGTCGGGTATGTGACACGCCTCCCCGGGCAAGAGCGGTTCGCCGTCACCTACACCGCACCGGCGAACGCCCCCGCCGCGCCGCGGATGACCGACGTGCAGGACCCCTGGAACCTCTGGGTCTACCGGACCCGGCTCAATGGCGGTGGCGGCGCGGAAAGCCGAGCGAGCAACTACGAGGTCACTGGGAACGTCACCGCCTCGCGCATCACCGAGGACTGGAAGGTCACCTTCTACTTCCAGAACGAGTACCGGTACAACCGCTTCAAGACGACCGACACTACCTCGCGGGAGTACATCCGCCGCAACGGCGATGCAATCGCCCGGGTGGTCCGGAGCATCACCGACCACTGGTCGGTCGGAACGGGCGTTGGTGGCGGCTACTCTGAGTTCCGCAACACCGATCTCTACCAGCTCGCCGACGTCTCGGCGGAGTACAACCTCTTCCCGTGGGCCGAAGCGACGAGTCGACAGCTCGTGTTCGCGACGGGTCTCGGGGTTCGGCGCTACACGTACGCCGAGGAGACGATCTACGGCGAGACCGAAGAGACGCGCCCGATCGCCCGGCTCATGCTCGCAGGGGAGTCCCGGCAGCCGTGGGGCTCGATCGACGCCGCCCTGCGCTACAACCGCTTCCTGATGGCGGATAACCGCTACAGCCTCGCCTTCAACGGCCGGACGAACATCCGCCTCTCCCGCGGACTCTCCATCGAGTTGCGAGGTGAGGCGGCGAAGGTGAACGACCAGCTCTATCTTCCCCGGGGCGGTGCCTCCGAGGACGAAGTCCTCACCCGGCAGCGCGCCCTCGCGACGGCGTTCCGCCTGACCGGGAGCGTCGGCCTGAACTTCACCTTCGGGTCGATCTACAACACCATCGTCAACCCGCGCCTCGAGGACTTCGGGTTCTAGCGCGGGCTTCCCGGGAACTCCCGCCATGCGGCTCCGGCAGGCCACCGCGCTCCTCGCACTCGTCAACGCGCTCGTCGCGACCTACCTGCATCTCTGGAAGCTCGGGCTCGCCGGTGAGCTGAGCTGCGGCGGTGCGGGGGGCTGCGCCGTCGTGCAATTCAGCAGCTGGAGCTGGTTCCTCGGCGTCGACGTCGCCCTCATCGGCGCCATCGGCTACACGCTCATTCTCGTGGCCGCCCTCTGGGGGCTGCACGAGACGCGCATCGACGCCCGCGGCCCCGCCCTCGTGCTCGCGGCGCTCGTCTACCCGGCAATCCTCTTCACCGTGCGGCTCAAGTACGCGGAGTGGATCGTCCTGCGCACCTTCTGCCCCTGGTGCGCCATCTCCGCCGTCTCGATCACCGTCCTCGGCGTCCTCGTCGCGCTCGATCTCCGGCGGACGCGCGGCGCCTGAGCGGCGCGGTCAGATACCGGGGTCGAAGGCCTCGGTGATCGTCCGTCCACAGAAGGTGCCGCGGGCTTCGATATGCGGATCCGTGTCCGGCGTCACGAGCACGAGGTCGATATCCACTGTGCAGCGGCCCGAGCGGCCGTCCAAGGCGAAGGTGAACGCCCCGACGATGGAGCCGGTGAAGCTGAGGTTGTCCGCCGCGTACTGCAAGGCCATCCGCGTCCGAAGCCCGGGATCCGCATCGAAGGTCCAGGTCCGTCCGCTGTCCGTCGTGACGGCGCAGTCCGCGAAGCGCTGTCGGATGTCCAGATCCATCTGGGTGGAGTCCGTGGCGACAATCGCCACGACGCTGGACCGGCCGCCCGCCGGACACGAACGCGAGAGGGCGATCGTATCGGCCTGTGTCAGCGTCGGGAACGGGACCGTCGGGGCCCGGAGCGCGGCGTCACCCGCCTGCACCGCTGGCTCCATCGTGGAGTACCCGACCAGCTGCAACGCCGCGAAGGCCGCGCTGGCCTCCTCGGCCGTCAGGGAGTCGGTCGGGCCAGTCGCGCGCTCACAGGCGGCGAGGACGAAGACGACGGGAAGAAGGAGACGGGCGCGCATGGAGGACTCCGGAAGGCTGATGAGACGTCGAAAGATGGGCGACCGGAACCAGTCACACAACAGGCATCAGCCGACCTGGCCTCGGGGAGAACCCGACACTGCGTGGCGCGTCAGAACGCCAGCATCCGGGTGACTTTGAGCGCGAGCGTCTGCTCACCGAGGATGCCGGTGTCCGCGTTGCGGCGGTCGGTGTAGACGAGGAAGACGTCGCTCAACGGCGCGAACCGATAGTTGAGGCGCGCGTTCGTCACCCAGGTCGCCGACTGCGCGTTGTACTGCACGAACGCGCTCCCGAAGAGCTTCGTGGACCACGCGTAGCGCACCCGCACCCGGCCGATGTCCGCGAGGACGTCGCCGCTGGCGAGCGAGAGGTCATTCCGCGTGTAGTTCAGCTCGAGGAGGAGGTCGTACCGCGGCCGCCAAGTCACCGTCGTCCCGGCCGCGCGGCGGGTCCCGTCGTAGAAGCCGCCAGTGGTGTACGACGCCGTGCCGTACAGCCGACGCGCCCGGCCCGTCGTATAGCTCACCTCGGCCTCGCGCCACGAGTAGCTGCCGATCGGCACCGCATACCCCGGCACCACCGTGAACGGCGCGTCGAGACGGTCGAACTGATCCTTCATCTCGAACTTGATGTTCCCGTCGGGCTGGAAGAGCAGATCGAGCCCCGCCTGCACCGTCCGTGTCGCGAGCGCACCCCGCAGGTCGTTGATGCGATCGAACTCCACGTACGGCGCGATCTCCTGGATCCCCTTCCACTTCGGCCGGGCGTGCACGCCGAGTGTGGCGTAGAGCTGGTCCATATCCGCCCGACGCACGAAGCCGATCCCCGGGTCGAAATCCTCAGAGACGCGCTTCCACATCGCGCCGGTGTTCCAGAAGGCATCGCGATAGGCCGCGGAGAGGCGCGCCGTATAGCCGTCGGACCCACTGCCGGGGCCATCGCTCGCGGCGACATACGAATTAAGGATCAGCGCACTGCTCGGCCGCAGATTCGCGTCGAATCCATAACTCACGTTCTCGTCGCCGGATCCGTCGGTGGCGGCGCGGCGCTGCACCAGCACCCCCACGTCCGACGCCTCCGCCACCTGCCGCTTCACACGGACCACACTGAAGTTCTCGGTCGGCAACGCCTCGGAGCGCTGCGTCTGCATGTCGAGGAGCCCCAGTTCCCACGCCCCGGCACGCCCGGAGACCCGCCCACCGCCGACGATCGGAATCGGGCGGCCGTCGGCCGTGAGGCCGATCTGCCGCGAGTTGAAGAAGGTGAAGTCGCGCGGCCCCGCCCCCATCCGGTAGTTCCGCTCTTCGCTGTCTCCGAACATGAAGGAGCCCGCGTTCTCGATGAAGAACTCGCGACGCTCCGGGAAGAAGAGCGAGAAGCGGGTGAGGTTCACCTGCTCCTGGTCCACCTCCACCTGCGAGAAGTCGGTGTTGTAGGTGAGGTCGAGCGTCATCGACGGCGTCAGGCCGTACTTGAGGTCGAGCCCGGCGTCCTGTGCCGTGCCGAGCGCGCTCGCGGGGACCTGCGCGCCACGCGAATCGTTGCCGACGAGGTAGGGCTTGAGCTGCAGGTTCCGGCCCGGCCGGATCCCCTCGAGCCCCGTCATCGTCCCCGCCTTCGACATCCGATGCAGGCGATACTGCCGCTCCAGCGGCGCCCAGTACGACGTCTCGTTCACCCGGCGCACGCGGCGGATGAAGTTCACCCCCCAGTCCTGCACCGGGAGCGCCCCATCGAAGCGGAGCGTCCGCATCGGGATCGAGAGCTCGGCGATCCAAGACGAGTCGGTCATCCGGGTGCGGAGGGTGATGATCCCCTCCCACGCCTCGACGACGGTGCGCGAGTCGTTGAACACCTGTTCGTCGCGGATCCCCCCCATGGGGTTGATCGCGAACATGAAGGCGTTCCGCCGATCGTGGAACGTGTCGAGCGCGAGCCCGAAGATGTCGCTGTCCGGCGTTTGGAAGTCCCGCTCGAGCCCCGCGCTGATCGCGCGAGACGGCTCGGGATCGAAGTTCTCGGCCGCCACATACAGGTGGTCGTCGTCGTAGAGCACCCGGACCACCGTCTTGAACGTCGCCGGCATCCCGGTGTTCGGGAGCTGCTGCCGGAAGTCGGTGAGCAGCTCCGCCGTGGCCCACTCCGCCTCGTCGAGCACCGCGTCGATCGTCGGCGGCCGCGTGACCTTTGTGGGGTGCATCGTCGGGCGCGGCGCGAGCTCGGGGTTCACATACGCGGCGGGTGTGGTCGGTACGGGCGCGGCAGCGGGCGCGGCGTTTTGCGCCGACGCCGGCGCCGCGAGCAGCAGCAGGAGGAGGGCACGCCTCACGGCACGTACGCGCGCACGGGACGGATCCCGTCGCCGAACGTCGCGGCCAAGAGCAGCGTCAGCTTCGTCCCCTGCAGCGCGCTCGGCCAATGCGCCCACTCGCTCAACGTGTGCTGGTCCCCGCCATACGAGCGCCCGATCGCGATGCTCGGGACCCCCGCGACGACCCCGATGTTCGCATCGGTGCTGCCGGTCGCCAGCGCCTGCTGCGCCCCCGGCATCCCGAAGCTCACCCCCAGCTGCTGCTGGATGTCGATCGCGGTCTGGACGAGCGGATGCTCGCGCACTCGGGCGAGCTGTCGCTCCGTCCCGCCGGCGCGGTTCTTCTGCTCAATCTCGACCACGAGTTTCACGCGCGCCCGATCCGCTGCTTCCTGCGCGATGCGGCCGATCTGCCGGTCGAGCGAGTCGAGGAGCAGCGGATCGGAGGAGCGGAGGTCGACCGTGAAATAGAGATCCTGCGGGATCCCGTTGAAGATCACACCGCCGTGCACCTGCCCCACGTTGATGACCGCGCCGTTGGGGAGCGCGGGCGGCTGCAGCTGATAGATCCGCTGCACCGCGTCCGCCATCGCGAGCACCGGAGTCGGCTTCCCACGTGACTGCAGGGTGTGGGAGCCCTCGCTGGTGTAGCGATAGCGTGTCCAATAAATGCCGAGCGCGCCGTAGCTCACCGGACCCAGACCGCCATCCATTGCGATGAGCAGATCGGGCTCCGGATTGTGGTCGAACCAATACTGCATCCCGCGCAGGCCGAGTTCCTCCTGCACCGTCGCGACGAAGACGAGGTCGCCCGCCGTGACGACCTTCGCCGCGTTGAGCGCGCGGATGGTGGCGAGCATGTTCGCCACGGAGGAGCTGTTGTCGAAGATCCCGGGCGCACGGAGCGTGTCACCGTCGCGCCGGACGGCGAGGTTCGTCTCGACCGCGTGCACGATGTCCATATGCGCCGCGAAGACGATCGTCGGGCCACCGCCGGTCCCCTTCCGGACCCCTGTCACGTTCCCCATCGAATCCGTGCGCACGAGGAGCCCTTCGCGCTCGAACTGCGCCTTCACATAGGCGCCGCGGGCCTGCTCCTGGGTCGACTTGCCGACCATCTGTGCGATCCGGATCCACTCCTCGACCTGTTGCGGGAATTGCCGGTCGAGATGCGCGAGGGCGGCCTTCACGTCGGGCCGGTTCAGGATCGCGGGGTCCCAGGCGGTGGGATACGAGGGCGCCTGGGCGGCGAGGGTGCTGCCGACGGCGAGGACGAGGGCGAGGACGCGTGGGATCAGGGGCATAGACCCCTAACCTACGCGTCCCCGGTCGGGTTGGTTGAGCCCGGTCTCAGTCCCGTCGGGTGAGCACGGCGCCCAGCTCCTGCAGCCGCTGCTCGAGCGCCGTCACCCGCTGCGCGAGACCGGTATCCGGCGCCGAAGGCATCGGCGCCGCCACCGACGCGGCCGGCCCCGCCCGGCGGGCGACGAAGCGCCGGTATCCGAGGATGATGGTCACCGCCAGCGCACCGGTGATCACCAGGAACCGGACCATCGTGTCGGTCGCGATGACCGCCATCCCCGCCCCGTAGAGCATCGTGAAGACGCCGCCCAGCAGGAGGCCGTTCCCGATGACAGGGAGACCCTCGGCGCGCCAGACCGCGATCGCCATCACGAGGGTCGCGAAGACGACGAGGATGACGCTCGTCTCCTGTAACCAGCGTCGCATCACGTTCGCCTTCTCGTCCTGCACCGCCCCTTCGCGTGCGAGTACCTCCTGCAGCGCGCGACGGTCCTCTGCGGTCCGCGCGGCCTCGGGCACCGCCGTCTCGAGGCGGCCGCGTTCCCGCTGCAGCGCCAGCAGCCGCTGGTCATACCCCTCCGCCGGTGAGGGGCGGAACGTCGCCACCCCCACGCCGATGAAAGTGGTGAGCATCAGGCCGAGGAAGAGCGCGAAGACGAAGCGCAGCCCGGTGTGATCGGACCCGTTGCTCATGCGGTATGCCCTCCCACCCCGAGCCGCGGCAACACGAACGCCGCCGCCCGCATCCCCACGATGGGGGCCACCCAGTAGACCCAGTGATGCGTCCAGTCGCCGGCCATCAGCGCCGGTCCGAACGAGCGCGCAGGGTTCATCGAGGCACCGGTGAGCGGCCCCGCCACCAGCACACAGAGCCCGACCGTCAACCCGACCGCGAGCGCCGCGAATCCCCGCGGGGTCCGCTCGTCGACCCCCGCCCCGAGCACTGTCGCCATCAGGAGGAAGGAGGCGAGGAACTCGACCACGAACCCGCGGACCGGATCGACCGACAGCGTCGTCATCGCGACCCCGGCCCCGCGGCCGAGGAGCCAGACGGTGAGCGCGCTCCCCACGGTGGCCCCCACCAGCTGGGCGATGAGGTGCGGCGCCACCTCACGCGACGGCAGCCGCCCCGTCGACCAGAGCGCGAGCGTCACCGCCGGGTTGATCTGCGTGCCGGAGCTATGGCCGAAGGCGTAGACGAGGATGGCCACCAGCGAGGCCCAGGTGATGGCGATGCCGAC
>CAZGIE010000004.1:10633-31852 GCA_964526485.1 uncultured Gemmatimonas sp. | reverse complement strand
CCCCTGCAGTTCCACCACCACCGGCCGATGGTCCGACGCCAGCGGCTCGGTGATCACGCGGGCGCCGAGGGCACGCCACTGCGCGCGCGGTGCGGCGAAGACGAAGTCGATCTCCTTCACCGGGGCCGTCGACGAGAAGGTGAACCGGTCGTCCGCGGGCTTGGCGATCTCCATCGCGCGCGCGTGGAAGAGCGCGAGCGTGCGCGAGCCGGGCTCGTCGTTGAAATCGCCCAGCAGGAGATACGGGTGCCGCAGGGTGTCGAGCACCTGGGTGAGCGCCGTCGCCTGCGCGAACCGGAAGCCGTCGTCGTCCACCCAGTCGAAGTGGACGTTCACGACGACGATCGTGTCCCCCGGCGCCCGGACGACCGTCGCGGCGAGCGCGACGCGCGGCTCGTTCCCGTCCGGAAGCCGGATCGGCGTGGCCCGCACGATCGGGAAGCGCGAGAGGATCGCGAGCCCGTACTCGCCCCCCTGATACGGCATGAAGGCGCCGAAGGCGTGCGCCATCCCGAGCGACGCGCCCAGCTGCGCGGCCTCGTCGATCCCGCCGCTCCGCCGGACGACACGGTCCACCTCCTGCAGCCCGACGACGTCGGGGGCGAGGGCCCGCAGGACGGCCGCGGTGCGCGTGAGGTCGACCCGCTCGTCCGTCCCACGGCCATGGCGGATGTTGTAGCTCACCACGCGCCAGGTCGGCGGGGCCGAAGGACGCTCCGCGGTGGTGCCCGCGGCCGCACCCGCACCCGCACCCGCGATGCACCCCGAGAGCCCGAGCAGGCAGACGAGGATGAGGGCGCGCACGGAGGCGCTGGCCGGCCGCGGCATCGCGACCATGAGGGCGGCGGGACGATGTCGCATCCGGCAACGATACCACCCACGGCCGGCGCGCGTATCCTTCGGCAGCGCCCGCCGCATCGCTCGGTGGGCCCATCCAACCGGCGTCCGCGCCGGACCCGTCCCGCACCCGACCCGCCGTGGCCGACCTGCTCCCCCCCGACGATCCCGCCGCCCTCGACCTCCCGCCCGACCTGATGCGGGCGATGGGACACGCCGTCGTCGACCGCGCCGTCGACCATCTCGCCGCGATCCCGACGATGCCGAGCCGCGGCGACGTCGCCGCGGAGGCGCTTTGCCGCGCGCTGCGCGCCGGCCCCCCCGAGACGGGGACCCCGCTCGAGCCCCTCCTCGACGAGCTCTTCGATCGCTGCATCCCCCCGTCGTTCACCACCATCGGCGCGGGCTACCTCGCCTACATCCCCGGCGGCGGCATCTACCCCGCCGCGCTCGCCGACTTCATCGCCGACACCACCAATCGCTTCACCGGGATCTGGCAGGCGGCGCCGGCCCTCGTGCAGCTCGAGGCCAACGTCCTCGACTGGCTCCGCGAGTGGATGGGGTTCCCCGACACGGCGCGCGGCGTCTTCACCACCGGCGGCTCGATGGCGACGTTCAATGCCATCGCCGCGGCCCGTGAACGCCTCCTCGGTCCCGACATCCGCCGCGGCACGCTCTACGTCTCGACCCAGGCGCATCACTGCGTGCAGAAGGCGGCGAAGCTCGCCGGGATCGCCGCCGACCGCGTGCGCGAGATCCCGGTCGACGCCGCGTATCGGATGCGCGTCGACGCGCTCGCCGAGGCGATCGCCGCCGACCGCGCGGCCGGCCTGACCCCGTTCTTCATCAGCTCGACCGCCGGCACCACCAACACCGGTGCCGTCGATCCCCTCGAGGCCATCGCCGACCTCGCCGCGCGCGAGGGGTGCTGGCATCACGTCGACGGCGCCTACGGCGCCTGCTTCCATCTCGTTCCCGAGCTGCGGCCCCTCCTCGCCGGCCTCCCGCGCGCCGACTCGCTCACCCTCGACCCGCACAAGGGACTCTTCCTCCCCTACGGCACCGGCGCGCTCCTCGTGCGCGACGGCGAGGCGCTCCGCGCGCTGCATGCCTCGACCGCCGGCTACCTCCCGCCGAACCAAGGGGCGTTCTACGACCCCGCGCAGTACGGCCCCGATCTCTCGCGCGATTTCCCGGGCCTTCGGCTCTGGCTGACCTTCCGCCTCTTCGGCGTCGCCCGCTACCGCGCGGCGCTCGCGGAGAAGCGCGCGCTCGCCGTCGAGGCCGCGGCGCGGCTCGCGGCCGTCCCCGGGCTCGTGCTCGACGCGCCGCCGCAGCTCTCCCTCCTCGCCTTCCACCTCGAGGGACCGGGGCTCGCGACACGCGAGGCGCAGGACCGCGCGACGGCCGCCCTCGTCGAACGGGTCACTGCGCGCGGTGACGTGATGCTCTCGGGGTGCGTCGCCGAGGGGCGTGCCCTCGCGCGCATCTGCGTCCTGAGCTTCCGCACGCGTCGTCGCGAGATGGAGCTCGCGGTCGCGCAGGTGGCGGCGGAGGCGGCGGCGCTCCTCGCCGAGGCGCGTGCGGCGCACGGGGCGTCCGACGCGGGGTCGGCCGCGTGAGTCCCGACGCGCCGGCCCGGCCCGATCCCTACGCCGCGCTGCGGCACCCGAAGTTCGCGCGCTACATCCTCTGCCTCTTCGCGCTCACCCTCGGGATCCAGATTCAGGGGACGGTCGTGGGATGGCAGATGTACGACCTCACGCACGACCCGCTCGCCCTCGGATTGATCGGCCTCGCCGAGGCGCTCCCCGCGCTCGCGACCGCGCTCTACGCGGGGCACGTCGCGGACCGACTCGACCGACGCCGAATCACCCTCGTCGCGCTCACGGTCCTCGTGGCCTGCAGCGTCGCGCTCTGGCTCCTCGCCGGCCCCATGCTTCCCGGGCTCGCCCTCGCCACGCCGGCGCGGGTCCGCGCGATCTACGGCGTCATCATCGTGAGCGGCGTCGCGCGCGCCTTCCTCCAGCCCGCCCGGCAGGCCCTCTCCGCCGAGCTCGTCCCGCGCGCGCTTTTCAAGAACGCGATCACCTGGCGCAGCGGCTCTTGGCAGCTCGCCGCGGTCCTCGGCCCTGCGCTCGGCGGTCTCCTCTACGCCCTCGGCGGGACGACGCTCGCCTACGCGGTCGATGCGGCGCTCATGCTCTTCGCCGTCGGGGTGATGCTCTCCATCCGGCATCGGTCCCCCGCGCGCGAGCGGTCGCAGGAGCCGGTGTGGAGCTCCGTCGCGGGGGGCGTCCGCTTCGTGGCCGGCGAGCCCGTGATCCTCGGCGCGCTCACCCTCGACCTCTTCTCGGTCTTCTTCGGCGGCGCCGTCGCGCTGCTGCCGATCTTCGCCGCGGAGATCCTGCACGTCGGGCCCACCGGACTCGGCCTCCTCCGCGCCGCCCCCGCCGCCGGCGCGGTCGCGATGGGGCTCTTCCTCGCACGGCATCATGACTTCCGGCGCACCGGGCACGTCCTCCTCTGGTCGGTGGCGGGGTTCGGGCTCTGCATGATCGGCTTCGGCCTCTCGACGACGTTCTGGCTCTCGCTCGTCCTGCTCTTCGCCTCCGGGCTCCTCGACATGATCAGCGTGGTGATCCGCAGCACGCTGCTGCAATCGCGCACGCCGGAGGGGTTGATGGGGCGCGTCTCGTCGGTGAACCAGCTCTTCGTCGGTTCGTCGAACGAGATCGGGATGTTCGAGAGCGGGGTCACCGCCCGCTGGTTCGGCACGGCGCCGAGCGTCGTGCTCGGCGGCGTCGCGACGCTCGGCGTGGTCGCGCTGACGGCGCTCTTCGTCCCCACGCTGCGGACGCTGCGGCGGCTCCATCCGGAGGAGAAGGGCGGGGTGTAGCGCCCGCCGGTGCCGGGCGGGCGCGGCGCGTCCGACCCGTCTCGGGGGTACCATTCCGCGGACCGTCCGCCTCCCCAGCCACCTAATGGCCCACCACCCGCTCCACCACCGCCGCCTCATCGTCCTCGCGGTGGTCCTCCTCGTCGTCGTGGCCGTCGGGCAGTCGGCGATCCTCGGTGACGCCGTCCGCGACGTGCTCGCCGTCCTCGAGCGGGTGGTCCGCAGCTATCCGCGCGCCGGCGTCGCCGTCTTCCTCGCCTTCGCCGCCGTCTCGGCGATGCTCTCGTTCTTCTCGAGCACTCCCATCGTCCCGGTGGGCGTCTACGTCTGGGGCGCGGAGCGCACGATGCTCTACCTCTGGATCGGTGGGGTGGTCGGCGGGACGGGGGGCTACTGGCTGGCGCGTACCCTCGGCCGTCGGGTGGCGCTCCGTTTCCTTCCTGCCGAGCCGTTCCATCGGTACGAGACCTTCTTCGCCACGCGCGCGCAGTGGCGGAGCATCCTCCTCTTCCGGCTCGCGTTGCAGTCGGAGCTGCCGAGCTATGTCCTCGGCGTGTTGCGCTATCCGTTCGGGAAATACCTCCCGATCATGGCGCTGGCGGAGCTCCCCTTCGTGGCGGTCGTCGTCTATCTCGGCGATGCCTTCGTCCGCGGGCGCAGCGGACTCTTCGTGCTCACCCTCGCGGCGAGCCTCGGGCTCACCGTCCTCGCCTTCCGACGACTGCAGCGGGAGATGCGGGCGGGGTGACCGCAAACGGGCCTCGCGCTTCGACTTGCGCGAGGTCAGGGTGAGCGTTTGTATCCACCCGAATGGCTGCCCTGCCGATACCGCTCGCGACCCCCGCGCCGCTGGTCTGGGTGCTCATCCCCACCGTCGCGACCGACGACCCGAACCTCGCCTGGTACAGCGACTACTCGCTCGCGCGCGAGGAGTACACACGCGCGTTCGCGGCGCTCGGGATGGCGTGGCGCTGGCAGCCGGTGACGATGGCGGACGTGGAGACGGTGATCGGCGGGATTCGACGCGCCTCGCGCGGGTACGCGCCGATCGCGCTCAATCTCTGCGACGGCGATGAGATCAACGGGTCGCCGGGGCTCTCGGTGATCCGCGCGCTGCGGGCGCACGGGATCCCCTTCACCGGCGCCGACGAGACGTTCTACGATCTGACGACGTCGAAGATCGTGATGAAGCGGCTCTTCGAGGCGGCGGGCGTCCCCACGGCGCCCTGGGCCATCGTGCAACGCGACGGCCGCGGCACCGCGCGGCTCTTCGAGGAGATCTCGCGCACGTTGATCCTCAAGCCCGCCATCTCCGCGGGGAGCCTCGGCATCGGGATGAAGTCGGTCGTGCGCTCCCCGCAGGCGTTGCGCGCGCAGCTCAAGCGGCTGCACGACGGCTACCGGGGGTGGTCGCTCGCCGAGGGTGGGGCCTTCGTCGAGAAGTTCGTCATCGGCCCCGAGTACACGACGTTCATCGTCGGGAACGGCGCCGATCAGGCGAGCGCCCGGATCTATCCCCCCGTCGAGCGGCTCTTCAACGAGACGATCCCGGTGCGGGAGCGCTTCCTCTCGTTCGATCGCCTCTGGGGCATCTACGAGGACGAGCCCGAGATCGATGGCGGCGATGGCGAGCTCTGGCGCTACAAGCCGGTGCGGCGGAATGCGCTCGCGCGCGAGATCGAGGCGATCAGCTGGGCCGCGTACGCCGCCGTCGGCGGGCGGGGTTACGGGCGCGTCGACCTCCGGCAGGACGCGCGCACGGGGAAGATCTACGTCCTCGAGGTGAACTCGCAGTGCGGCCTCTCCGAGGACGAGGTGCAGACCTCGATCGGGGCCATCCTCCGCTTCGCGAAGCTCCCCTTCTCGAGCGCGGTGGCCGCGATCCTCGCGCACGCCAACATCCCGGAGCGTCGCCGCGGCCGCCGCGTCACGCGCGCCGCCGGATGAAGGTCTGCGTCCTCCAGCCCGACTACTCGGCCTCGGGCGTCGACTATCGGCACTACGACCCGCAGCGCGACCTCGCGCCGCTCCTGCCGGGCGCGACCGTGCACCACGAGGCGCTCAACAAGGTCAGCACGTACCGGCAGCTGAAGCGACTCGCCGCACAGGGCTTCGACATCTTCGTGAATCTCTGCGAGGGGTACCCCGAGTGGGATGTCCCCGGGATCGACGTCATCCAGACCCTTGAGGCGCTCGGGCTCCCGTACACCGGCCCGACGCCCACGCTCTACGACGTCCCGAAGCCGATCATGAAGTACGTCGCGCACATCATGGGCGTCGCGACGCCGCTGCACGCACTGCTCGATGCGGCGCGCCTGCCGGCGGACGAGGCCGAGGCGCGCCGCGCCATCGGGGCGGCCACGCAGCGGCTGCGTTTCCCCTGCTTCGTGAAGCCCGCCGGCGCCGGCGACAGCCTCGGTGTGGATGATCAGGCGGTCGTCGGGGACCTCGACGCGCTCGTCGCGCAGGTGCGGAAGCTCGCCGACGAGTTCCCGTCGCTGTTGGTCGAGGAGTACATCGACGGGCGCGAGTTCACGGTGCTCGTCGTCGGCGACGCGGAGCGGCCTGGCCGTGGGACGGCGCTCGTCCCGGTGGAGTACACCTTCCCGCCGGGATTCCGCTACAAGAGCTACGCGCTCAAGACGAGCGAGCTCCACCCGGAGGCGAACCATCCCGTGCGCGATGAGGCGCTCGCGAGCCGACTGCGGCAGGCCGCGGAGCGCGTCTTCGAGGGATTCGCCGGCGTCGGCTATGCGCGGATGGACTTCCGGATGGATGCCGCCGGGACGATCCACTTCCTCGAGCTGAACTTCACCTGCTCCGTCTTCTATGAGGGGGCGTACGGCGGGTCCGCGGACCATATCCTGCGCTTCGATCCGATCGGACAGGCCGGCTTCCTCGAGCGGATCATCGCCGAGGGGGTCGCGCGGCATCGGCGGCGCGAGAAGGCGTACGCGCTCCGCGGGGACGCGATCGCGGGGTACGGTGTGGTGGCGACCAAGCGGCTGGTGGCGGGCGAGTTGATCTGGGCCGGGGAGGGCCGACCGCACCGCATCGTGACGCGCCGGCACGTGGAGCGGCACTGGGACGCGACCGACCGCGAGCTCTTCCGGCACTACGCCGTGCCGCTGAGCGACGAGGTCTACGCCATCTGGGACGAGGATCCCCTCGCCTGGGCCCCCTGGAACCACAGCTGCGCGGCGAACACCGCCTTCCACGGGCTCGACGTGGTGGCCCTGCGCGACATCGCCGTCGGCGAGGAGCTTACCCTCGATTACGGGCAGATCCTCGACGAACGGAGCGCCGGCTTCGACTGTCGGTGCGGGGCGGTCGGATGCCGCGGCCGGGTGGCGGGGCGGCCGGGGAATTCCGTGACGGCGCGGGAGCGGGCGGCGGCTGCGCCGTAGGCGACGCGGAACGGGTTTCGACCGGCCCGCTGCTTGACTCAGGGACTGCATCGGTGGCATCGTCCAGTACCCTTGGCGCCCATCCACGCGGCGCCTTCATCACCCCAGTAGGGATCGCAATCAATGAATAACGCGCTCCGACGGCTTCTCCTCCTCCTCGGCCTTGCCTTCCTCGCCGTCCCCTCCGCGGCGTCGGCGCAGAGCTACGCCAACACCGTGTGGGATCAGCTGAAGCGTGGCTACGATTCCAACCAGAGCCAGGGCTTCTCCTCGCGAAACTACATCATGGGGCGGCTGAACGACGACGCCTCCGACACATGGAGCTTCGCGCTCACCGCCGGGATGACCTACAAGTTCTGGGGCGTCTGCGATGGTGACTGCAGTGACCTCGACATCGCGCTGCTCGATGAGAGCGGCACCGAGCTCGAGTCTGATGTCCTCACCGATGACAACCCGATCGTCGAGTTCCGCCCGAAGAAGAGCGGCACGTATAAGGTGAAGGTCACGATGGCGGCCTGCAGCACGAACCCCTGCTTCTGGGGCTTCGCGATCTTCCAGAAGTAGTCGCCGTCACACCGCGACGGACGAGGGCCCGGCTCCCCATCGGGGAGCCGGGCCCTCGTCGTTACGATCGGGCGGTCACCCGCCCGCTCCGGCCCTCGATGACGGTCGCCCGCCTCACCGCGGGGTGAGGATGGTCCGGCCGGCGACGGCGCCCTCGATCTTCGACCGCGAATACAGCACCGGGAAGAACCGATCCCGGGCCCACTCCCCGAACAGGTCGCGATAGAAGGGGCTCGCCGGGTCGCCGGACTGTCCCGGCGTGTTCGTGCCGAGCGCGAGATCCCAGTCGGCGAGGTCGAACGCCACGCGGAACGAGGCCCCCGCCGTCTGGTTGTCGCCGTTCCCGTTGGCGTTCAGCGTGAGCCCGTAGCCGCCGCGCGGCGCTGGCCCGACGTCCAGTCGCGTCCGCAGCGAGTCCGCCACGAGCCCGCTCAGCACGTGACGGATCATCACGTGCTTGTAGCCGGGCCGGCCATACGCCCACTGGGACGCGTCCGCGCCGAACCGGTCGCGCAGCGAGGCCTCCGCGTCGACGAGCGCGCGCGCGAGCAGTGAGTCGCGCGCGGCCAGCGGGGCGGCCCCCCACGTTCCGTCTGGCACGGTCACCGCCTGCAGCACCACCTCGAAGGGGATCGTCGGCATCGCGTCCCGCTCCGACGGAGCCACCAGCCGCTCGTAGGTGAGTCGCGCGAGCCGCCGCTCCCCCGCCACAGAGATCCCCGCCTCGACGCTCTCCTTCGCCAGGACATGGTCCCACGCGAGGAGCCGACGCCGCAGCGAGTCGAGCCGCGCCGTCGGCAACGGGAGGTCGCGCAGGAGCCGCGTGAGCTCGCGCGCGGGAAGGGAGAGCTCATCCGTCTGCAGCCGCGTCATGTCGGCGAGTGAGAAGCGGCGCCCGCTGCCGAGCACCTCCGTCGCGCGCGCCCACCGGTGCGGGCTCGCCCAGGAGAAGCCGATCGCATCCATCGCGGCGAAATCGCGCGGCACGTTGTCCTGGTTCGCCGTGGCGAGGAACCCCTCGGCGGGGTCGACGGCGTGCGGCTTCTGCAGGATGTCGAGGAAGCCGTTCCACTCGTAGCGACCATCGCCGGGCACCGGGACGAGCCCGCTGAAGTTCGGGCGGCGCGGCGCGATCCCCACCGCCTGCCACCCGATGCGCCCGGTGCGGTCCGCCCAGATCATGTTCTCGCCCGGGATGTGCCCGTAGCGGTTCGCCTCGCGGAACTCCTCCCACGTCGTCGCCTGGTCGATCCGCAGGCTCGCGAGGTAGGGCGCGCCACCCGGCTCGAGCCACGCCGCGCGCACCGCGAAGGCACGGTGCCGCGTCGCATCCTGATGCACCACCGGTCCATGCCGCGTGTAGCGGTGCCGCACGATCGTCGGCCGCTGGCCTTTCACCGGAATCGTGTCGACGAGCACGCGCATCGCCTCCCACTGGCCGCGATAGCGATAGCGGTCGGGGTTCGCAGGGTCCGTCTCGTAGACGAGGAGGTCCTCGCCGTCGGTCTCGAAGATCGTGAGCCCCCACGCGCCATGTCGATTGTGGCCGATCGAGATGCCGGGAAGCACCGGCTCACCACCGCCGATCACGTCCCATCCCGGCCCCACGAGGTGCGCGAAGTAGCGCAGGGACGGGACGGAGATCGCGCGATGTGGGTCGTTCGCGAGGAGCGGCGCGCCGCTCTGGCTCAATCGACCGCTCACGATCCAGTTGTTGCTGCCTCCCGCGAGCCGCTCGCGGTACCAGTCGATCGGGTCGGCGTCCTCCGCGGTCTCCGTGCTCGTGCGCGCCCCCGACCCATCGCGACGCCCGGCGGCAGGCCCCGAGCCCCCCTCGCGCCGACCGGGCGCGTTCGCCGCGCGGTACGCGGGCGCGATGTCCTCGGCGTGGAAGCGGAGCGACCCGCGGAACGCGTTGTAGAGCTTCAGGATGTCGGCGGCGAGGAGCGCCGAGTCGATTCCCGGGGCGAGTGTGAGGTCGGGATCCCCGGGGTGGAACCCCTGCAAGGCCTTCACGCGCGCCGGGCCGAGCGCCGCGACCATGCGCCCGTAGTCGAGCTCCTCGGTGATGTTCCCGAGCAACCCCTGGTGCCGCGAGATCACCACCTCCGGCGTCCAGAGGCCCGGGAGGGTGTTGAGGAGCCGGAACTCGATCGGGAGGCGCGACGGGTCGCGCCGCGCCTCGGTCACGTACGCGTTGATGCCGTCGACGAACGCCGTCAGGATTGCCCGGCCGCGCGGATGGTAGTGCCGGAACTCCGCCTCGAGATCGCCGCGGAACCGGAAGAGCCGCGCGCCGATGTCGCGGTCGAGCTCCCGCGGGCCGAGCCACTCGGCCACCGTCCCCGTCGCCTGCCGGCGCCAGACCTCGAACTGGAAGAGCCGATCCTGCGCTGCGGCCCACCCCTGCGCGAAGAAGAGGTCGTGCTCCGTCTTGGCGTAGATGTGGTTGATCCCCCAGCGGTCGCGGAGGATCTCGACCGGCTGTTCGAGCCCCGGCACGCGGAGGGAGGTCGCGTCCTGTGCGTGGCCCCGGACGGGGACGACCAAGAGGACGAGGAGCGCGGCGAGTGTCGACGCGAGGGAGCGGGGCGGAGGACGGCGCATTGGAGGGCGGGGGCTCGGGGAACGGGGTCCCGTCGTGCACCGGTGCCGGGCGCCACGTCGCGGGACCATCGCGTCCGGAAGGTGCCACCGGCCTCGCGACCCCGCGAGGGTCGTCACCGCAGCCCGAAGCGCGCCTCCAGCGCGTCGCACGCCGTCGTCACCCCGCCCTCGGCGCGCACCTGCGCCGCCACCGCCGCCACCGCCGTCCGCACCGCCGGGTCGTGCGTCAGCGTGTCGAGCTCGGCCGCCACGCGTCGCGCCCGGTAGCGTGGGGGCGTGACGATCCGGGCCACGCCGAGCCGGGCGGCGCGGTAGGCGTTGTCGGGTTGGTCGTTCGCGAACGGCACCGCGAGGATCGGCACCCCGGAGCGCATCGCGAACGTGAGCGTGCCGATCCCGCACTGCTGGACGACCGCCGCGGCGCGTGGCATCACGAGGGAGTGCGGCGCGCGCTCCACCGCGAGGCACCCGGGCGGGAGTGACGCGTCGAGCATCGCGCGGTTCTCGGGGCCCACGAGGAGCAGCGCGCGCCCGCCGAGGCGGCGCGTGGCGGCGAGGCTCTCCTCCCAGAAGCGTCCAGGCGTGAGCACCGCGGAGGAGCCGAGCGTGAAGACGAACGGGGCGGGCCCCTCGTCGAGGAAGCGCGCGACGGCCGGCGGGAGCGTCTCGCCGTGCACCGCATCGTGGAACATCTGGCCCGTGATGACGACGTTCGCGGGCCAGTCGGGCTGCGGCGCCCCGAGGACGCGCGAGTAGAGCGCGAGGACGAGGTGCGGGCTGTGCTGCCCCTCGAAGATCGGGGAACCGGCGTCGGGGAGGCCGAGGCGCCGCCGGAGGTCGGTGACCGGCTTCAACCAAGCCTTCGACGCGACCCGCGCGCTCCGCGCGAGGACGCGCCCCACCCACGGCGCGACCCGCTCGACCGACTTCAGCCAGGGCGCCGGTGGGAAGATCGGGACGTCGGTCGTGGAGAAGAACATCATCGGCGCGAGCGCCGTGCTCGCCCACGGGATGCCGTATCGCTCGCCGAGGAGCGGGAGGGGCATCGTGAGGGCGTGGCTGATGAGGAGATCCGAGGCGCGGGCGGGGCCTTCGAGGTCCTCGTACATCTGCGAGATCGCCGGGGCGATGAGCTGCCGCAGGAGATACTCGCTCCCGCGCCACGGGTCCATGATGCGGCGCACGACCGCGGTGTCGGTCGGACTGACGTCCGGGCGGATCGGGTGGAATCGGAGCCCCGCGGCGCGGACATGGTCCGCGAAGTACGACATCGTCGCGACGGTGACGTCGTGGCCGCGGCGCCGGAGCCCCACACCGAGGCCGATCGAGGGGTCGATATCGCCGTGGGAGCCCCAGCAGCCGATGAGGATGCGTGCCATGGGGGAAGGATAGTCGAAGGGGGCGAAGCCTCGCGGCCCCACCCCCTGACGTTCAGCTTTGCGCCTCCAGCCTCCACCCTCCAGCCTTCAGCCTTCAGCCTCAGACCGGGAACAGCATCTCCCGGTACCGCGGCAGCGGCCAGTAGGCGTCGCCGATCGACACCTCGAGCGCATCGGAGATCTCACGGCAGGCGGCCATCGCGCCGGCGCCGGTGCTCGTGACGAAGGCCGCGCACTTCGCGACGTCATCGTGCAGCGCGTGGGCCCGCGTGATGGCGGCGTGCAGCGCCGCGGTCTTGGCCTGCAGCGCCGTCACCTGCTTCCCGATCGCCTCGGCGGCGGCCTTCTGCGGGATGCTCTTGATGCCCGCCTGCTTCGCCTTCGCCGCCCCCTCCGCGAGCGCGCCGAGGTAGGCGTACGACGCCGGGAGGATCTGCGTGTCGAGCATCTCGGCGAGCGTCTCCATCTCGATCAGCACGTCCTTCACGTAGCGCTCCACACGGACATGGTAGCGGCTTTCGAGCTCCTCGGCCGTCAGGATCCCGAGCGAGGTGAAGAGCGTCTTCACCGGCTTCGTCGTCATCTGCGCCAGCGCCTCCGGGGCGCGGCGGAGGTTGAGGAGCCCGCGCTTCTTCGCCTCCTTCACCCACGCCTCGCTGTAGCCGTTCCCCTCGAAGCGGATCGCGCTCGTGGCCTTGAACGCCTTGCGCACCACCGTGAAGGCCGCGTCGTCGACCGAGCCGCCCTTCGCGAGCTCGGCCTTCAGTTCCGCGGTGATCTCGCGGATCGCCTCGGCGACCACCGTGTTGAGCGTCATCACCGGGAAGGCGATGCTCTGCGAGGAGCCGACCGCGCGGAACTCGAACTTCGCGCCGGTGAAGGCGAGCGGCGAAGTGCGGTTGCGGTCGGTGTTGTCCTGCTCGATCTCCGGGAGCTTCGCGACGCCGAGCGCCAGCATCGCCTGCTCCGCCTTGGTCCCCGCGCGGCCGGCGATGATGTCCTCGATCATCTTCGTGAGCGCGTTGCCCATGAAGACGGAGATGATGGCCGGCGGCGCCTCGTTGGCGCCGAGGCGATGCTCGTTCCCGCTCGTGCCGATACCGGCGCGCAGCAGCCCCTGATGCTTGTAGACGCCCTTCAGGAAGGCCGAGAGGAAGAGGAGGAAGCGCACGTTCTGGTGCGGCGTCTTCCCGGGCTTGAGGAGGTTGATGCCGTTGAGCGCGTTGTCGCTCGCGATCGAGAGCGACCAGTTGCAGTGCTTGCCCGAGCCGTTGATGCCGGCGAACGGCTTCTCGTGCAGGAGGACCTGGAGGCCGTGGCGCAGGGCGACGTCCTTGAGGACCGACATCACGAGCTGATTATGGTCGGTCGCGATGTCCGTCTCCTCGAACTGCGGTGCCATCTCGAACTGGCAGGGCGCGACCTCGTTGTGCCGCGTGACGATCGGCACGCCGAGCTTGTAGAGCTCGTGCTCCACCTCGGCGAGGAAGGCCTGCACCCGCTCCGGGATGCCGCCGAAGTAATGGTCCTCGAGCTGCTGGCCGCGCGGCGGCGGCGCGCCGACGAGCGAGCGGCCCCCCATCACGAGGTCGGGACGCATCGCGAAGTGCGTGCGGTCGATGACGAAGAACTCCTGCTCGGTGCCCATCGTCGTGTAGACGCGCAGCGCGCCGGTGTCGCCGATGAGGTCAAGGAGCTCCCGCGCCGAGGTGGAGAGGACCTCGCTCGAGCGGAAGAGCGGCGTGACCTCGTCGAGCGCCTCGCCGTTGTAGCCGATGAAGACCGACGGGATGCACAGGGTGCGCGTGCCGGCCGCTTCCATGATGAAGAGCGGCGAGGCCGGGTTCCACGCCGTGTAGCCGCGCGCCTCCCACGTGGCGCGGAGACCGCCCGACGGGAAGGAGGAGGCGTCGGGCTCCGACTGGATCAGCTGCTCCGCCGTGAACTTCTCGATCGCCGCACCCTCGCCGTTCAGCGCGAGGAAGGCGTCATGCTTCTCCGCGGTGAGCCCCGTCTGCGGCTGGAACCAGTGGCAGAAGTGGGTTACCCCGCGCGAGATCGCCCAGTCCTTCACCGCGCTCGCCACCGCCGGCGCGATCGCCGGGTCGAGCTTCTTCCCGAGGCGGATCGCCTCGGTCAGCTTCGCGTAGACCTCCGTGGGCAGCTTGTCGCGCATCTGGCGCGCGCCGAAGGTGTTGCTGCCGAAGTAGGCCGACGTCGGGACCGGCGGCTCCGCGAGGGCAGGGACCTTCGGGATGATGGGCGCGCGCGTGGCGATCGCGCGGAGGGCATCGGAACGGGGCGAAGACATGGTCGGGAGGCTGAAGGCTGAAGGCTGGAAGCTGAACGCGTGACGTGGCGAAACGGGCAAGTCAGACGATAAACGGCGAAAAAATGCGAGATGTTTCTCAGTCCGTGCAGATTTTGCAAAATTTATGTTCGAAATGGGCCTTTACAAGCCATTAAATGCAAAAATCGCACGAAAGACCGTGCGATTGAGCAAAAATGACCTATTTTTAGGACACCTTGAATCGGCGCCCGAGCTTCTTCCTATGGTTTCCCTCGGCCGCCGGCGCCGCTAGCTTTGCCCATACGGCGCCGTGGCCAAGTGGTAAGGCGGCAGACTGCAAATCTGCTATTCGTCGGTTCGATTCCGACCGGCGCCTCTAGACGTCGCAGCGTGCGAGCGCCGCCTCCACCGCGTCCATCACCTCGTCGTTGTGCATCACCGAGGTGAACCCCGCCTCGAACTGCGACGGGGCCAGGTACACGCCCTCGCGCAGCAGCTCGTGGAAGATGTGCGCGTAGCGCGCCGTGTCCGCGGTCTTCGCCGTCGCGTAGTCCACCACCGGCGTCGCGGTGAAGAACGAGCCCCACATCGTCCCGGCCCGCGTCGCCTGGAACGGGAGCTCCCGGTCCGCCGCCCAATCCGTCAGCAGCCGCACGAGCCGCGCCGCCGCCGTCTCCGCGCGCGCGAACATCCCCGGCCGCGCCAGCACGTCGAGCGTCGTGATCCCGGCCGCCATCGCGACGGGATTCCCGCTCAGCGTCCCGGCCTGATACATCGTCCCCGCGGGCGCGACCATCTCCATCAGGTCCTTCCGCCCACCGTACGCTCCCACCGGCATCCCGCCGCCGATCACCTTCCCGAGCGTCGTCAGGTCGGGCATCACCCCGTAGTGCGCCTGCGCCCCGCCGAGCGAGACGCGGAACCCGGTCATCACCTCGTCGAAGATCAATACGATCCCCTGCGCGGTGCAGATCGCACGCAGCCCCTCGAGGAACCCCGGCTGCGGCGCGATGAACCCCGCGTTCCCCACCACCGGCTCGACGATGATCGCCGCCACCTGCCCGGCGTGCGCGTCGAGGATCCGCGTCACCGCCTCCAAGTCGTTGTACGGCGCGGTCAGTGTGTCCGACGCGGTCCCAGGCGTCACCCCCGGTGAGTCGGGAAGCCCGAGCGTCGCGACGCCGGAGCCCGCCTGCACGAGGAATGCATCGCCATGGCCGTGATAGCAGCCGGAGAACTTGAGGAGCTTCGCACGCCCCGTGGCGGCGCGCGCGAGCCGCACCGCGCTCATCGTGGCCTCGGTCCCGCTCGAGACGAACCGCACCATCTCGATCGACGGGACCATCCGGATGATCCGCTCGGCGAGATCCGCCTCGAGCGCGCACGGCGCCCCGAAGCTCATCCCGTCCACGACCTGCCGACGCACCGCCTCCACCACCTCGGGGTGCGCGTGCCCGAGGATCATCGGCCCCCAGGAGAGGACGAAGTCCACGTAGCGATGCCCGTCGGCATCCCATAGGTACGGGCCCTGCGCGCGCGAGATGAAGCGCGGCGTGCCCCCTACGGAGCGGAATGCGCGCACCGGGCTGCTCACCCCGCCCGGCATCAGGGTCTTTGCACGGGCGAAGAGCGCCTCCGACCGCGAGGTCGGGGGCGCATCGCTGGGTTGGATCATCCCGCCGTGGACAGCCATCGGGCGGCCTCCTTCGCATAGTAGGTGATGACCTGGTCGGCGCCCGCGCGACGGATCGCCACGAGCGACTCGAGCGCGGCGCGCCGTTCGTCGAGCCACCCGCGCTCGGCGGCGGCCTTCAACATCGCGTACTCCCCGCTCACCTGATACGCCACGAGCGGATGCGGGAAGCGGTCGCGGACCTGCCGGATGATGTCGAGCGCCGAGCCCGCCGGCTTCACCATCAGGAGGTCGGCCCCCTCATCGACGTCGAGTTGCACCTCGACGAGCGCCTCGCGCGCGTTCGCGGGATCCATCTGGTATGCGCGACGGTCGCCGAACGACGGCGTGCTCTCCGCCGCGCCGCGGAACGGGCCGTAGAACGCCGACGCATGCTTCGCGGCGTAGCTCAGGACGGGCGTGTCGCCGAATCCCGCCTCGTCGAGCGCGGACCGGATCGCCGCCACCTGCCCGTCCATCATCGCACTCGGCGCGACGATGTCCGCACCGGCCCGCGCATAGCAGACCGCCGCCGCGCCCAGCAGCGGGAGCGTCTCGTCGTTCACCACGACGCCCGAGTCGTCCCGGACGATCCCGCAGTGCCCGTGCGCGGTGTATTCGCAGAGGCAGACGTCGGCGATCACCACGAGCGACGGGTCGAGCCGCTTCAGCTCGGCGATCGCCTGCGGCACCGGGCCCTCCGGATCCCACGCGCCGGTCCCCTCGTCGTCCTTCCGGCGCGGGATCCCGAAGAGGAGCACGCTGCGGATCCCGAGCGCGCGGATCTCCCGCACCTCGGCGGCGAGGCGGTCCACCGAGAGCTGCGCATGCCCCGGCATCGTCTCGATCGGCTTCGACACGCCGGTGCCCTCGACGATGAAGAGCGGATGGATCAGGTGCCCCGCCTCGAGCGACGTCTCGCGCACGAAGGCGCGCAGCGCCTCGGTGCGCCGCGTGCGCCGCGGACGGCGCGCGTCGGGCAGGACGGTGGGGAGCAGGGTGTCGAGCATCACGGCCTCCGGGGGTCAGACGGCGATGGATCGCGTGGCACAGCAGCGCAGCAGGGCATCGAGCAGGCCCGCGTCGTCGTGGCTCGCGGCCACGGCGTCCACGGGAAGCCCGCAGTCCCGCGCGGCGGAGGCCGTCACGGGTCCGATGCAGACGATGAGCGGGCGGCTCGCGGGGTCGAGATCGGCCACGGCGATCCCCGCCGCGGTGAGCCCCTCGACCACGTGCCGCACGGTGGAGCCGCTCGTGAAGGTGATGGCGTCGACGTGCCCGTCGCCCAGGATCTCCGCGACGCCGAGGGAGCCGGCGTCGGAGACGGTGCGATACGCCACCGGCGCGACGACGTGCGCACCACGTGCGACGAGCGTGTCGATCAGCGCGGAGCCGGCGAGGTCACCGTGCGGCCAGAGTACGCGCGCGCCCGGCGCGACGGGGAGCTCGCGTCCGAGCGCGTCGGCCACCGCCTGCGACGGGGTGAACGCGACCGGGGCACCGGCGGCGCGCAGCGCGACCGCGGTCGCGGTCCCCACCGCCGCGATGCGCAACGTCGCCGGCCACGGTGCGTCGGCCGCCCGCGCCGCGACGACGGCGCGCACGGCGTTCGCGCTCGTGCAGACGAGCCAGTCGACGTCGTCGAGATGGTCGAGTGCGGCGGCGAGCGGTCGCGGATCCTCCGGCGGGAGGATCCGAATCGCCGGCGCGGCGATCGGTGTGGCCCCGAGGGCGCGCAACGCATCGAGGAGCGCGGCGCCCTGGGCGGCGGCGCGCGTCACGACGATGCGGCGTCCCTCGAGCGGCCGCTCACGCATGCGGCGTCCCCGCAGCCAGCGCCTCGGCGAGGAGCGTCGACCCCCCCGACGCGACGAGCGCGTCGGCGGTCGCACGGCCGATCGTGGCCGCCGCGTCCACCGCCCCGGTGCGCTGCACCCGCACGAGTCGGCCGTCCGGCGCGCCCACGAGCGCGGTCATCGTCAGCGTCTCGCCGGCGATCGTCGCGAACCCCGCGAGCGGCGCGTTGCACCCCGCGCCCATCGCCGCGAGGAAGGCGCGCTCCGCCTCCGCGCATCGACGGCTCGGGAGATGATCGAGCGCGGCGCAGAGCGCCTGCGCCTCGGCGTCGTCGGCGTGCGTCTCCACCGCGAGGATCCCCTGCGCCACGGCGGGGAGCATCCGGTCGGGGTCGAGGTACTCGGTGACGACACCCTCCCACCCGAGCCGCGCGAGCCCCGCCGCCGCGAGCACGATCGCGTCGTAGTCGCCGCGGTCGAGCTTCGCGAGCCGCGTGTCGACGTTGCCGCGGATGTCGAGACACACGAGGTCGGGGCGCAGCGCCTTCAGCTGGCAGGCACGGCGCGGACTGCTCGTCCCCACGCGGGCGCCGTGCGGGAGCGCGGCGAGCGGGCCCGCCTTCGAGATCAGCGCGTCACGCGGGTCGGCGCGCTCGGTGTAGGCGGCGATGGTGAAGGCGTCGCCGAGGGTGGAGGGGAGGTCCTTGGCGGAGTGCACCGCGAGCCGGATCCGGCGCGCCCGCAGCGCCTCCTCGATCTCCGCGACGAAGAGCGAGTTGCGGCCGATCGCCGCGAGCGGACGATCCTGGATCTCGTCCCCGCGCGTGCTGATCCGCTCGAGGGTGATGGCGATGCCCGGGCGCTCGGCGAGGAGCCGGTCCCGGATGTGGTTCGACTGCCAGAGCGCGAGCTGACTCGCGCGGGTCCCGATCACGAACGTGCCGTCTGTGGTCACCATCCACCTCCACCCATCCAAGGCGGACGTCCCGGGACCTCGGCGCCCGGGGGGGTGCGCCCTGTGCGTCAGCCATCCGGCCCAAGGGGGCCTCCGGGGCGAAGATACGGTCCGGCCGGCGATTTGTCACGACCTGATGTCGTCACGGAATCCTGACGGGTCGGTCCGAATTAGGACCAACTTTCCTAATGCACGATTCCTGTCAGGATGCTATATAAGGAGTGCGACGCCCCCCTCCGGGGCGCCGTGGCTGACCCCCCGCAGCCCCTGTCGCATGCCTCGCGCCGAACGTCCCCCCGTCGGATCGGCACTCTCGTCGCCGTCGAATGCACCGCATCATCCCGAGCGGATGGTGCAGGCGCATGGCGTGCTCCTCGTCGTCGCGGAGCCGCACGCGCAGGTCGTGCAGATGAGCGCGAACGCGTCGCTGCACCTCGGATGGCCCATCGACTCCATCATCGGACATGGCGTCGATCGGCTCGGGCCGGAGCTCGCGCACGCGGTCCGTCAGTGCATCGAGGCGAGCACGCTCACCCTCGCCCCCACGCGACGCGTGCGGATCGCCACCGCCTCGGGGACGACCACGGCGCTCGTGACGATGCATCGGCCGAGCACGGGCGGACTCCTCGTGGAACTCGAAGACCTGCGGCGCACGCCGCCGAAGCGGATGCCGCCGCTCACCGCGCGGCTCACGCAGGTGGTCGGGCGCCTGAGCGCGGCGCACACGATCGCGGCCCTCGCCGACCTCGTGGTCACCGAGGTGCGCGAGCTCACCGGGTTCGACCGCGTGGTCGTGCAACGGTTCGATGCCGCCGGGCACGCCGAGGTGATCGCGGAATCGCGTCGGCGATCGCTCATGGCGCACCTGCATCGTCGCGTGCCCGCGCACGCCGTCTCGGCGGGGATGCGCACGCGTCATCTTCGGCATCGGACGCAGCTCGTCGTTGATGCCGCGGCGCCTCCGGTGCCGATGCTCTCGACGGCCGAGGGTGCGACGGGCCGCACCGCGGACCTCTCCGCCGCCTCGCTGCTCGCCCTCGCGCCCGTCGCACAGGCGCAGCTCGTCGCCCACGGCATCGGCGCGCTCTTCGATGTCTCCCTCATCCATGAGGGGCGGGTCTGGGGACTCCTCCACTGCACCCATGGGAGCGCGCGCTACCTGCCGATGGAGGTCCGCGCCGCCCTCGAGCTCCTCGCGGAGGTCGTCTCCACGCGGATCTCTGCGCTCGAGCACTACGCCGAGGCGCAGGCCGAGGTGCTGGTGCGGCGGCTGGAACACCGCCTCATCGAGGCGACCTCCGCCGATGGCGACTGGCGGCGGGCGCTCTTCGAGACGCCGCGGCAGCTCCTGCAGCCCCTCGGGGCGACGGGTGCGGCGCTCCGCTTCGACGGCGAGATCCACACCATCGGCGACACCCCGGCCGTCGCGGATCTCCAGCGGCTCTTCGCCTACCTCGACACCCAGGCGATGCCGGGGGTGTTCGCCACGGCGGCGATCGTCAAGGAACATCCGCCCCTCGCCGGGATGTCGCGTGCAGCGGCCGGTGTCCTGGCCGTCCGGCTCGGTGCGGCGCGCGGCGAGTACCTGGCCTGGTTCCGCCGCGAACAGCCGCATGACGTGACCTGGGCCGGTGCCCAGCCGAGCGCGACCCGAGCCGCCACCACGTCCGAGCCCGACCCGACCTGGCTGGAACATGTCCGCGACACCGCTCTTCCGTGGCGGATGCGCGAGTGCGCGATCGCCAAGGCGATTGGCGCCTCCGTCGCCGACATCGCCACCCAGATGCGCTCCGTCCGCGTCCTCATCGCCGAGCAGCAGCTCGCGAAGATGCGCGCCTCGGTCGAGGTGACCGACGAGCCCGTCGTGATCACTGACGCCGACGGCGACATCCTGTTGGTGAATTCGGCTGTGGCTCGACTGATCGGCGGACCGCACCGCCAGCTGGAGACGCTCGAAGACCTGGCCAGCGCCTTCGCGTCCGGCGAGGAGACCTCGGCGATGCTGCAGACGTTGCTGGTGGACCGACGGCCCTGGCGCGGCGAGCTCCGCCTCGCCGCGCGCGGGCACGAGGCCGGCACCCCGGTGGCGCTGCGCGCGGACCCGATCCCGGGTGTCGACGGCGGCCTCCTCGGGGTCATCGTCATGCTCACCGACCTCACCGAGCGCCACGAGGCGGAGCTTGCGCGGGAGCGGCTGCAGCGGACCATCTTCGCCGCGCAACGTCCCGCCGGCGCGCCCGGCGACGCGCCCCCGGCCCCGCCGACGGTGCAGGCGCTCGTCTCCGCCATCTGGGCGAACGCCGGGGTCGCGGTGAGCGAGATCGCGGACAGCGCGGACGCCGCGTCGATCGCACCGCTGCTGCAGGAGGTCGAGGCCGCCACCGAGCACGCCGTGCGGCTCTCGGCGATCCTCGGTCGCTTCACGCTCGATGCGGGACCGACACCCGACGAGGAATAGCCGAACTCAGATGGCGAGCGAGACGCCGCGCGGGACGCCGCGCGGCACCCCACGCTCCTGCACCATCCGCGTCGCGAGCTGCTGGCCCTGCGCCAGACAATCCCCGAGTGAGACGCCGCCGCGCCACTGTCCACCGAGGTAGAGCCCCGGGTGCTCCGATTCCACGCGGAGCGCCGCCCCGACGACCTGCTCGTGGCCGAGCGCGTACTGCGGGATCGCCTGAGGCCAGACCTGCTCATGGTGCTCGGGGACCGCTTTGAAATCCTCGCCGCGGCCCAGGCGGCACTGTTCGCCCGCATCCCGGTCGCCCATATATGTGGTGGTGATGTCACCGAAGGGGCATTCGACGAATCCA
>CAZGIE010000004.1:0-10623 GCA_964526485.1 uncultured Gemmatimonas sp. | reverse complement strand
GTGGCCACACCTGATGCCGCACGAGCGACGGCGCGCCGCGCACGCCGAGGAGTGCGGTGAGGTCCGCCAGCACACGCGGCAGCACCTCCGCGGTGGCCATGCGGCCGATCTCCGGCGCGCGCTGCCCACCGAGGAAGCAGGTGATGAGCACCTGACCCTCCGGCGCACGCCCGGGAAAGAGCGACGAGGAGAAGATCGCGCCGAGGAGGGTGCGTCCCTCGACGGCGGGGCAGAGCATCCCGAAGCCATCGAGGGGATGGGCGACCGCCGACCGGGGGAAGCCGAGCGCCAGCGTCGCGACGGGTGGATGCTCCACCCGCTCGATCGGCTGCAGCGCCTGTCGGATCTCCCACGGGAGGTCGATCGCGTGCAATGCGTGGGCGGGCCCGGTGTAGCAGACGGCGTCGACGACCCACGTCCGCGCCTCCCCGGTGCCGTCCGCCGTCGCGGTGACAGCCCATCCGTCGGGGTGCGGTGTGACCGCGGTCACCCGCGTCCGAGAGCGGACGCGAGTACCTAGCGCCTCCGCCATCGCGTTCGGCAGCGTCGCGAGTCCGTCGCGGAAGCTCGTGATGCCGCGATGGCGCACGATGCCCGCCCGCGCCCGCGCCGCCCGAAGTCCGCCGAGCAACACGGAGCCGTGGCGGCGCTCGGCGTGAAAGAGCATCGGCATCGCGTGGCGTGCGGAGAGCCGTTCTGGATCGCCGGCGTAGATGCCAGAGACGAATGGAGCGACGAGGTAGGTGAGCACCTCCGGGCCGAACCGGCGGCGCACGAGGGAGGCGATCGACTCATCCCCGGGATCGCGGACCGCCGTCACCCACGGTTCCCGGAGGAGCCGCCACTTGGCGGCGCCGGAGAGCGCCCGCGAGGCGATCAGCGAGGCGGGGCCGGAGGGAAGGGCGACGGGCGCCCCGTCGCGCACGATGTAGCGGCGCGCCGCCGTAGGGGAGGGGAAGACCCGTGCCTCGTCGAGTCCGAGACGCGCGATGAGCGCCTCGAGGATCGGGGTCGCCGTCAGCGAGGTCGGACCGGACTCCACGAGGAAGCCGTCGATGCGTCGGGTCGTGATGACGCCACCGGCGCGATCGCCGGCGTCGAGCACCATGACGTCGACCCCTTGGTCCCGCAGCTCGAGCGCCGCGCTCAGCCCGGTGACACCGGCGCCGATGACGGCGACGCGCATCGCGTCAGTCCTCGGCGACCCAGTCGCGCGGAGCGAGCATCGCGGCGAGTTCCGCCTCGATCGACCCCTGCGCCGGCTCGTGATACGGCGCCCACGCCGCGAGCGGCGGCAGCGACATCAGCACACTCTCCGCGCGCGCACCCGTCTGCAGACCGAAGATGGTCCCTCGGTCATGGACGAGGTTGAACTCGACGTAGCGTCCGCGACGATACAGCTGCAGCGCCTTGTCACGCTCCGTATACGGCAGGTCGCGCCGCGCATGCACGATCGGGCCGTAGGCGTCGTCGAGCGCACGCCCCACCGTCGTCACGTACGCGTGCAGTCCGTCCGGCGTGAACTGGAACGGCCCCTCGCCCGGTCGGAGATGATCGAAGAAGACGCCACCGACCCCGCGGGCCTCGTTCGCCCGGTGCAGGTTGCGGAAGTATTCGTCACACCACGCCTTGTGCGCCGGATAGAGGCGCGGGTCGTGCGCGTCGCAGGCCCACTTCAGCGAGCGGTGGAAGTGCCGCGCATCCTCGGGGAAGGGATGCATCGGCGTGAGGTCGGTGCCACCGCCGTACCAGGCGTCGTGCAGGCGGCCATCGGCGTCGGTGAGCTCGAAGTAGCGCACGTTGAGGTGCACCGTCGGGACCATCGGCGAGCGCGGATGCACGACGACGCTGACGCCGGTCGCGAAGAAGTACGGGGTCGAGTCGGTGGGGACGTTGCCCCCGAGCCGCTTCGCCGCCTCCGGCGGCAGAATCCCCTCGACGAGGGCGCGGTTCACGCCCGCCTTCTCGAAGACCGCCCCGTCGCTGAGGAGCCGCGACCGGCCACCACCGCCGCCCTGCCGGTCCCACGCCGCCTCGGAGAAGTGCCCCCCGTCCAGCCGCTCGAAGAAGGTCGTGATCTCGTCCTGCAGCTGCGCGGTCCACGCCGCCATCAGGTCGCGGCGCGCCGTGCGGGTGAGTTTCTTCGCCATCGTCATCGGGCCACCTCCGCCGACTGCGCCGCCGCCATCGCGCCGCGCGAGTCCCATGCCTGCACCGTCTCGATGAACGCCTTCGCGTGCGCGACCGGGACGTCGGGGAGGATCCCGTGCCCGAGGTTCGCGATGTAGCCCGGGCCGTCGATGGCCGCGAGCATCGCCCGCGTCCGCTCACGGATCACGTCGGGCGCCGCGTAGAGCGTGCACGGGTCGAGATTCCCCTGGACGCCGCAGCGGCGGGTGTCCGCGACGCCGCGCGCCCAGGCCGCGTCGGTATGCCAGTCGACGCCGAGCACGTCGCATCCCGTCGCCTCGGCGATCTCACCGAGCGCCCAGCCGGCGCCGGGCGCGAAGGCGATGACCGGGACGCCGGCCGTCTTCGCGATGCGCGCCGCGCGCGCCATGTACGGGAGGGCGAACTCGCGGTACTCGCGCGGGCCGAGCGAGCCGGCCCACGAGTCGAACAGCTGCAACGCCTGCGCGCCCGCGGCGGCCTGCGCGACGAGGAAGCGGCCGACGTTGTCGGCGAGCCGTCCGAGCAACGCGTGCGCGAACTCGGGGTCGGCGAAGAGGAGCTTCTTGGCGATGCTGAACGACTTCGTCCCCTTCCCCTCGGTCATGTAGGCGAAGAGGGTCCACGGCGAGCCCGCGAAGCCGATGAGCGGCACGCGGCCGTCGAGCGCCCGGCGCGTCATCCGCAACGCATCGAGGTGATAGCGAAGGCCCTCCTCCGGTTCCACGTCCCGCAACCGCACGAGGTCGCGCATCGAGCGCACGGGGTCCGAGAATTGCGGCCCCACCCCTTCGTCGACGGTGAGGTCCATCCCCATCGCATCCGGGATCACGAGGATGTCGGAGAAGATGATCGCCGCGTCCACGCCGATGAGGTCGACCGGCTGGAGCGTCACCTCGGTGGCGAGTTCCGGCGTGCGGCACATCGTGAGGAAGTCGGCCTTGGCGCGGACGGCGCGGTACTCCGGCAGGTAGCGGCCGGCCTGGCGCATCATCCAGACGGGCGGGCGCTCCACCGGCTCACGGCGGAGGGCGCGGAGGAAGAGATCGTTCGTGGTCGCCATCAGTGGCTCCGGGGGGAGGGACGCCGGCCGCGCGGTCGCGGGCGGTCGGCCGCGGGCGCCGGCATCGGCCCCGCGAAGAGGGAATCGAGGGTCAGGTGGAACGCCTGCAGCGCCTCGCCGTGAGCGATGGCGGTGCGAAGCTTGGTCATCGGGCGGGCGAGGAGCTTCGCGACGATGCGGTCGGTCGCGTGATCGGCGACGGCGTCACCGGCCGCGAAGGTGAGCTCACGGCGGCAGATCTCGGTCAGCGCCTCGGCGAGTGGACGGATCGCCTCGCGAGCGGCGGCGACCGCCACCCACTCCACGAAGCTCGCGAGCTCGCCCTCCACGATCGCCTCCGCCGCGGGCGCCGCCGACTTCCGCGCCTCCTCCGCCTGCAGCACCGGCAGATGCAGCGCGTCGAGGTCGGCCACGGTGATCGCCGGGACGCCATGCAGCGCCGGGTCGATGTTGCGCGGCATCGAGAGGTCCATCAGGAGGAGCGGATAGCTCCCCGTGCCGCAGTTGGCGCGCGCCACCGCGAGCGCCGACGCCGTGACCACCGGCTCGTGCGATCCCGTCGCCGCGATCGCGACGTCCGCCATCGCGACCTCGACGTGCAGCGCCTCGTAAGGGGCGGCGCGCCCGCCGACTTCGGCCGCGAGCGTCTGCGCGCGCTTCGGCGAGCGGTTGATGCAGACCACGTCGCGCGCGCCGAGCTTCGCCAGCTGCCGCGCGACCGATTGCCCCGTCTTGCCGCACCCGATGACGACGAGGCGCGCATGCGCGAGGTTGCCGAAGCGATCGTACGCGACGGCGGCGGCCTCGGCGCCCACCGAGCGGCGCCCGGAGGTCAGCGCCGTCTCCGCATGCACCCGCTTCCCGGCGCGCAGCGCCGTCTCGAAGAGGCGGTGCAGCACCGAGCCCGCGGCGCCCGCGTCGGCCGCCTCGCGGTACGACTGCCGGAGCTGACCGAGGATCTGTCCGTCCCCCATCACCTGCGACTCGAGGCCGCTCGCGATGCGCAGCACGCGCCGCGCGACGTCGAGCCCCGCGCGCCGCTGCGCGACGGCGAGGAGCGCCTTCGCTTCGGTGCGGCTCCCCATCCAGACCCGGGCGATCGCCGTCACCGCCTCGTCGAAGGCCGCCGTGCTCGCCGGGTCATGCCCCGCGGTCCAGGCGTAGATCTCGCTCCGATTGCAGGTCGCGACCGCGACCAGCTCGCGGACGCCGCTCGGCAGCTGCGTCGTATGCAGCCGGAGGATGCGTTCGGGGGAGAGATGGAACCGCTCCCGCGTCGCGACGTTCGCGTGGCGGAAGTCGACCGCGATCGAGATCAGCATCGGGTCACCTCGCGTCGAAGGGACCGTTCAGCCGCACGACGGTCCAGTTGAGGTAGGTGGCGATGGCGACCCAGCCGAGGTATGGCGCGAACCAGATCCCCGCCTCGTAGGCGAGGGGGCGCGTGGTCCAGTACATCACCAGGATCGAACACCAGAACGGAATGACCTGCCGCAGCGCCCAGTCGGGGCGCCGCCGCCGGAAGAAGAGCCAGCTCCACCAGACGTTGCCGAGCGCGTTGACGAGGCAGGCCAGGAGGAACGCCCGCCGCTCGCCCGGGGTGCCGCCCCCGCGCCAGGCGATCACGCCGCCGGTGCCGGTGCAGACGAAGACCGTCGTCCAGATGGGACCGAAGAGCGCGTCCGGCGGCTTCCACCACGGCTGGCGCAGCGCCCGGTACCACGGCCCGATGTCCGTGACGAGCGCGCCCGCGACGGCGACCGCGCTCCAGAACGCGATCGCCGCGGTGACGGGGAGCCAGACCGCCGGATCCATCAGGCCGTCGCGAGACCGGTGAGATGCGCAAGGTTCTTGAAGAAGATCCGCACATGGGAGAGCGGCTTGGCCCGCACGAGCCGCTTCCGCATGTACGCGTCGAAGGTGAGCTGCTGCACGTCGCGGTCGCGGCAGATGGCCACGAACCGCTCACGACGGGCGTCGGAGGTGTACCAGAAGCGCTGCATCACGTCGAGCACCCAGAAGACCTGGCCGTGCGCCCGCATGAAGCGGCGACGCGCCGAAGCGAGGGCGGCGACGCGTCCGGTCACGAGCGCCTGCTCGACGGCGTCAGCCGCGAAGCGCCCGCCGGTCATCGCGTAGAAGATCCCCTCGCCGCTCGCCGGCGCGACGACGCCCGCGGCATCGCCGGCGAGCACGACCTCACGGCCGTCATCCCAGCGCGGCAGCGGATGCAGCGGGATCGGCGCGCCCTCGCGGCGGATCGTCTCGACCTGGTCGAGCCCGGTGTCGGCACGCAGCTTGGCGACCGATTCCTTGAGGCCGAATCCCTTCTGGAGCGAGCCGGTGCCGATGCTCGTCGTCTTCCCGTGCGGGAAGATCCACGCGTAGAAGTCGGGCGAGAGCGGTCCCTGGTAGTAGACATCGCACCGGTCGTGCGCGAAGACGCGGCTGTCCGTCTCCGGCGACTTCACGATCTCGTGGTAGGCGAAGACGAACTTCCCCTCGTCGGCGCGCGGGACGCACTGGCGCGCCACCTGCGAGAGCGCCCCGTCGGCGCCGATGATGAAGCGCGTCCGCACCGAGCGTTCCTCGCCGTGGCGGGAGCGGCCGTCGGTGTAGTGCACGCGTGCCACGCCGTCGCTGTCGTGTGTGCGACGGACGAACGCCCCGAGCCGCCGCTCCGCGCCGGCGGAGGCCGCGCGCGCCCGGAGCCATTCGTCGAAGACGTCGCGGTCCACCATCCCCACGAACCCGTCGCCGACCGGGATGTCGACCGTCTGCCCCTTCGGCGAGATCATCCGCGCCTCGTTGATCCGCGCGACGAGCAGCGATTCCGGGACGTCGAAGTCTTTCAGGAGCTGGGGCGGCACCGCCCCGCCGCACGGCTTCACGCGCCAGGCGCGGTCGAGGAGCAGGACCTTTCGGCCCTTCCGCGCGAGGTCGTGCGCCGCCGTCGCGCCCGCCGGTCCACCGCCCACCACCACCACGTCGTACGTCGTCTCGAGGATCATCGGGTCGCCTCCAGGGGGGTCTGCACTCGCTCGCCCGCCCGCGGGGTGAGCCCGTAGCGGGCCACTAGCGACCAAGCGAAATCCGGGATCATCCGCTTCATCCGATGCGGACGCTCATGCCGCAGGGCGAGGATGCCCTCGGCGCACTTCATCTCCACCCGCGTGCGCGCGAACTCGAGCCCTTTCGGGCCGAAGCGGCGCTGCGCCCAGCCGATCAGCGGGCGGGCCCAGTCGGGGGCGCCGCGGACCGGGAGCCCGCCCGCCGCGCGCTCGCTCAGTGCGACGAAGGTCCGCACGGCGCTCGTCCGGTCCCCGCGCGACCCCGGCGCCGCGAGCGTGACCTCGTCGCGGATGAGGTCGAGCAGCGCCGCACCGCGTGCGGTACGCACGAGCAGCCACTGGTCCCCCTCGCCGCCCATATACCCGACGGTGAGATCGCTCAAGCTGTTCGTATAGTCGAAGCACGACCGGCAGGTCGCCGGGAAGAAGTCGCGCGGCAGGTCGCGGATCGGGAGCTGCAGGAAGGGGATGAAGCGATGGCTCCCATCGGTGAAACGGAGCTCCACGCGGTAGTCCGCGAGGAACTCGAGGTAGGTCACCTCCGCCGGCCGGTCGGTCAGCAGCCCGAGGAAGTGATGGAAACGGTCGGTCGTCGTGTTGTCGCTGCAGGGCGTGCCGATCACATACAGCGCCTCGAGCCCGAGCTCCGCCTCGAGCGCGCGGAGCGCATGCACCTGACAGGCGACCCCGATCACCGCGAGGCGGCGATATCCGCGCGCCGCGCATTCGTCGAGGAGGGCGAGGAGCGGACTGTAGCCCATCTTCATCCCACGGCACTCGGCCATCCCCTCCGGCGTGGTCACGATCACCGGACGCGGCCGCCAGCGGTCGGCGGGATCGCTGGCCGTCGCGAGGACGGCATCGACCGCCCCCGTCTCGAGGAGTCGCTCGCCGAGGCGCGTGGTGATGCCGGTCCACTGCGCGCCGGGGCGCGGCCGGTCGAGGCGCGCGCGATACATCGCGCGATGGACACCGAAGAAGCCCTCGTCGCCGCGCGTGAGGTCCCGCGCCCGCCCATGCACCTGTCGCTCGAGCACGTCGTAGCGCGGATGGATGAACTGGCAGGCCGTCCCGCACCGATGCGCCCGCGACGACCGCGAGACACCGCAGTCGGTGCAGAGGTCGCGGTGCGGCGCCGGCGCGAGCGCCGGCGTCTCCACGAGCAGCGGGAGGGCCGCGACGGCCATCAGCGTATCGCCCCCAGGATCGCGTCCCCCGCCTCGGCGCGGCGGAGGATCCCCGCCCGCACCGACGGGGTGCTCGCCATCGCCATCGCCGCGGCGACCACGAAGAGGACCGCCTCCGCCGCGAAGACCACCGTGTAGCCGCGGGCCGGGTCGTTGAACCAGGCGATCGTCAGGTCGCTCGCGACCCCGCCGCCGAGCGAGCCGGCCGCGTACGCGATCGCCTGCGCGGCGCCGTAGACGCCGAGCCGGATCCCCGTACCGCGTGTGCCGTCCGCGGCGGTCATCGCCATCATCGCACCGATCGCGCCGACGGCGAAGACGCCGTTCGCGACGCCGAGGCTGAAGATGATCGCCGAGAGCGCGGTGGGACCGCCGAGTGCGGGGGACTGCGCGAGCGCGACCAGCGTGACCGCCGAGGCGAGACAGCCGCCGACCGCCCAGTGCCGCAGCGAACCGAAGCGTGCGCTGAGGAGCGCGGCGCCGAGCATCCCCAGCATCACGCCGCCGTGCTGCGTGCCGCCGAGCTTCGTGCTCTCCCCCGGCGTCATCCCGAAGATGCGGCCGGCGAAGGGCTCGAGGATGAGATCCTGCGCGGAATAGGCGAGCATCGCCGCGAAGACGAAGAGCGCGAAGCGACGCGTCGCGCGGTCGGCGAGCGCGTCACGCAGCACCGTCGCGAAGCCCGCGGTCGGCGCGGCCGCCCCGGTCCCCGACGGCGCGCGCCGGATGGCCCATGACCCCCAGGCGGCGATCGCCGCGAGGGCGATCGCGATCGCGCAGACGGCGCCGATCACGGCGAGCAGGCGGCGGAACGAGAAGGGGTCGAGGAGCTGCCCCGACACGCCGGCGGTCACGGCGATGCCGAGGATCATCATGATCCAGAGCATCGCGGCGGCGCCCCCGAGCTTCTGCGGCGGCATCTCCTCGGCCACGTGCGCGAGGAGCGCGGTCCCGGCGGCGCTCATGCCGATGCCGATCAGCGCGTAGCCGGCGAAGGCGAGGGCGAGCCCCGGGAGGGTGCGAGTCGCCGCGAGGGCGACGCCGAGCGCCGCGAGGAAGCCGCCGACGGCGAAGGTCACCACGCCCCCGAGGATCCAGGGGGCGCGATGTCCGCTCCGGTCGGAATCGAACCCGAACCGTGCGCGCGACATCTGGATCACGAAGTGCAGTGCGACGAGCACGCTCGGGATCGTCGCGGGGAGGGCGAGCTCGACGATCATCACGCGGTTGAGCGTCGAGGTCATCACCGCGGCCACCGCGCCGATCGCGATCTGCGCGAGGCCGAGCCGGGCGACGTCGCGCCAGCCGAAGGGGCGTCGGATCGAGGTCATGCGAGGCTCCGGAGGGCGACGGCGGCGATCATCATCCCCGAGACGTAGAACGGGACGCCGACGGCGGAGAGGAAGAGCGCGCGCTCGCGCGGCGCGCGGAGGAATCGCGACATCAGGCCCACCTGCACGGCGACCAGCGCCGCGATGCCGACGGGTGCCCCCGTCGCGCCCCAGGTGCGGAGGAGGCCGACCACGACGAGCTGCGGGAGGACCATGACCGCACAGAGCACCCACGCCGCGCGCGCCTCGCCGAGCATCGCGGGGAGCGAGCGGATCCCCATCCGGCGGTCGCCGTCGATCGCCTTGAAGTCGTTGAGCGTGAGGATGCCGTGCGCCCCGAGCGAGTAGAGCGCGGCGATCGCGACGATGCGGGAGTCGAGCGGCGCACCATCGAGCAGGATCACCGCGCCGGTGACCCAGGCGAGCCCCTCATAGGTGAGGCCGACGGCGGCGTTGCCGACCCAGCCGTTCTGCTTGAAGCGGAGCGGCGGGGCGGAGTAGGCCCAGGCGAAGGCGAGGGCGATGGCCACGGCGACGAGGCCGGCGCCGCCGAGCGGGAGTGCCGCGACGAGCGAGAGGAGGGTCCACGCGATCGCGATGCGGAGCCCCCACGTCCCTGGCATCCGTCCGGAGGGGATGGGACGCTGCGGCTCGTTGATCGCGTCGACGTGCCGATCGAACCAGTCGTTGGCCGCCTGGCTCGTCGCGCAGACGAGCGGACCGGTGATCAGCACGCCGAGCGCGACGGTGCCGAGGCGCTCACGCACCGGGAGACCGGTGGAGACGACGCCGCAGGCGAACGCCCACATCGGCGGGAACCAGGTGACGGGCTTGAGCAGCTCGACGACGGCCGCGACGGTCGGGACGGCACGCGCGGTTCCCGGTGATGCACTGACACTGGCGAGTGTCATCATCGCGTGACACCCGGGGAGGACACAGTGCGGCGGCGGGGGGCGTGCATCGGTGGATCAGACGGCTTCGGCGGTGTCGGTGTCGCCGCCGGAGAGCCCGTGGCGGCGGAGCTTCACGTACAACGTCTGGCGCGAGAGGCCCAGCACCTCGGCGGCGGTGGTGCGGTTGTCGCCGGTGAGTTCGAGCGCGGCTTCGATGAAGTGGCGCTCCACGAGGTCGGTTGTGTCCTTGACCAGGGTCGGGAGTGAGACGCGGCCCACGAGCGCCGTGAGATCCTCGACCGCCTTCGTCAGATCGCGGGCGCCGTGCGGCACCGTCGCGACGCGACGCCCGACGTCGCGCATGATGAAACCGATGCCCGCCCCGTCGGGGCCCGCGAGGGTGACGGCGGAGAGTTCGATCTCTGAGCTGAGGCCGAGCTCGCCGCGCACGCTGCTCGCCGCCACGCGGACCACGCCATGCTTCCGTAGCGTCGAGAGGAAGACCTGGAGGTCGGCGCCGGGGCGACCGACCCAGTTCCCGAGGGAGCGGGCCTTCGCCTGCTCCTCGCTCGCGAGCTGCGTGAGGTCGAGGAAGGCGCGGTTCGCGTAGACGATCTCCCCCTCGGCATCGGTGATGACGCAGGCGTCCGGCGCGGTGGCGACGAGCGCGAGGACCTGCTCGCGCGTGACGCTCGCGCCGGCGGGCGCGGCGAGGCGCGAGAGCCGGACGAGGAGGAGTGTGAGGTTCTCCTGCCGGAAGCAGGAGGCCGAGGCGAGCGACTCGCCGCGATCGTCGGCGAGGGTGATGCGGACGTCGCCCGCGTGGCCCGTCGTGCGCGCCGCGGCGAGGAGGTCCTCCATCGCGCGGGCGGAGCCGGCGGCGATGCCGAGCGGGAATGCGCGCCCGAC
>CAZGIE010000003.1:0-39259 GCA_964526485.1 uncultured Gemmatimonas sp. | reverse complement strand
GCAGCGCACGACGCTCCGGCAGCAGGTGGGGGTGCTCGTGGCGCTCCTGTACGGGTACTGGTTCGCGATGACGCTCCTCCCCGTGCCCGGACAGGACGGCCCGGGGATCCTGTTGCTCGACGATCCCTCGCGCACCCTCGCGGCCTGGGTCGACCGGGCGCTCCTCGACGGCCATCTCTGGCGACAGTCCAAGACGTGGGATCCGGAGGGCGTCCTCTCGACGTTCCCCGCGATCGGGACGGCGCTCCTCGGCACCTTCGCGGGGCGTTGGCTCGCGAGTCCACGGCCGCTCGTGGAGCGGCTGAATGGGCTCTTCGCCGCCGGGGCGCTGGCCGCGATGCTCGGGGCGATGTGGGGGTGGTCGTTCCCGATCAACAAGGGACTCTGGACCTCGAGCTACGTGCTCCTCACCGCGGGACTCGCAGCGCTCGCGATCGCGACGATCACCTGGCTCGGCGACGGGCCGCTGATGCGGCGGCTCACGACCCCGACGCTCGCGTTCGGGGTGAACCCGCTCCTCGCCTTTCTCGGCTCCGGGCTGATGGCGAAGGTGATGGGGTCTCTATGGAAGGTGGAGGTGGCCGGGGACCTGATCTCGGTACAGTCGGCGGTCTATCGGGGGGCGTTCCGCTCGTGGTTGGAGCCTCGCGATGCGCCGCTCGCCTTCGCGCTGAGCTTCGTGGTGCTCTGGTGGCTGCTGCTCGAACCGTTGCGGCGCCGCGGAATCATCGTGAAGGCGTGACGAGGGCCACCGGGCCGTCCGCGCGAGACGCGTGATGGTCGGCACGAGCGCGGTGGGGATGGCCTCGTGCGACACGAACGCGCCGATGCCGCAGGCGTCGGCGATCCGGGCCCCCGCCGACGCCGGGTACGGCGCGACCATGATCGCGCGGCGCATCAGCGCGGTGTAGGCGGCGCGTGACCGCCATCGGCGGAGGCCGCTCGGCGTGAGCAGGATGGTGAAGATGAGGATCGCCTCCGGCGGGTGCGGGTGAGCGAACACCTCATCCAGCGAATGCTGATGTCCAATCAGGTCGATCCGCGCATTCGCCATCAGGAGGTCGCGGAGGGCACCGGTGAGGCGGTCGTCGTCGGCGACCAGGAGGACCGGGGTCGATGCCGTCGAGGAGGAGAGTGGCACGAGGGAGAGCTCCGTTCAGGGGGCGAGAGCACGTGCGCTGGCATCGGGTTGACGGTGGGCTCGCCGCCGCGTCACAGCGTCCTACGCGACTCTCTGTCAGGGGGTGTCGTGACAATCAGACGTCATTCGTTATTTTGGTGATAGGGTTGCGTTACTCGCGTGTCGGTCACGTGCGCATGGGTATTGCGGCGTGGATTATCACGCACGACAATGTTCGAGCAGTGCTATCCAGCCTCCCCCCCCTGTTGTCCGAAGCGAGAGTCTGAGGGCGGTTCGCGTGCGGAGGAGGTCATCATGAGTAGGCAGGATTCGGTTGCGTGGGTGTGCTCAGCGCGCCCCGAACTCACGGCTGGGATCGTGGGCCTCATCCGATCGCAGGTCCGCTGGCAGGTGCTCGGGGTCTCGGCGGAGTTGGCCGCGGCGGCTGCCGCCCTGCGGGAGCATCCCGGTGCCTTCCTGGTGTTCATTCCGCCGGTGGCGGGTGCTCCCCAGCCGCTCGATCACCAGAGCCTTTCGGTGATCCGGTCGCGAACGCTGGTCGTCGCGCCCGCGAACTCGCAGCAGTGGTTGACCGCCCTCCGCCTCGGCACGGTCGGGATGGTGCATGCCGCGCAGGTCACACGCGATCTGCCGCTCGCGCTCGCCGCCGTGCGCGATGGGATCGCCTGGTGCCGAAGCGAGCTGATACCCGTCCTGACCGAGGCGCTCGATCAGCGCGGCCTCCTGACCGAGGAGATCCCGCGCCTCGAAGCGCGCTCGGTGCGTGAGCGCGAGGTGCTCTTCCTCGTCGCGCGGGGGTTCTCCAACCGTGAGATCGCCGGGCAGCTCGAGCTCTCGGTGAAGACGGTGGAGACGTACAAGCATCGGGTGATGTTGCGGCTCCAGCTTCGGAGCCGTCGAGAGTTCGTGCACCTCGTCCGCCGCGCGGGATGGTTGCAGGCCTCCCACGACCCGATGGGGTGGCGTCCGGAGGGGGGCGCCCGGTAGCGAGCGCGCTGGCCGTCGCACAGCGGAGGAGGCCGGCCGGCCGTAGGTTTCCGCATGCCTGATCCCACCGCCGTCTCGACCGCCCGGCTCGGTCAGCCGAAGACCGCCCCGCGCCCGCTGGTGCTCCGGCTGCGTGGCGGAGAAACCGTGAGCGGCAACGCCCACATCCCGACCATTCAGGCGCTCGCCCCCTTCCTCGCCTCTCGGAAGGGGGGGCTGCTGACGCTGACATCGATCGCTGGCGGGGCGACTTCGGCCACCGCGACGCACGTCATGCTTCGACTGGCCTCGGTCCTGTACGGGTGGTCGTCGGACCGCACCCTCGCGGTCGAGCACAAGGGGGCGGCGGCCCCGGGGCGGCGGGTGCGGGTGACGTTCGATGACCACTCCGACCTCGAAGGGATCGTGACCCCGCTCGCCGGGCAGCGGGTGAGCGACTTCCTCGCGCGCGCGGAGGACTTCGTCGTGTTGCGCCAAGCGGGGATCGCCGCGGCGCCAGGTGGATTCGCCGACGTCGCCGTGCACATGAACACCGTCAACACCATTCGAGACCTCGGTCCAGCGGAACACCCCCAAGCGCCGCGCGCGCAGGCGCCGCGCGAGACCGTGGTCCGGCGCCGCACCTCGACCTTCACGCTCGTCTCCTTCGACGACGTCTGATTCTTCCCCCTCACACCGTCCCGACGACGATGCGCACCCTCCGTCCGCTCCCGCTCCTCCTCGGCGCCCTCCTCCTCACGACGGACCGGCCCCTCGCCGCACAGGGGCCGGCGGCCGTCCGCCCCGACTCCGCCTTCCTCGCGAACTACCGCTGGCGCAACATCGGTCCCGACCGCGGCGGCCGCTCGATCGCGGCGAGCGGCGTACGCGGCCGGAAGCACGAGGCGTACTTCGGCGCCACGGGGGGCGGGCTCTGGAAGACGCAGGATGGGGGCGAGACCTGGTTCCCCGTCACGGACGGCCAGGTGGCGTCGGCCTCGGTGGGCGCGGTCGCGGTGAGCGAGACGAACCCCGACCTCGTCTACATCGGGATGGGGGAGACCGCCATCCGCGGCAACATCATGCCGGGCGACGGGGTGTACCGGAGCACCGACGCCGGGAAGACGTGGACGCACGTCGGATTCCGGGAGTCGCACGGCATCTCGAAGATCCGCATCCACCCCACGAACCCCGACATCGTCTTCGTCGCCTCGTTCGGGAAGTACAGTGTGCCAAGCGAGGAGCGTGGGGTCTTCAAGTCGACGGACGGCGGGCGGAGCTGGCGGCGCGTGCTGTTCCGCGATGCGAAGACGGGTGCCATCGACATCGCGATCGATCGGACGAATCCGAACGTGATGTACGCGGCGCTCTGGGAGGCGTACCGAAAGGAGTACCAGATGTCCTCGGGTGGGCCGGGGTCGGGACTCTACAAGAGCACCGATGGCGGTGAGACCTGGACGGAGATCACGCGGAACCGCGGTCTGCCGACCGGGCTGGTCGGGCGCATCGGCGTGGCGCTCACGGCGGCGAACCCGAACCGGGTGTATGCGCTGGTGGAGAACGAGAACGGCGGACTGTTCAAGTCCGATGATGCGGGCGCCACCTGGACCCTGATGAATGCCGACCGCTCCATCCGGCAGCGCGCCTTCTATTACACGCATCTCTTCGCCGACCATCGGAACGCGGACGTGGTCTACGCGCAGAACACCTCGCTCTTCCGGTCCGCCGACGCGGGGAAGACGCTGACGAGCATCGGGAACGGGACGCACGGGGACTTCCATGACCTGTGGATCGATCCGGACGACCCGAACCACCTCGTCGTCGCGAACGACGGCGGTGGGACGGTCACGACCGACCTCGGGAAGACGTATACGGCGCAGGACTTCCCCACCGAGCAGTTCTATCACGCGATCACGACGAAGCACATCCCGTTCCACGTCTGTGGCTCGCAGCAGGACAACAGCACGATCTGCACGCCGTTCAACTGGAACCGCGGTGCGGCGCGCGGCGGGGTGGGGATGTACGCCGGGGAGCGCGGTGATTCGTCGGCCGGGCGCCCCGGCCCCGGCTACCGTGATCCGGCCTCGGGTGGGATGGCCGTGAGCTACGTGGCCGGCGGCGGCGAGCCGGGCTACATCGCCACCGATCCGCGCGACCCCGATCTCTTCTATTCGGGCACCAACAACGGCGGCTACGTCGACAAGTTCAATCGGCGGACCGGGCTCTCCCGCGAGGTGAACCCGTATCCCTGGTTCTACTCGGGGGAGCCGAGCTCGGCGATCCGCGAGCGGTGGCAGTGGACCTTCCCGATCATCTTCTCGACGGTCGACCCGACGCGGCTCTACGTCTCCTCGCAGCGTCTCTGGATGACGCAGGACGGCGGGGCGACCTGGCAGGTGCTCAGCCCCGACCTCACCCGGCACGACCCGGCGACCCTCGGCCCGTCCGGCGGCCCGATCACCGGGGATATGAACGGCCCGGAGGTCTACGCGACCATCTTCAGCGTCGCGCCCGGGAAGCGGGATGTGAACGTGATCTGGACGGGGTCGGACGACGGACTCGTGCACGTCACGCGCGATGGCGGGAAGACGTGGACGAATGTCACGCCGCGTGAGATGCCCGAGTTCGGGCGGGTGAGCCAGATCGACGCCTCGGCCTTCGACTCCGGGACCGCGTACGTATCCGTGCGGAAGCCGCTGCTCAACGACTTCTCACCGTACCTCTTCCGCACCACCGATTACGGCGCGACCTGGACGAAGATCGTCACGGGGATCCGCGCCGATGACTACATCCACGCCGTGCGCGAGGATCCCACCCGCCGCGGGCTCCTCTACGCCGCGGGCCAGCATGGCGTGTACGTCTCCTATGACGACGGCGCGCGGTGGCAGTCGCTGCGGCTCAACATGCCCGACGTCCCCGTCTCGGATCTCATCGTCGAGGCGAACGAGCTGGTGATCGCGACCCACGGCCGTGGCTTCTGGGTGCTCGACGACATCGCGCCGTTGCGGCAGGCGACCGCCGCGACCATCGCGGGCGGGGCGACGCTCTATGCGCCGCCGACCGCGGTGCGTTCCGGTGCGAGCGTGCCGATCACCTGGCAGTTGCCGTCGGCGCCCCGTGCGCTGACCCTCGAGGTCCTCGACTCGGCCGGCGCGGTCCTCCGCCGCTGGGAGGGGGACACCGTCCGGGCCGCGGCCGCCGGTGGTGGCCGCCGTCGCGGCGGCGGGACGAGCACGATCCCGCTCGCCGCCGGGATGCAGCGGCTCGAGTGGGATCTGCGCACCACGCCGATCACGAGCTTCCCCGGGATGATCCTCTGGGGGGCGGGGACCGCGGGGCCGGCCATCCCGCCGGGCCGTTACACCGTCCGCCTCACCGCGGACGGCCGGGCCCTCACCGCGCCGCTCACCGTCGTCCGCAACCCGCTCCTCCCCGAGGTCTCGGACGCCGACCTGCACGCGCAGTATCAGTTCGGTCGGATGGTGCGGGACCGGACCGAGCAGGCCAACCAGGCGGTCATCGAGATCCGCCGCGTGAAGGCGCAGCTCGACGACCGCCTCACCCGTGCGAACGACCGGCGGCTCACGACGGCGGCCGGCATGCTCCGCACGAACGCGTCGGCGGTCGAGCAGAACGTCTATCAGGTGAAGAACCAGAGCGGGCAGGACCCGCTCAACTTCCCGATCAAGGTCAACAACCGGCTCGCCAACCTGCTCGCGATGGCGGAGCGGGGCGACGGCCGCCCCACGACCTACATGCCGGAGATCTACGGGATCCTCTCCGACGAGCTGAACGGATACGAGACGACGCTCGCCGAGGTCTGGCGCCGCGACCTGGCCGCCGTGAACGCGCACCTCGCGCGGCTCGGGCTGCCGGCGGTGGATCCGAAGTGCCTCGAGGTGAAGGGGTGCACGCCGGTGCCATGACGGCGGCGGGGCGCCGTCGCATCGACGGCGCCCCGCGGAGGTAGAACATGCGAAGGGGGCGGGAGCGCGACAGCGCTCCCGCCCCTTTCTGTATGCGCTCAGGCGCCGGCGAAGATCCGCTGCGCGTCCTGCAGCGTGGCGAACCCGGTCGATGTCGGCATGAACTCGTGCGCGACGTAGCCGGTGAAGCCGGTGCCGGCGATCGCCTTCGCGATCCGGGGATAGTAGAGCTCCTGTGTGGCGTCGAGCTCGTGCCGGCCGGGGACGCCTGCCGTGTGGTAGTGCCCGCTGTAGCGCTGGAACGTCTCGATCGTGCGCACGACATCTCCTTCCATGATCTGCATGTGGTAGATGTCGTACAGCAGCGTGAAGCGCGTCGACCCGAGGGCCTCGGCGATCGCCACGCCGAAGGGGGTGCGGTCGGCCTGGTAGTCGCGATGGTCGACCTTGCTGTTGAGGAGTTCCATCGTGACGGTGACGCCGAGCCGCTCGGCGAGCGGGAGGATCCGGCGCAGCCCCTTCACGCAGTTCGCGATCCCTTCGCCGTCGCTCAATCCGCGGCGGTTGCCCGAAAAGACGATCATCTGGGGGATCCCCGCCGCGGCGATCTTCGGCAGGAGCCGCTCACTCTCCGCGACGAGGCGGTCGTGGTTGGCCACGGTGTTCCAGCCGTCGGGGATGGGGCCGGGGCCGTTGGCGATGGCGCAGGCGAGCCCGTGGCGTGCCGGGACGGCCCATTCGTCCTCGCTCAGCAGGTCGATCGCGTGCAGGCCGATGCGCTTCGCCTCGCGGCAGAGGTCGTCGATCGGCGTGCTGCTGAAGCACCAGCGCGCGACGCTCTGTCGGTAGGCGGGGGTGAAGGGCGCGAGGGTCGATGGGAGCGCGGCGTCGGCGCGCGTCGACGTCGCGGTGGTCGGCGCGGCGTCGGCCACACGCGGGAGCGCGCCGAGCGCGGCGCCGGCGGTCGCGCCGAGGCCGGCGCGGAGGAGATCCCGACGGGAGGGGGTCACAGTTCGCCTCGGTTCATGCGCTCGACCGCACCCGCCGCGGCGCGCGCGGTGAGCGCCATGTAGGTGATGCTCGGGTTCTGGCACGCCGAGCTGGCCATGCAGGCGCCGTCCGTGACCATCACGTTCGGGACCTCCCAGAGCGCGTTGTTGCCGTCGCAGACGGAGATGTCGGCGGAGCGCCCCATTCGCGCACCCCCCATCTCATGGATGCAGAGCCCCGGCGGCACGTCGGGCCGGTTCTGATAGATGTTCGTCGCGCCGGCGGCCTCGAGCATCTCGGTGGCCGAGGTGACCATGTCTTTCATCATGGCACGCTCGTTGTCGCCCCAGCGGCAGGTGATGCGCAGCGCGGGGATCCCCCACTTGTCCTTGACGTTCGGATCGAGCGCGAGGTGGTTCTCCACCGCCGGGAGCATCTCGCCCCACCCGTTGATCCCCACGCCCCAGGGGCCGAGCTGGGTGAGGACCTTCTGCTTCCAGTCGGCGCCGTAGCCGGGCCCCGACCAGCGTCCGCGCCCGCCGGCGCCTCCCTGCATGCCGTAGCCGCGGAGGAAGTCGCGGCTCGGTGCGGCGCCGTTCGTGTTCCGGAAGCGCGCGACGTACATCCCGTTCGGTCGGCTCCCCTCGGTCTTGTAGTCCTCGAAGCCGGGGATGATGCCGCCGGCGCCGTGGAGCATGTGGTGGTCCATGATGTACTTCCCGAGGGTGCCGCTCCCGTTCCCCATCCCGTTCGGGTGGGCGGCGCTCGTGGAGTGCATCAGGATGCGCGTCGACTCGAAGGCCGATGCGCAGAGGAAGATCACACGCGCCTCGTAGACCGTTTCCTGCTTCGTGCGTGCGTCGATGACGCGCACGCCCTTGGCGCGCCCGGTGCGCGGGTCGAGGACGACCTCGCTGACCACGCTCCACGGCCGCAGGGTGAGCCGCCCGGTGCGCTCGGCCGCGGGGAGTGTCGACCCGTTGCTCGAGAAGTACGAGTGGGTGATGCACCCGCGCTCACAGGGGCCGCAGTAGTGGCAGGCGGCCCGGCCGTTGTGGTCCTTGGTGAGGATCGCCGCGCGTCCGATGGTCCAGACCCGCTCGCCGTTGAAGGCCTTCAGCACCTTCTCGCGGACGTGTCGCTCGGCGATGGTCATCTCCATGGGCGGGAGGAACTCGCCGTCAGGGAGCTGCGCGAGTCCCTCGGGTTGCCCCGTCACGCCGATGAAGCGTTCGACGTGCGCATACCACGGGGCGAGGTCGGCGTAGCGGATGGGCCAGTCGCAGCCGTGCCCGTCCTTCAGGTTCGCCTCGAAGTCGAGGTCGCTCCAGCGATAGACCTGCCGCCCCCACATGATCGAACGGCCGCCGACGTGCCGGCCGCGGATCCAGCGGAACGGTGCGTCGTCCGGGGTGGTGTACGGGTTCTCGCGATCGTTGACGAAGAACTTCGAGCCCCACTCGTCGCAGGCGTAGCACTCGCGCTGGACGGGCTGGTCGCGCTCGAGGGCGGTGCGATCGCCGTAGCCGCGGAATCGCATCTGGTACGGCTGGACGTGCTCCACGTAATCGCGAGCGGGGTCGATCGGGCCGCCGGCCTCGAGAACGAGCGTGCGGAGTCCGCGCTCGGTGAGCTCCTTCGCGGCCCAGCCGCCGCTGATGCCGGAGCCGACGACGATGGCGTCGAAGGTGCGTCCGCGCTGCGCGTTCGCGCCGAGGAGGGTCGGGAGGCCGTCACGCATGAGCGTGCCCTCCCGACGACGGCGCCGCGGTGATGGGGACCGCGCCGCGGAAGTGGCCGGGGGTGATGTTCACCTTGAGGACCTCTTTGCGGACGCGCTCGCTGGTCAGGTACCCGTGCAGCGCGAGCCCCTTGAGCCGGCGATACGCCTTCTTGCCGACGTGCGCGGCGTCCTCGGGGCGCTCGGCCCACGCGAGCTCCCCGTCCCGCTGCACGGGGTCGAGCTGCGCCCAGCCGAGGCCGTAGCCGGCGCGGGCCCGCGCGTCGAGGGCGGCGAGGCCGGCGCGGAACTCGTCGCGCTCGGCGACGGTGAGCCACTCGGCGACGATCACGTCGATGAACGCGGGAACGCCGACGTCGAGCGCGCCAGGGGTGACCGTGCGCGGGAGGATACCGTCGGCCATCGCGGCGACGATCGCGCGTTCCTCGGGGGTGAGGCCCGCGCCGCGCGGCTGTCGCGTGGCGGCGTGGATCTTCTCGGCCCAGGCGTCGAAGGCGGCGTCGTCGGCCTGGGCGAGCGCCGGGAGGAGGGAGAGGCCGGCCAGCTGCAGGAGCGCGCGGCGGGTGATCGTCATCCGAAGGCTCGGTCGGGGGTGAGGGGACGATGCGTTGCGCTACGTTCGCACCGCGGCCGAGGGGCGACAAGGTCGACGCCCGTGGGACTGGCGCGCCCGCCGTCCCGCCCATTACTCCTTCGGCGCTGACCGCCAGGGGTACTCCGCATCGCGGGGTTGAGAAAGTCCCTTGGAACCTGACCCGGGTAATGCCGGCGGAGGGAGTGCGGTGAGCGATGGGCCCGGCGTCGTCCGTGGCCGTCGTTCGCCCATCCCCCCGCCGACGTCGCCCTCCCACCTGTGGTCGTCCGGGCGTCTTGTCGCCCGGCGGACCTGATGGAGTGCTCGATGTCCGTCCTGCCCGTCGTCCGTCCTGCCGTCCGTCATGCGGCGCTGCTCGCCGCCGTGTTCGCGTCCGCCCTCGGCGCGCAGGAGGGATCGCGTGACTCCGCCACTACCGCGCGCCGCGACACCCTTGATGCCGTCGTCGTGCGCGCGACCCGCGTCGGCGCCGCGCCGCCGACGTCGCAGACGCTGATCGACCGGGCGACCATCGAGCGCACGTATGTGGGGCAGGACGCGCCGCTCGCGCTGCTCGGCGCGACCGGCGTCACCGCCGCCTCCGACGCCGGCGCGTTCAGCGGGTACAGCTCGCTCCGGCTCCGCGGGATCGACCAGACCCGGCTCGCCATCTCGGTGGACGGTGTCCCGCTCAACGACCCCGAGGACCAGGTCCTCTACTTCTCGAACGTCCCCGACTTCATGCACTCGATGGGCTCGGTGCGGGTGCAGCGCGGCGTCGGCGGCAGCGGCTTCGGGCCGGCGGGGTTCGCCGGCGCGCTGAGCTTCGAGTCGCTCCCGCTCGCGACCACCGCGGCGTTCCGCGAGGCCGAGGTGACCGCGGGGAGCTGGGGGACGCGTCGGGTGAGCGCGGCCGCGGCGAGTGGGGTGCGCGGGTCGTTCGCAGCGTACGGGCGTGCCACCGCGCAGACGACCGATGGGTACCGCATCAACTCGGGGAACGACGCGCGCTCCGCCTTCGGCAGTGCGGCGTGGTTCGGCGACCGCGACGTCGTGAAGGTCACCGGCTTCGCGGGCCGCTCGCAGATGCAGCTCGCCTACTACGCGGCGAGTGAGGCCGACCTTGCCGTCGACCCGCGCACCAACCCGATGTCCCCCGACGAGCGCGACGACTTCTCGCAGTCGATGCTGAGCCTGCAGCACACGCGGAGCCTCGGCCGCGCGGCGGCGATCACGACGACGCTCTATCGCAACGCGGCGGGCGGGACCTATGACGTCGCCGTGGGCGACGACCTCTGGAACTTCGGGCTCGACCACACCTGGGTCGGGCTCCTCTCGACCGCGACCTGGACGGCGGGCGCGATCGACTGGTCGGTGGGGGGACACGTGAGCGACTACGCGCGCGAGCACAGCCTGCGGATCCGTCCCGTCCTCGCGACCGACGTCTACGCCAACACCGGGCACAAGGGCGAACAGAGCGCCTTCGCCAAGGCGGTCGGCCGGCACGGCGCGCTCGAGTGGGTGGCGGACCTGCAGCTGCGGCAGGCCTCCTTCCGATATGAGCCGAGCGCCGGTGTCGAGATCGGCTCCCCCGAGGTGACGTGGCGCTTCGCGAACCCGAAGCTCGGGGTGACGTGGCAGGCGGGTGCGGGACGTACCCTGCACGCGTCGGTCGGGCGCGCCTCGCGGGAGCCGACGCGCGTCGACCTCTTCGCCGGTGCCGATGACCTCGACGCCGCGACCGCGGCCGAGGTGCTCCCGCTCACGCGCGTGCGGCCCGAGCAGGTGACCGACGTGGAGGTCGGGGTGCGACAGGCGGGGGCGCGCGGGACGGTGGCGGTGAACCTCTTCTCGATGCGCTTCCGCGATGAGATCGCCGCGATCGGCGCGCTCGCGATCACCGGGAGCCCGCTCCGACGGAACGTGCCGCGGTCGACGCGTGCCGGCATGGAACTGGAGGGGAGCTGGACGCCCGCTCCGACGTGGCGCGTCGATGGCAACCTCGTCTGGATGCGGGCCCGCATCGCCGAGTACGTGGACGAGACGGCGGGGGTCACCTACCGCGACGTGCCCCCGCTCCTGACGCCGGCCGTCACCGCCAATCTCCAGACGACCTGGGAGGGGCGGGGGGGGCGTTTCGTGACCCTCGGGGCTCGCCACGTCGGGCGCTCGTTCCTCGCGAACGACGGGAACGCCGCCCTCTCCATCCCCGCGTTCACCGTTCTCGACGGCGGCATCACGATCCCCGTGGGCCGTCAGCAGCTGCGGCTCCAGGGGCAGAATCTGCTCTCCGCCACGGCGTACGCGGCGGGGTACCACGACGGGACGACGCGCTACCTCTTCCCGGTCGCGCCGGCGACGTTCCTCGCCACCTGGCAGGTGACGTTCTGACTCAGCGGCGCCGACGGATCGAGCGGATGCGGTCCCCCTCGAGGATCCCGTCCACCACGTCGATGCCGGCGATCACCTCCGCCCAGACGGTGTAGTCGGCATCGAGCCGCGCGTTGTCACGCAGGTTGATGAACCACTGCGCGTCCCCGGTGTCGTGGCCGCGCGTGCTCATCCCGACGGTGCCGCGGCGGTGCGAGACGGTGCCGAGTTCGTCGCGCAGCGTCTCGCGCCATCCCACGTACTCGTTCGCGCCGGGGCTTCCGCCCTGGATCACGAAATCGGGCTCGACCCGGTGCCAGGTGAGGCCGTCGTAGTACCCCGACGTCGCGAGCGCGAGGAGGCGCGCCGCCATCATCGGGGCGACGTCGCCGCGCAGGCGCACGTCGAAGCGCCCCCCGCCGCTCGCCGTCGCCATCGTCACGCGGAGCACCACGGTGTCGCCCAGCGCGAGGCGGACCGCGTCGCGGGGGAGGACGACCCGCTCGGTCGGTGGCCGATCCTCCGAGGCCGGTCGACCGAGTACCGCTAGGAGCGCCACGCGCGCGTCGCGGGCGGAGGCATCGTCGCGGGCGACGAACCGATCGAAGGCCTGCCGGGCGGCGGGTGCCGCCGCGGGGAGCGTGCTCCCGCGGAGGGCGATCGCCGCGGCGCGCACCGCCTGGGCGCCGTCGCGTCGAAGGGCGGCCACGTAGCGGGCATCCTCCGCGTGGCCGGTGCGCGACGCGAGCGCCTCGATCGCGGCCTCGGCGACGTTGTCGTCGAGATCCTCGACCATCGCGCGCAGGACGGTGGTGTCCTCGAGGATCGCCGCGGCCTGCGTGGCGTAGCGGCGAAGCTCCGGTTGCGGGTGGCGGAGCAGCTCCGGGAGGACGGTGCGCACCGCATCCGGCCGGAGCCGCGCGAGCGCGACGACCGCATGCGCGGCGGCATGCCACGAGACCTCGCCGCGCCGACGGGACGCCGTCTCCGACGGGCGTCGATCGATCCATCGGATGAGCGTCTGCATGAGCGCCTCGTCCCCCGCGCAGCTCGTCCGCGCCAGGTCGGCGGCCCGGAGACGCACCGCCCAGGCGCTGTCCATCAGGGCGAGGCGGAGGGCGGGGCAATCATCGCGGAGCCCGGGGAGCGCACGGAAGCGGAGTCGCCAGGCCGGCTCCACCCAGATCGGCGGAGGTGGCACGGGGTCGAGCGCGGAACGAGCGGCGAACTTCGGGTCGCGGATCCGTCCGAGCCCGCGCGCCGCGATCGTGCGGACCCGGGCGTCTGAGTGGAGCGCCGCCTCGGCGAAGGCGGTGTCGGTCGAGTCGCGCCGGTCCTCTGCCAGCAGGAGGCGGCCGACGAGTGCCGAATCGGCACGGGTGAGGTCTTGCCCCCACGCGCGCGACGCGCCGGCCGCGAGGAGAAGGAGCGTGGCGCCGAGGTACGAATGGGTGAGTCGCATCGCTCAATTCTACTTCCTCGGCGCTGGCGGGTGCGGCAGATTCCTCGGTCTATGCTCGTGCTCAAATTCCTCCAGACGCTCTTCAAGGCGCTCGCCTCCGACGGCACGCCCGGGCAGGTCGCCGCGGGGATGGCCCTCGGTCTCGCGCTCGGCCTCACCCCGATCGCGAGCCTGCACAACCTCCTCGTGGTGCTCCTCGCGATGTGCACCACCGTCTCGATGCCGGGCTTCATGCTCGGGTGGGCCCTCGGCGTCCCCCTCGGCTTCGCGCTCGATCCGCTCTTTCACGCCGTCGGGATGGCGATCCTCCTCGACGACCGGACCGCGCCCTTCTTCATCTGGGCGGTGAACACGCCGATCGTCTCGCTCGCGCGACTGAACAATTCGATCGTCCTCGGCAGCCTCGTCGTCTGGGTGGTCGCGACGGCGCCAGCCTACCTGCTCTTTCGCGTCGGTGTCACGCGCTATCGCGAACGGATCCATGCCCGGCTCGAGCAGACGCGCTTCTTCCAGGCGCTGAAGGCTTCGAAGCTCTGGACGCTCTATCAGTGGTTCGCCCCGTGAGCGCCGCCGAGCCGACTCCGCCCGCTGCGGGCGCCGCGTCCCCCGGCGCCGAGGCGACCGCACCGAACGCGTCCCGCCCGTCGCGTCCCGCCGGGCTCATTCGCTGGTCCGCCGTGCTGCCGATGGGCGTCTTCCTCGGCGCATTCCTCCTGATCGGGTGGTTCTTCCTCGACGGCATCGTGCGGCGCGCGATCGAGGCGGGGGGCACCGCCGCCGTCGGCGCGAAGGTCGATGTCGCGCGCGCGCAGGTGCGCGTCCGTGGCGGCGAGGTCCGTGTGCGCGGGCTCGAGGTGACCGACCCCGCTGCGCCGATGCGGAACCTCATCGAGGCCGAAGAGATCGTCGTCGACCTCGGACTCCGGGCGGCGCTCGAGGGGAAGGTGGTGATCGACACCATGGCGGCGCGCGGGCTCCGGTTCGGGACGCCGCGACGCACCTCCGGGGCGCTCCCGCCGTCCGATGGACCGGTGGAGCCCGAGTCGCCGGGGGCGATGCGGCAGGTCGTCGACGCGTGGCTCGCCGAGGTGCGGGTCCCGCCGCTCGACCTCTCGACGCTCACGCGCACGGTGAACGTCGCGGCGATCTCGGCCGAAAGTCTCGCGACGGTCCGGGCGGCACGGGACGCGCAGGCCTACGCCGATTCCGTCGAGGCGCGCTTCACGGCGGGGCTCCGCGCCGCCGACCCGCGCCCGACGCTCGATTCGGCGGAGGCGCTGTTGACGCGGCTCCGCGGGGCCGACCTGCGGACCCTCGGGCTCGCGGGGGCGCGCACCGCCGTGCGGGACATCCGGCGCACGATCGCCGACCTCCAGCGCATCGATGACCGGGTGAAGGCGCTCGAGCGCGGGAGCCGCGCGTCGATCGACACGCTGGGCCAGCGCGTGCGCGCCGTGGGTACCGCGCGCACCGTCGACTACGCCTACGCCCGGTCGCTCGTGCAGCTCCCGACGGTCGAGGTGCCGGCGATCGGGCCGCAGCTCCTCGAACCGGTGATCGCGGAGAAGGTCGGTGCGTTGATGTACTGGGTGGAGGTCGCGGAGCGGTACGTCCCGCCGGGGCTCACGCGACAGCTGCGGGCGGGGCCGTCGCGGGTCCGCGCCTCGGGGACGGATGTGCTCTTCCCGGTGGCCGCGACGGCGCCGACGTTCCTCGCGCGCGTCGCCGAGCTCTCGCTCGCGATCGGTGGCGAGGGAGCGGCCGCCGGGGACTATCTCGCCCGACTCGAGGGGGTGACGACGCAGCCCGCGGTGTATGGGGCGCCGACGACCTTCGAGGTGCGCCGCCGCGCGGCGGCGGTCGGTCCGCGCGATATCCGGATTCGTGGCTCGCTCGACCATCGGGCGGAGCCGGTGCGTGACCGGCTCGAGGCGCGGCTCCTCGGCGTGCCGCTCCCCACACTCCCGCTCGGCGGGCTCGGCGGCGCCGTGGCCCTCGGTGACGGGCTCTCCGCCCTCGACGTCACCCGGACGGGCGACCGCTGGGAGGGACGTTGGCTCTGGCGCACGACCGCGGTGCGGTGGCAGCGGGACACCATCGCGCATCCGCCGTCGACGAATCCGAAGACGCGGCTGCTCGAGGACGCGCTCTGGCGCGCGCTCGCCCGCATCGATTCGGTGGAGATCGAGGCACGGTTCAGCGGCGCGGTGCGCCGGCCGACCCTCGCGATCCGGACGAACATCGCCGACGCGATCGCCGGCGCGCTCGAGGCGCAGGTCGGGGAAGAGGTCCGACGGGCGGAGCGCGAGGTGCGCGGGCGAGTCGACGCGCTGGTGGGTGACGCCGAGCGTCGCGTGCGGGCCGAGGCGGACCGTGTCCGTGGGCAGGCCGAAGCGCGGCTCGTGGAGGAGCGGGCGAAGCTCGACGCGCAGCGGGCCGTGCTCGAGCAGCGGCTGCGGGAGCTGGTGCGGATCCCCGGGATCGGGTGACCGGGGCGCCGCCTCAGGGCGGCGTCACCTTCCAGAACGCGATGCCGCTCGCCTGCGGGCCGATGTCGACGGTGCCGACCTTCGCGCGCGCGCGGAGGTCGATCACGTCCACCTTGCCCGGGGCGGCACCGACGCCCTCGCTCGTCACGAAGGCGTAGCGCGAGTCGGACGACATCGCGACGCCGTGGGCGAGCGTGGTGCTCGCGGGGAGGCGCGCCACCGAGCGGCCGCTCGCGAGGTCGAAGAGCTCGATCTGCGACCCCTGCTTGAGGCTCGCGACGAGCAACGTCCCGTCGGGGGTCACGCCGAGGTTGTACGGGCCGCGCCCCGTCGCGAGGCGGCGCGTGACGGCCCACGTCGCGTGGTCGATCTCGAGGATCTCGTCCCCCTTGTTGCACGCGACGTAGATGCGCGCGCCGTCGGCGGAGGGTTGCGCCCACGTCGGCGAACAGGTCGCGGGGGTCATCGCGTGCTGGTGCCCGGCCATCGCCGGGTAGCCGACCTCGGCGGGGTCGGCGGTGCGCCCGTTCGAGACGCGGCGGGCGCCCTCGATCCACATCCGGAGCATCTCGCCCCCGTCGGCCGGGAGGGCGCCCTCGCGGCCGCGCGCCAGGAGGAACCGCCGCGACACCTGCTGGGTGCGGGTGTCGATCTCGACGAGCTCGTCATCCATCATGCAGGCGCTGTAGTGGAAGCGCCCGTCGGGGGAGAGGCGGCTGCCGTGCGGCATCGTGCAGGTCACGATGCGCGCGACCTCGGCGAGGTTGGGGACGTGCACCACGGAGACGGACGACGGGACCATGTCGCCGTGGAGGTTGAAGTTCACCGAGTAGGTGTAGCGGCCGTCCGGGGTCGCGTCGATCGAGGCGGGGAAGGTGCCGAGGAGGACCCCGGGACCCGCGAGCGTGTCGGGGCCGAGGACGAACTGCCAATACTTGCCGTCGGGAAAGCCGTGTCCCGTCGTCATGTGCAGGAAGCGCCCGTCGGCGGAGATCGCGAGGCCGTGCGGTCCCTCCATCTCCGCGGGGAGCTCGCCGATCGGGATCTCGCGCTCGACGACGGCGCTTCGCCCGTCGAACCGGATGCGATAGATCTTGTCCGCGCTCTCGGCGCCGGCGTAGACGTGGTAGGTGGGGCTCGCGGGCGCCTGGGCCCCGAGCGGCAGGAGGGCGGGGAGGGCGAGGGCGACCCCGAGTGTGCCGATGGCATTGCGTGCGCTGCGTCTGACCTGCATCGTCCCCTCCGACTGAAGGCGTCCTCGACCCTCGACCCGCTCCGACGATGCAGAGTCTAACCGTGCGCCGCCTCGGCGTCACCGCCGCCCTCCTCCTGTCGCTGCCGACCGCCCTCCGCGCGCAGGGCGCTGGGGATCCGCCGGTCGCCCGGCTCGTCGCGGAGCCCGCGGCGATTGTCCTCAAGGCGGGGGAATCCACGGCGTTCCGGGTGCGCGCCTACGCCGCCGACGGCCGTGAGATCGCGAACCCGTTCGTGCGCGTGACGGCGGGCACCCGGGCGGTGCGGTTCACCGACACCACCGTCACGGCGACGGCGGCGGGCCGCTTCGAGGCGACCGCCACCGCGCAGGGGGCGGAAGGGCGCGCGGTGACGCTCGCGATCCCCGTGACGGTCACCTGGCCGGCGCTCGCGACCCTCACCGTCGCCGGGCCGGCGGGACCGCTCTACGCCGGCCTCACCGTGCCGCTCCGGGCGAAGGGGGCGCACGCGGACGGCTCCGAGCGGCCGAACCTCCTCACCACCTGGACGAGCGCGAACCCCCGTGTGGCGACGGTGAATCGCTTCGGCGACGTGACCGCCGTCGCGCCCGGCGCGACGACGATCACCGCGACGGCGGAGGGGGCGACCGCGCGCCTCGCGCTGACGGTCGTCGCGAACCCGATCGCGCGGCTCGAGATCACCGTGGCCGAGGCGCAGGTGCGCACCGGCGACGTGGTCCGGCTCACCGCGCAGGCCAAGCGGGCGAATGGAAGCGTCGTCGCCGACGCGCCGATCACCTGGAGCTACACCTACACGCCGGATGATTCCATCGCGCCCGCCGGGCTCCCGGGCGGCGCGGGGATCGTGCAGTTCGGGCGCTTCGCCGCCAACTACCCGGGGCGGTACACCCTCCTCGCGCAGGCCGCGGGGGTCACCGCGCAGACGACGCTGCAGGTCGTCCCGCGCGACGTGCGGCAGCGCATCCAGGTGACCAGCCGCGGGAGCATCACCAACAGCCACACCTCCGACCTCTGGCCCTGGACCGGGCGCGACGGGCGCGACTACGTGCTGGTCGGCACCTGGGGCGGGGACGGCTACGCGCTCGTGTTCGACATCACCGATATGGACCGGATCGTGAAGACCGATTCGGTCAAGGTCGATGCCCGGACGATCAACGACGTGACGGTCTCCCCCGACGGGCGCTACGGCGTGCTGTCGCGCGAGGGGGCCTCGAACCGTCAGAACGGCGTCGTGATCCTCGACCTCGCCGATCCGGCCCACCCGAAGATCGCCAGCACCTTCACGGAAGAATTGACGGGCGGCGTGCACAACATGTTCGCCACGAACGACCATCTCTTCGCGGTGTCCGGCGGCGCGAAGTACGTCATCATCGACGTGAAGGACATCTACAAGCCGCGGTACGTCAGCGAGTACCGCCACCCCAATGCGCGGCTGCACGACCTCTGGGTCCGGGACGGTATCGCCTACTCGGCGCAGGGTGGGGTGGGGGTGGTGGTGGTCGACGTGGGGAACGGGAAGTACGGCGGCACCATCGAGCGGCCGAAGCTGATCACCACCTACCCGGTGAACTCGGGGCACGAGATCTACCCGTACGTGCAGCAGCGGACGGGCCGGACCTACCTCTTCATCGGCGACGAGGAGATGAGCCGGCGCGGCCGCACCTGGGAGGGGACGGGCTACTCGCTCTCGGGCCCCGACGGGAAGCCGCCGCGGAACGGCATCGCGCAGACCTCCGGCGGCTACACGCACATCGTCGACTTCACCGACCCGATGCGGCCGATGGCCGTCGGGCGCTATCACCTCGAGGATTACGGCGCTCACGACATCATCGTCGAGGATGATGTCCTCTATCAGGCGTACTACGACGGCGGTGTGCGGGTCGTCGACGTGTCAGGTGAGCTCCTCGGCAATCTCTATGACCAGAACCGGGAGATCGCGGTCTTCAAGCCGTACGACCCCGATGCCTACACGCCCAACGCGCCGTTCGTCATGAACGCGATGCCGTGGAAGGGACGCGTCCTGTTCACCGACTTCAATTCCGGGCTCTGGGCCGCGAAGTTGCTCCCGAAGCCGCCGGTGCCCTGAGCGCCGCCGCACCCCCCACGCCGCTCCCCCCGCCTCCGCCATGGACAGCCTGATCGCCTACTTCGCCGGAATCCCCTCGAGCCACCGCGCGCTCATCCTCGCGGGAGGGATCGCCCTCTTCTGGCTCTGGGAGACCGCGGAGCCGCTCATCCGGTTCGACTACCGCAAGGGCCGGCACGCGCTCGTGAACCTCTTCTTCACGGGCACGACGATCGTCGTGAATTTCGTGCTCGCCTTCCTCCTCCTGCGCGCGTCGGAGTGGGCGGTGGCGCGTGAGCTGGGCGTCCTCTTCCTCTGGCCCGGCCTCCCGGTGGCGGGGCAGCTGCTCGTCGGCCTCCTCGTCCTCGATCTCGTGTCGGCGTGGCTCGCGCACTGGGTGCAGCACAAGACGCCGGTGCTCTGGCGGCTGCATCTCGTCCACCATTCGGACCGGCAGGTGGATACGACGACGGCCAACCGGCACCATCCCGGCGAGAGCGTCGTCCGCTTCGGCTTCACCCTCGCCGCCGTCATCCTGACCGGCGCGCCGATGTGGATGGTCTTCCTGTATCAGTCGTTGAGCGTGGTGCTCAGCCAGTTCAACCACGCGAATATCGCGCTCCCGGCGGCGCTGGACCGGGCGATCAGCTGGGTCCTCGTTTCGCCCGATATGCACAAGGTGCACCATCACTATGTGCTGCCGCACACCGACTCGAATTACGGCAACCTGTTCTCGGTCTGGGATCGGCTCTTCGGGACCTTCCGTACGCTCGATCGCGCGCAGCTCACCTACGGCATCGACACGCATCTGGCGGACGCCGAGCACGCGACCGTGGGGGCGCTGCTGACGATGCCGCTGCGGAAGGGGACGCGCCGGTTGGTCGACTGATGCCCTGACGTGCGCCGGTGCCGGCGCGGTCGATGCACCGGCGCCGGCGGCCCTTACTGCGCGATCGCGACGCCGTCGCGGCGCGGATCCGCGGCGCCGACGCGCCGACCGTCGGGACGCACCATGATCGCGTGGACGCCGCCGAACTGGATGTCGGCGACGCGGCTCACCGGCTTGAAGCCACGCGCGATCAACGTCGCGTACACCTCGCTCCCGAACCCGGGCTCCACCTCCACCTCCCGCCGCGTCGCCGAGGAGAGGATGCGCGGGCCGGCGAGGGCCGTCGCCGGATCCTCGCCGAAGGCGAGCATCCGCAGCGTCACCTGCGCGACCGCGGGCTGGATGTACTGTGAGCCCGCCGCCCCGACGACGAGACGGACCGCGCGCCCATCGAGGATCAGGGTCGGGGCGATCGTCGAGTTCGTGAACCGGTTCGGGCCACGCGTGCGGGCCGTGAGGTTCGCGCCGGAGGAGTTCAGGAAGAAGCCGCTCGTGTAGACCCCGGAGCCGAACAGGACACCGACGGTCGTCGTCGCCGAGACGGCGTTCCCCGCCGCATCGACCACCGCGAGGTGCGACGTGTGGCTCCCGGCGTAGGCGGCGAGCGGGGTGTCCGCCGCCGGCTCGGGCGACTCGGTCGGCGCGGCCGATGCCGGCCGTGTCGCGACCGGCGTCGGATACGCGGCGCACGCGGCCGGGGCGGCATCGGCTTCGAAGGCCCACGGATCCCCCGCCCGCACGGTGTCGCCCGCGGCCACGGGGAGACCGCGCGCCCGCAGTCGCGCGTAGGTCGGGCTGACGAGCCCGCGGATCGGCACCGGCATCACGCTCGGGTCGCCGGTCCACACGGCATCGGCGTTCGCGGCGCGGATGATCCCCGCCATCGTCGCGACGGCGTCCCCGTCTTCCGTGAAGCCGCCGGCGCGCGTGAGCCCCACGGCGTCGGCCATCGCCAGCATCTGCACCACCGGCACCCCTCCCGTCGGCGGTGGCGCCGAGAGGATCGTCAGCCCCTGCCACGGCAGGCAGACCGGTGCCGGCGACGTCAGCGTGTAGGCCTCGACATCGCGCACGGTGATGAGGCCGCCGCGCGCGCGCACCGCCGCGGAGAGGCGGTCGGCGATGCTGCCACGATAGAAGGCGTCACGCCCGTCCATCGCGATCCGCTCCAGCGTCGCCGCGAGCTCGGGCTGGACGAGCCGCTCGCCGGGCAGCAGCGGCTCGCCGCCGGGCAGGAAGCGCGCGGCGGCGGCGGGGTCCTCCAGGAGCTTCGTGCGCGCGCTCGCGATCGTCCGCGCGAGGAGCGGGGTGACGATGAACCCGTCGCGGGCGAGCCGGATCGCCGGGGCCATCACCCGCCCGAGCGGCAGCACGCCGAAGCGGCGATGCGTCTCCAGCAGCCCGGCGACCATCCCGGGAATCGCCGCCGACCGTCCGGCCCGCCGACCCGCCGGCGTCGTGTCCTGCACCCCCCAGAGGGAATCGGCGCCGGTGCGCGGATAGAACGAGAGGTGCGCCGCGAGTCCGGCGGAGGCGTCGTAGTACGTGAGCGCGCCGCCGCCGCCGAGTCCCGTCTGCGATACGTCGGTGACGGAGAGCGCGAAGGCGGTGGCCACCGCCGCATCGGCCGCATTCCCGCCGGCCCGCAGGATCTCCACGCCGGCCGCCGCCGCGTCGGGCTGCGAGGCCGCCACCATCCCCTGTGCGCCCTCGGCGCGTTTGCCGCTCATCGCGGCGATCGCGGCGGGGGCGGGCCCCGCCGCAGGCTGGCAGCCGGCGGCGACGAGCAGCAGGAGGGCGAGGGGGCCACGCGCGCGGGCCGTGATCGACCGCGTCGGGCGCCGGAGGGAGTCGGAACGGCGAGGAACGGGGCGCATACCCCGAACGCTAGCGCGTACGGGGCTGTTAACAAGCGGGGTCAGTCGGTGCGCGATCGGCGCGGGAAGACGAGCACCTTCCGCTCGACCCGACGGGCGGCGAGGGCGCTCACGACATCGGAGGTCGAGACGATCCCGACGAGGCGCTCTCCCTCGAGGACGGGGAGCCGATGCAAGCCGTCCCGGCTCATGATCTCCGCCGCCGCCGGCACCGGAAGCTCCGGGGGCACGGTGCGCAGCGGTGAACGGGTCATCGCCTCCTCCACGGTATGGTCGTCGAGGATCCCACGAGCCGTGCGGTCGCGCACCTCGTCAGGCTCCGCGGGCAACCCCGCCATGAAGTCGAGGAGGTCGCTCGCACTGACCATCCCGACCAGCTGCCCGTGCAGCATCACCGGGGCGCCGCCGACCCCCTCCGCCACGAGGACCTCGGCGGCCTCGCGGATGCTGATGTCGGGGTCGAAGGTGACGACGGGCGCTGTCATGATCTCGCGGAGCTTGACCATCGGGGACCTCGGGGGAGGGGCGTCAACGGGAGGAGGGGACGAGCGAGGGGATCGGGAAGCGGAGACCGGCGATGACGCCGTCGGTATCCCCGTCGAGCACCGCGCCGGGGGCGCGATCCATCTGCACCGCCGCGCCGCTCAGCAGCGCGTGTTCGACGAGCTGTTCGATCGCCTCCGGGTGCTCCTGCCACGCTCGCTCGGAGAAGATCAACTCCGCGAGCGCCCCGAAGGTGGCGGCGGCCTGAGCGGGCCCGAGGCCGATCGCGGCGCGGCCGTTCGGGTGCGCCTCCTCGCGCAGGCTCGCGATCCGCTGCTCGCGTTGCGACGAGGTCCGCTCCGCCATCGCAGCCTGCAGCGCCGCGGCGAGGGTGCCGCCCTCGCTGTCGAGTCGCGCGCCCGGCACCACCTGACAGCGATTCCGCAGCGCCGGCGTGAGGCTGTGGAGCAGGAGCGTCGTCGCCTCCGTCGCCCCGCCGACGAGGATCGGCTCATGCGGATGCGCGAGGATCGGAACCTTGTGACGGACCTGCGTCAGGAGGCGATCCATCATCTCCAGATGGATGCGTTGCGCCTCGTCCGCGCCGGTGACGCCGCGTGTTCCTGAGTGGAAGCCGGGCTGTGGCGGGCGCGAGGTGTGCGGGGCGATCCCGACCACGGGCTCCGCGGTGAGCGTGACCAGCGGTTCGAAGGACAGGTCGTGCCACCGGCCGATGCGGGCATGCTCACGATCCAGGAGGACCACGAGCGCACTCGGTTCCGTCGCGACGCGGAGGTAGGGGACGACGCGGACGCCGCGCCCCCACGAGACCTCGCTGGCACGGATCTCGGGCAGCGCGCGGGCCACGACGTCGCCGTCGGCGGCGCAGAAGCAGGCCCAGCCCGAGGTCGCCGGCGGGGTGTCCCCGTCTGGGATCCGCGCGAGCACCTCGTCGGCGCAGCGCTCGAACGCCTCGCGCTCCTCGCGCGGGGCCTCGGCGAGTCGCTTCCGCTCCAGATGGATGCCTTTCTTCAGGTGCACGCGCCAGGCGCGGCGGCTCGCGGGGTCGGTCGGCACCGCCTCCACGTAGACGCTCAGGGTGGGGTCGTCATGATGTGCGCGGATGAAGCGCAGCAGGTCGTCGGGTACGAGCATGGCGCCTCCGGGCGTCCAGGGAGCATTCGCCCGGAGGGTCGCCTCGCGCAGGGGCGCGTTCCATCGGGCTTCCCCCGCGCCCGCGCGCGGAGAATCCCCGGCCTCAGGCCCCGAGGAGGAGGCGGACCACCTGCGTCACGACGAAACAGACCGAGAGCCCGAGGCCGACCGGCAGCAGCGTCGCGAGCAGGGTCCAGCGTGCGCTCCCCGTCTCCTTCCAGATCGTGTGGATCGTGGTGGAGCACGGGTTATGCAGCAGGCTGAAGAGCATCAGGTTCACGCCCGTCAGCGTCGTCCAGCCGTCGGCGCGCAGCAGCGTGCCGATCGCCGCGGGGTCGAGCTCGAACAGCACCCCGGCGCCCGCCCCCGCCTCGGGGACGGCCCCCGCGAGCACCGTGAGCATCAGCACCGTCGGGATCACGATCTCATTCGCGGGGATCGCCACGACGTAGGCGAGGAGGATCACCCCATTGAGCCCTAGCAACAGCCCCATCGGCTCCAGGAGGCGGATGAGGTGGACCGCGACCGGTGCCCCGGCGACCGACACATTCGCGAGGAGCCAGATGACGGCGCCCGCGGGCGCGGCGAAGACGATCGCGCGCCAGAGGACGATGAGGGTCCGGTCGATCACCGAGGTGTACAGCGTCTGCCAGAGGCGCGGCGGGCGGTACGGCGGGAGCTCGAGGCTGAAGCTCGTCGCCTCGCCACGGAGCACCGTGCGCGTGAGGGCCCACGACGCGAGGAACATCGTGGCGACGCCGAGGAGCGTGACCCCCACCACGGCGCCGGCGGAGACGAGGCCCGCGAGCGCCGGCGGCGCGAGCACGCCGACGAAGAGCGAGGCCATCAGGATCTGCGTCGGCCACCGGCCGTTGCAGAGGGAGAAGTTGTTCGTGATGATCGCGACGAGTCGCTCGCGCGGGCTGTCGATGATCCGCGTGGCCACGACGCCGGCGGCGTTGCACCCGAACCCCATGCACATCGTGAGGGCCTGCTTGCCGTGCGCCCCCACGCGACGGAAGGCGGCGTCGAGGTTGAAGGCGACGCGGGGCAGGTAGCCGAGGTCCTCGAGGAGCGTGAAGAGCGGGAAGAAGATCGCCATCGGCGGGAGCATCACGGACACGACCCACGCGGTGGCGAGATAGACGCCGTCGACGAGGAGCCCGCGCAGCCAGTCCGGGGCGTGGAGCGCGGCGGCCATCGTCCCCAGCCAGACGTGGCCACGGTCCACGAGCAGATCGGCGAGCATCGCCGAGGGGACGTTGGCCCCGGCGATCGTCAGCCAGAAGACGACGGCGAGGAGCGCGACCATCAGCGGGAGCCCCGTGGCGGGGCTGGTGAGCCAGCGGTCGAGCCGACGGTCGAGCGCCGCGCCGAGCTCGGCGACGGCGGTCGGGCGGGCGGCGCGCGCGAGCCGCTCGGCCGCGGCGAAGCGCCCGGCGGCGAGGTGGTCGTGGAAGTCGGCCGGCAGTCGCCAACGGATCGCGTCGATCGCCGCCACCAGCGCGGGCGGCATCGCCGCCCCCACCCGCTCATCGCCGTCGAGGAGCCGCAGCGCGACCCAGCGCGCGTTCGGTCGATCGGGCTCCGCGGCCTGCACCGCCGCCGTCGCCTCCTGCACGAGCGTCTCGACGACCGGGGCGAACGGGACCGGCGGCACCGGGTGGGGCACCACCGTGCCGCGGGCCACGGCGCGGATCGCGGCGCGCAGCGCCTCGATCCCCTCACCACCGCGCGCCGCCGCCGGGACCACCGGGACGCCGAGGACGGCCGCGAGGGCCTCCGGGTCCACGCCGATGCCGCGACGGCGCGCCTCGTCCATCAGGTTGAGGCAGACGACCACCTTCGGCGTGATCTCGAGCACCTGCAGCGCGAGGTTCAGGTTCCGCTCGAGCGCCGTCGCATCGAGCACGAGCACCGTGACGTCCGGCGCGCCGAAGAGCAGGAAGTCGCGTGCGACCTCCTCGTCGGTGCTCGTCGCCTGCAGCGAGTAGGTGCCCGGGAGGTCGATGAGCTTGCAGCGGTCCCCGCCGACGGTGAACAGCCCCTCGGCTCGGGTCACGGTCTTGCCCGGCCAGTTCCCCGTGTGTTGCCGGAGCCCGGTGAGCGCGTTGAACACGGTGCTCTTCCCGGTGTTCGGGTTCCCGGCGAGGGCGACGAGGTGATCGAAGCCGTCGGAGCGGACGCCGAGCTGCACGAACGACTCGTCGCGCGCGGGGAGGCGGGTGCGCATCGAGGTGGTCGGTGTCACGCGGCGCGCCCCGGCCCGTCGATCTCGATCCAAGCCGCCTGCTGGCGCCGAAGCGCGATGAGCGCACCGCGGATGCGATAGGCCACGGGGTCCCCACCGGGGCTCGCCAGCTCCGCGGTGATCCGCGTGCCGGGGACCACGCCGAGATCGAGGAGGCGGCGACGCTGCGGGCCGTGGCAGGCACTCGTCAGCCGGCGGACCCGGACCGTCTCACCGGGAGCGGCATCGGCGAGGGTCCGCTCCGGTGGGGGGGCCTCGGGGCGGACGGTGGTGACGGGGAGGGCGCCGTCCGCCGTCGGGATCGGCTCGCCGCGCGGGTCGAAGCGGGGATGGCCGAGGCGCGTGGCGAGCGCCTCCGCCTCCTCCGTCGTGAGGTCGTGCTCCGCCTCCTCGGCCAGCGCGTGCCACTCCGTGGGATCGACGCCGGTGCGGTCGGCGAGGTACTGCTCGAGGAGGCGGTGGGTCCGGACGATGCGGAGCGCCTCCTGCCGGCCGTCCGTGGTGAGGGCGTAGGTCGCACCGGCGCCGGCGACGAGACCGGCGGCGGCGAGGCGGTCGAGCAGGTCGCGGGCGGCGCCCGGGCGGATCGCGAGGGCGCCCGCCACGGCGTCGGGATGGACGGCGAGTCCTTCCGTCTCGCGGTGGTACAGATACTTGAGCGTGTCCTCGATCCCGATGCGTCGGGCGTCGCGGCGCGCGCGCCGCAGGCGGGCCGCGAGCCCACGCTGCGGCCACGCGACGGCGAGGCCCGCGAGGACGAGGAGGGCGAAGACGAGGAGGGCGGGGCCCGGGGCGATCATGCCGGGGGGAGCTCAAAAGTTAGGATGTACGAAATCAGGGCCCCGCGACGGGGAGGCGTCAAGTCCCTGCGGCGTGCCGCACGCGGGCGATAGCTTTCCGCGCGCGCCGCGGGCCGGACGCCCGGCCGCGCCGCCATCGCCACCCCCGCCCCCGCCGTCGTGCCCTCTCGCCCCACCCTCGTCCGGGAACTCGGTCTCGTCGGGCTCACCGCCACCGGCATCTGCTCGATGGTGGGGGCGTCGATTCACATCATGCCGTTCCTGGTGCAGCTCGCGGTCCCAGGCATCGGGCCCTGGGTCCTGCCGGCCTTCGCCTTCGCGGCGGTCCCCGCCTTTCTCGCCGCGCTCGCCTACGCCGCGCTCGCCTCCGCGATGCCGCGCGCCGGCGGGAGCTATCTCTTCGCGAGCCGCGGGCTGCATCCGTCGCTCGGGTTCGTCGCCTCGTTCTCGCAGTGGGTCGGGCTCTCCGTCGTGATCGGGGCGGTGGCGTATGTGATCCCCGTCTTCCTCGCCGGCGTGGGCGAGGCGGTGGGTGGCGGGGCGGTCGCGGCGACGCTCCTCACCGGCCAGGCCCGGCTCGTCATCGCGCTGGTCCTCGTCTGGGGGTTCGTCGCCGTCAACCTCCGCGGCCTCGCGGCGTATGAGCGCACCCTCGTCCCGCTGATGCTGGTGATGTTCGCACTCGGCGCGATCGTGATCGTCGTCGGGGCGGGGCAGGACCACGCCGGGTTCGCCGCCGCGCTGCAGGCCGCCGGCGGGACGCTCCCGGCGCCGCGTCCGGCGCCCTTCGACAAGGACACCTTCGTCGCCGCGGCCGCGGTGCTCTTCTCCAGCTTCATCGGGTTCGATGCCATCGCCCAGGCCGGTGGGGAGGCACGTGACCCGGCGCGCGCCCTCCCGCGCGCCATCCTCCTCACCTTCGGGGTGGTGGCCGCCTTCTACTTCAGCTTCACTGCGGCGGTCTATCACGCGGTCCCTTGGGAGTTCGTCGCGGCGATGCCGGCGGATGCCACCCCCACCGCCTCCGGCCTCCTCGCGCCCTTTCTCTCCCCGCTCGGACGTGCCGCCATCACCGCCGGCGCCGCCGTCGCGCTCATCAACGACCTCCCCGGCATGTTGTTGAGCGTCTCGCGGCTGATGTTCGCGTGGGCGCGGGACGGTGTCTTCCCCGCGTGGGCGGCGGAGGTCCACCCGACGCGGCACACCCCGCGCGCCGCCCTCGTCGCGAGCGGTGCGATGGCGACCGTCGGCGTGCTGCTGAGCCACGGGGCGAAGAGCTTCTCCAAGGGCGTCGACATCATGGTGGTCGCGATGCTCGTGAACTTCCTCCTGATGTGCCTCGCGTTGCTCGCGCTCCCGCGGCGCAATCCGGCGCTCGCGGCGGGGATGACGATCCTGCGTGCGCCGCGCGTGCGGACCGTCGTCGGTGTCGCGGGGGTCTCGCTCCTGTCCCTGTTCCTCGCCGTGCACGTCCGCCGTGAGCTCGCGGCGGAGGTCTCGGTCTGGTACGAGCGGCCGCTCGCCGTCTGGGGCGTGGTGATGGCGGTCGGGACGCTCGTCCATCTCGTCGAATACCGCCGCCTCGTGGCCCGCGTGGGCGACGCCCACGCGCGCTTCGCGACCCTGCCCGAGGAGTGACCCCGCCATGTCGATGATCAGCCGCCACCGCCTCGCGCCGGACCTCGAGATCAGTCGCATCCTCACTGGCCTCTGGCAGATGGCCGATCAGGAGCGGGACGGGCGCCCGTTCGACCTCGAGCGCGCAGCGGACGCCATGCGCCCCTACGTCGACGCCGGCTTCACGACCTTCGATATGGCCGATCACTACGGATCGTCCGAGGAGGTCGTCGGCCGCTTCCGGACGCGGCCCGGCGCGCCGGCCACCCAGCTCCTGACGAAATGGGTGCCCGAGCCCGGTCCCGTGACGCGCGCCGACGTGCGCGCCGCCGTCGATCGCGCGCGGACGCGGATGCGCGTCGAGCGGATCGATCTCCTCCAGTTCCACGCCTGGAGCTACGCGCACCCGGCCTGGCTCGACGCGCTCTTCTACCTCGACGAGTGCCGGCGCGAGGGGCTCATCGGCCACCTCGGGCTGACCAACACCGACACCGCGCACCTGCGGCTCGTCGTGGAGAGCGGGATCCCGATCGCGACCAACCAGATCTGCTACTCGCTGCTCGACCAGCGCGCCGCGGGGGCGATGGCCGAGTACTGCGCATCGAAGGGGATCGCACTTCTCGCGTTCGGGACCCTCGCCGGCGGCTTCCTCTCCGACCGGTGGCTCGGCGCGCCCGAGCCTGACTGGGACGGGCTTACCACCTGGTCGCAGATGAAGTACGGTCGCTTCATCCGCGTCGTCGGCGGGTGGGAGGCGCTACAGCGGGTGCTGCGCGCGGCGCGCGCCGTCGCCGACCGTCGCGGGTGTTCCATCGCGAACGTGGCGGCCCGCTTTATCCTCGACGCCCCGGCGGTGGGGGGCGTGATCGTCGGCGCGCGTCTCGGGGAGCGCGAGCACCTCGAGGACAACGCCCGCCTCGACGCGCTGCGGCTCACCGCCGAGGATCGTGCGGAGGTACAGGTGGCCTTGGCGACCCTCCATCCGGTGCCTGGGGACTGCGGGGACGAGTATCGGAAGCCGCCCTTCCTCACGGCGAGCGGGGACCTCTCGCACCACGTGGCGAACTTTCCCGCGCCGTACACGGTCGAGGCGGCGTCCGACGGCACGCGGCGCGCCTTCAGCGGCACCCCCTGGGAGACCTCCGCGGGGTACGCGCGCGCCGTCCGCACCGGGGATCGCATCCTGGTCTCGGGCACGACGGCAACGCATGGGAGCCGTGCGATGGGGGGCGCCGACGCCTACGCGCAGGCGCACCACGTCTTCGACAAGATCGAAGGCGCGGTGCAGTCGCTTGGCGGTACGCTCACGGATGTGGTGCGCACGCGGATCTTCGTCAGCCGGATGGACGACTGGGAGGCGGTCGCGCGCGCCCACGGGGAGCGCTTCGCGGCCATCCGGCCCGCGAACACGCTCGTGCGCGCCGAGTTGATCGGCGCGGAGTATCTCGTGTAGATCTCGGTGGTCGCCGTATCATTAAAATAGCGCACCAGCGCCTGATAGACGAGCGTCCCGCACCGCGCCCGTGCCTCCGGCGTCCCGGGGAGGTTCTGCAACATGAGCACCATTACGAGCCGCTCCGCCGGGTCCACCGCGTAGATGCTCGCGTAGGCGCCGCCCCAGTTGTAGCTCCCCACCGAGGCGAAGCCGTTCGCCCCGAACCGGTCGACGGTCGAGAAGGCGAGCGAGTAGCCGTTGCCGTCGGCGCTGTATCGCGTGCCGACCTGGTTCGTGGTCATCAGTTCGACCGTGCGCGGGGCGAGATAGTGCTGCCCGTCGATGGCGCCACCACGACGGAGCATCTCGAGGAAGCGTGCGTAGTCGCGGGCCGTCGAGGTGAGTCCCGCCCCGCCGGCGAAGCTTCGTCGCGGGCCGAGCACGTAGTGCCCCTGGCCGCGGGCGCCGGTGTCGGCGCGCACCGCGCGCCCATCGGCGTCGGTGCGGTAGACGGTCACGAGCCGCGCCGAATCGGATGGCGTCACGAAGAAGCGGGTGTCGCGCATCCCGAGGGGCGCGAGGAGCCGCGTCTCGAGGAAGCGGTCGAGCGGGAGGCCGCTCGCGCGCTCCACGACGCAGCCGAGGATGTCGGTGTTGTAGCCGTAGACGAAGCGCTCGCCGGGTTGCGCCACGAAGGGGAGGGTGCCGAGGCGGTCCATCGTGGTGCAGATCGGCTCGTCCTTGTCGGCGGTGTACCAGCCGAAGCCGGCGGCGGGGCCGAGGCCGGCGGCGCGGTAGCGCGCGGCGACGCTGGCGTCCGTCCCGTAGGAGATGCCCGCGGTGTGCGTGAGCAGGTCGAAGATCGTGATCGCGCGGCGTGCGGGGAGCGTCGTGCGGCCGGTGTCGGCGGCGTTCGCGACGGTCGTGCGCGCGAAGCTCGGGAGCCAGCGGCTCACCGGGTCGCCGAGTGCGATGCGCCCCTCTTCGACGAGCATCAGGATGCCCGCGCTCGTGATCGCCTTCGTCTGCGAGGCGATCCGGAAGAGGTGGTCGGGCCGCATCGGGCGGTTCGCCTCGCGGTCGGCCCAGCCGACGGCGCGTTCGTAGACCACCTCGCCATCGCGGAGGACGCGCGCCACCGCGCCGGCGATCCGGGCAGAGTCCACCTGGTCTTGGAGGTAGCGGTCGATGCGCGCGAGCCGTTCGCCGTCGAAGGCGCTCCGCGCATCGAGCTCCTCGAGCCGGAGACGCGTGCTCAGGATGTACGGGGGCTGACCGGCGTCCCAGTGTCCGTAGGTCGTGGCGACGAAGGACCCGTCACCGAGGCGCTCGAGACCCGGATAGGTGGAGTCCCACTGGTTCGTGTTGTCCTTGATGCGGACGCGGTACTGGCCGGGCGTCCCCGCGAGGAGGTCCTCCCAGCGTCCGACCCAGGCGACCCAGTCCCCCTTGGTCGGGCTCCCCTCCGCCATGTCGCGGAAGGTCACGACGAGGCGGCCGTCGCGGGCGTACTGCGCCGTGTGGCGGTCCCCGGTGAGCGCGCGGTCCATCGGGCGCGGGGTGCTCCAGGTGCGCCCCTCGTCGGAGGTGACCATCACGTGCGACTCGCTCCGCCGTCGGTTCTCGCGGAGGAGGAGGGCGAGCGTCCGCCCGTCCGGGGACCTCACGGCGCCAGGCTCGCACAGATGCACATCGGTCCCGCGCCAGATCTCGCGCGGCGCCTCCCAGGTGCGGCCGCCGTCGCGCGACCGTACCTGGAACAACCGGAACGTCCCCTCGGCACGCCCGCCGGCGCGGAAGAAGCGGCCGTCGTCGTGGAAGAAGGCGAGGAGCGAGCCATCCGCCATCGGCACCACGGAGCCCATCACCACGATGCCGCCCCAGTCGCCGATCGGCGCGAGTGGGCTCCAGGTGCGGCCCTCGTCGTCGCTCGACGCCATCCGCGCCGGGTGGAGGCCCGAGAAGAGGAGGATGCGATGTCCGCCCGTCACCGGGTCGGGCACGCGGAAGAGGGTCGGGGTCTCCTTCGAGGTGGCCCAGTTCGCCGGGGTGGGGAGCCGCTCGCTCCACGTGCGGCCGCCATCCGCGCTCCGCTTGAGGATGATCGCCCCTTCGCCGTGGCCCTTCGGATACGCGGCGAGGATGGTGCGGCCGTCGCCAAGCAGGATGGTGGAGACGTGGCCGAGGTATTGGCCCGCCTCCCGGTCGACGACGACGTGCCGGCCGACATCGCGGTCGAGGTCGACGAAGCGGGGCGTCTGCGCGCGGGCCGGGCGATGCGCCACGGTCAGGCCGGCGAGCACGAGGAGCGTGAGGTGTGTGAGGGGGCGTGACATGGCGTCCATCTTACCGGTCACATCGGTCGGCGGTAACCTCTCAACGGCCCGCTGCCCGGCTGCGTCCACTGCGTGCGCCGGTCGGCGTCGACGTCCCTCATCTGAAAGAACACCATCCCTCCGATGTCCCTCCGTCACGCCCTCCTCGCGGTCGCCGGCCTCGCCGTCGCGCTCCCAGCCCAGCCGTCCCCCACGCCCCTCCGCGCCGGTGCGACGGTCAGCGGCCGACTGGCCGCGGGCGACACCGCGCGATTCGCGCTCACGCTCCGCGACAGCACCTTCCTCCTCGGGAGCGTGACCCAGTCCGATCAACCCCTCGCGGTGCGGTTCCTCGCCGGCGGTGGGCGGCCGCGTGCGCGCTTCGAAGGGCCGGGGGTCGGGGCGTTGCGGTTCGCCATGGTCACCGCGGACACGGGTGCCGCGATCCTCGAAGTGACGGCGCCCTCCGGGCGCGCCGCGGCCTTCGCGCTCACCCTCTTGCGCCAGGAACCGCTGGCCAAGGAGGCCGCACGGCGGGTGGATCAACTGCTGGCGCGCTACGATGCGCCCGGTGTGCCGGGCGGCGAGGTCCGCGTCTGGCGGGAGGGGCGCGTCCTCTATTCGAAGGGGTTCGGGATGGCCGACCTCCGGCACGGGATCCCGTACCGGACCGACACCCCGACCAACATCGGGTCCACCTCCAAGCAGTTCACCGCCTTCGCCGTGCTCCTGCAGGCCGAGCGCGGGAAGCTCTCGCTCGAGGATGACATCCGCCGACACCTGCCGGAGCTCCCCGACCTCGGGGACACCGTGCGCGTGCGGCACCTCATCACGCACCAGTCGGGGCTGCGGGAGTTCCTGAACCTCCTCCTGATGTCGGACCGCCAGGTGGGGGAGGATCTGATCGATCGGGGCGAGCTGCTCACCATCGTGCAACGGCAGCCGAAGCTGCAGAACGCGCCGGGCGCGGAGTTCAACTACAACAACACCGCGTTCGGTCTCGCGGCGCTGATCGTGGAGCGCACGTCGGGGAAGAGCTTCCCTGACTTCCTTCGGGACGAGGTCTTCGTGCCGCTCGGGATGACACGGTCGATGGCCCGCGCCGATCGGGTGACCATCGTCCCGCATGCCGCGACGGGCTACGTCGCCCGCGCCACTGGGTATGCGGAGGCGATCGACCTCGGCGGTGCCCTCGGCGCCGGCGGCATCTATACGACCGTCGAGGATCTGCAGCGGTGGAGCGAGAACATGCTGGCCGCGACGCCGCGGATCGGGTCGCGGGCGATCTTCGACGCGATGACGACCAACGGCCGCCTGAGCGATGGCAAGCGCTCCGACTACGGGATGGGGGTCTTCATCGATGAGCAGCGGGGACTGCGGCGCATCCAGCACGGCGGGGCCGACGTCGCGCACCGCTCGATGCTCGCGCTGTATCCGACGATCCGCGGCGGGGTCTCGGTGCAGAGCAACGATGCCGGGTTCGCGTCCGCCGTGGCGTTCGACATCGCCGCGGCGTTCTTCGCCGACGCGATGACGGCGGCGGCCCCCGCTGCGGCGGGTGGGACGGCGGGTGGGGCGTACGATGCGGCGCGGATGACGGACGACCGCTTCGACGCCTTCGCGGGGCGCTACGCGCTCGATGCGGCGCCGGCCTTCGTCATCCGGATCTTCCGTGAGGGGAGCGCGCGCTTCCTGCAGGCCACGGGGCAGCCGCGGGTCGGCCTCGTGGCGACCTCCGACTCGAGCTTCGCCCTCACGGGCGTGGCGGCGGCGTTGCGCTTCCGTCGCGACGCCGCCGGTCGCGTCGTCGGGCTGACGCTGCAGCAGGGTGGGGAGCAGCCGGCGACGCGTCTCCCGGACGCCCCGGTGTTCGCGCCGACCGGCCGGGCGCTCGCCGCCTTCGTGGGGCGATACTGGAGCGATGAGCTCGAGTCCGCGATGACCATCGAGCAACGCGGGGATACGCTCTGGCTGCGCCAGCGCCGACACCCGGACGCGCGGCTCACCGCCGTGGATCGCATCGACACCTTCGAGGGGCGCACCCTAACGCTGGCGTTCGAGCGCGACCGGAACGGGGAGGTCATCGGGTTCTACGCCGCCAACGGGCGCACCCGCGACGTGCGCTTCGCCCGCGTGCGGCCGTAGGCTCGGGCGCATCTTCCCGCGCGACGTGGCGGGCGGTAACCTCTGCGCATCCACCCTCCGGTCGAGGTTCCGATGCGTTCGTCCCGCCTGATCGCCCGCCCGCTGGTCCTGCTGGCGGCCCTCTCCCTCCTCTCCGCCGCAGACGGAGGCGCGCAGCCATCGCCCGCCGCGTCGGCGGTGCGCCCCGCCGCGGACCACTGGCGATCGCTCCACTGGCGCAACATCGGGCCCGAGGGGAACCGCTTCGCCGCCGCCGCCGGTGTCGTCGGTGACCCGCTCACCTATTTCGTCGGCTCCGCCTCGGGCGGCGTCTGGAAGACCACCGATGGCGGCGTGAACTGGCGTCCCACCTTCGACGCGCACCCGGTGCAGGCGATCGCCGCCCTCGCCGTCGCCCGCGCCGACCGCCACGTCGTCTCGGCCGGGACCGGCGAAGCGCACATCCGGAGCCACATCTCGGTCGGACAGGGCATCTATAAGTCCACCGATGGTGGCGAGAGCTGGCAGCTGATGGGGCTCGAGAAGACGGCGCGGATCGCGCGGATCGTCATCCATCCCACCGATCCCGATGTGGTCCTCGCCTGCGCGCTCGGGCACGCCTACGGTCCGCAGCAGGAGCGGGGCGTCTATCGCACCACCGACGGCGGCGCCACCTGGACGCGTGTGCTCTTCGTCGACGAGAACACGGGCTGCTCCGATCTCGCGATGGACGCGACGAACCCGCGCGTCCTCTTCGCGGGGATGTGGCAGATCGAGATCCACACTTGGGGGCGCACCAGCGGCGGCCCCGGGAGCGGGCTCTTCGTCTCGCGCGACGGTGGCGTCACCTGGACGCGCCTCCGCGGCAACGGCCTTCCCACCAAGCCGCACGGCAAGGTGGCGCTCGGCCTCTCGCCATCGGACCCGAACCGCGTCTACGTGATGATCGAGACCGGCGACGGGATCCCGTGGAACGGGCAGGAGACGGAGAGCGGGCAGCTCTGGCGGTCGGAGGACGGCGGCCGGCGCTGGGCGCTCGTCAGTCGCGACCGCAACGTGATGGGGCGCGCGCACTACTACTCGCGGATGGCGGTCGCCCCGGATGATCCGGATGAGGCCTACTTCCTGACCGCGTCGTATGCGAAGACGATCGACGGCGGGCGCACCGTCGAGGTGATCGGCCGTGGTCGCGCGCCGGGCGGCGACCACCACGACATCTGGATCGATCCGACGAACCCCGACCGCCAGATCGTGGCGCACGACCAGGGGCTCTCGATCACGCAGAACCGCGGGCGCAGCTGGTTCCGTCAGCGGCTGAGCAATGCGCAGATCTACCACGTCACGGTCGACAACAACATCCCGTACAACGTCCTGGGCAACAAGCAGGACGAGCCGACCTACCGTGGGCCGAGCAACTCGCGCCTCGCTGGTGGGCGGATCCTCCGCGGGATGTGGCACGCCGTGGGCGGTGGCGAGAGCGGGTGGGCCACGCCGGACCCGGTCGACCCGAACATCATCTGGTCGACGGCGTCGGGCTCCGGCATGGTGGGCGGCATCGTCGTGCGCTTCGAGGAGGACCGGCGCCAGTTCCGGACCGTGGAGGTCTGGCCGCAGCAGTCAAATGGACCGGCGGAGGGCGTGAAGTACCGCTTCGTCTGGGATGCGCCGCTGACCATCTCCCCGCACGACCACAACACGGTCTACACGGGGAGTCAGCACGTGCACCGCACCCGCAACGGCGGGCAGAGCTGGGAGGTCATCTCGCCGGACCTGACGCTCAACGACCGCTCGCGGATGGGGAGCTCCGGTGGCCTGACCCCCGACAACATCGGCGTCGAGTACGCCGGGGTGGTCTACGCGATCGCCGAGTCCCCGCTGGAGCAGGGCACGATCTGGGTGGGGACCAACGACGGCCTCGTCCAGCTCACGCGGGACGATGGGAAGACGTGGACCAACCTCACGAAGAACCTCCCGAACCTGCCCGTCTGGGGCTCGGTGCGGAGCATCCACCCGTCGAAGTACGACGCGGCGACGGCGTACCTGACGGTCGATTTCCATCAGGTGAACAACCGTGACCCGTTCGTCTACCGCACCACGGACTACGGCCGTACGTGGAAGGCGATCACCGCCGGTCTCCCGCGGAACAACCTGAGCTACGCCAAGGTCATCCTCGAGGATCCGGTCCGGCGCGGGTTGCTCTATCTCGGGCTCGAGAACGGCATCTATGTCTCGTTCGACGCGGGGGAGAGCTGGCTGCCGCTGCAGACCGACCTCCCGGCGGCCCCGGTCTCCGGCATCCAGGTGCAGACCCACTTCAACGATCTGGTCATCTCCACTTACGGGCGCGGCTTCTACATCCTCGACGACGTGACGCCGTTACAGCAGCTGACCCCCGAGGTGATGGGGGCGGCCGCGCATCTTTTCGAGCCTCGGGCGGCCTACCGCTTCCGGAACATCACCGCGCCGTCGAGCACTTACGACGACCCGACCACGGGGGAGGACCCCCAGTATGGCGCGTCGATCAACTACTGGCTGAAGGCGCCGGCGGCCGAGGCGCCGAAGGTCGAGATCCTCGACGCGGCGGGGCGTGTCGTCCGCACGCTCCGGGGTCCGAACGCCGCGGGGATCAACCGGCTCCACTGGGATCTGCGCGACGAGCCGGGGAAGGTCGTCCGGCTCCTCACGCCGCCGATGTACGTCCCCGATGTCGTGGTGCCGGCGGAGGGGCGTGAGGCCCCCGGAACGGCCCGCATCTCCCTGCTGATGGCGCCCGGCACGTACACCGTCCGTCTGACCGTCGGTGGGGCCACGCAGACCCGGTCCCTCGAGGTCCGGAAGGACCCGAACTCGTCGGGCACGGTGGCGGAGATCGAACAGCAGCTCCGGATGACCGCGGCGATCCGCACCGAGATGGATCGGGCGGCCGACGCCGTCGCCCGGATCGAGTCGGTGCGGGTGCAACTCGACGCCCTCGGTCGCGCGGTGACTGACACCGAGGTCCGCCGCGCGGCACAGGCCCTCGGCGCGAAGCTGGTGGAGATCGAGATGAACCTGGTGGACCTCCGACTGACCGGAAACGGCCAGGACGGGGTTCGCTTCGGGAGCAAGCTGATCGGGAAGCTGGGGTACCTGGCGAACGGGCTCGGCAACGCCGATTTCCGCCCGACCGACCAGCAGGTGGAGGTGCAGGGGATCCTCGGCCAGCAACTCCGGGAGCACCTCACCGCGCTCGACGCCGCGTTGGGGAGTGATCTCGCCGCGCTGAACGCGCTGCTGCGGCAGAAGGGGATCTCCCACGTCGGGGGGGCGCCGGCGATCGTGCCCTGAGCCCGAAACCGGGCCGGCGGCGGAATCCCCTGCACCCGGCCTCCCGGTGGGTGTTCCGATGGCGGCCTCCGTCCCGGCTCCGGGGCGGGGGCCGCCATGTCTTGACAGCGTAGCAGGCCAGCCGCATTGTTTGTTCGGCAGTCGAACAAAGCGGGGCGCTCTGCGCCCTGTCATTGGGTGGTGTTCGGATCCCCTCTCCTGGAGTGTCCCATGCGTGCCCCCCGCCTCTCCGCCGCGCTGCTCGCGGCCGTCCTGTCCCTCACCGCCTGTGAACGTGAGGGCGGCACCGGCCCCGCGCCGCAGCCCAACGACCCCAAGGTCTTCACCGACGGTTTCGGCGAGGGCGTCTCGTGGCAGGCCTTCCAAGGCTCGCTGTTGACGGCGATGTCGATCGACAATGCGGTGAAGTACCGCGGATCGGCGTCGCTCAAGATCACTATTCCGGATGCCGGCGACCCGAACGCCGGGTACTCGGGCGGCGCGTTCGTCTCGGACATCTCGCGCGACCTCACCGGATATGACGTCATTTCGTTCTGGGCCAAGGCGAGCGTCGCGGCGACGCTGGACGTCGCTGGCTTGGGCAACGACAACACGGGCACCTCGAAGTACACGGCGGAGCGCACCGCACTCGCCCTGACGACGGCCTGGCAGAAGTTCACGATCGCGATCCCGCTCGCGTCGAAGCTTTCCGAGGAGAAGGGGCTCTTCTTCTTCGCCGAGGGCCCCGAGGCGGGGAAGGGGTACACGCTTTGGCTCGACGACATCCAGTATGAGAGGCTCGGGACGGTGACGAACCCGCGGCCGGCGATCGCGGCTGGGACGTACGAGCAGGAGGTCGGGGACTCTCGGACGATCGTCGGCACGACGCTCACCGTGGCCGTGGGCGGGGTCGATCAGACCGTCGCGGCCTCCGCCGGGTACTTCACCTTCAGCTCGTCGAACACCGCCGTCGCGACGGTCACGAACGGCGTGATCAGCGTCGCTGCGCCGGGTGCGGCAACCATCACCGGCAGCCTTGGCGCCGTCTCGGCGTCCGGCAGCATCGTGCTCTCGGCGGCCGCGCCGCCGACCGTCGCAGCCCCGACCCCCTCGCGGCTCGCCGCGGACGTCATCTCGCTGTTCAGCGGGGCGTACACGAATCGTGCCGTCGACACCTGGTCGGCGGTCTGGGACGTCGCCGACGTTGCGGATGTCAGCATCGCCGGCAACGCCGCGAAGAAGTACACGAACCTGTCGTACGCGGGGATCGAGTTCACCACCACGCCGATCGACGCGACGCAGATGACCGGGCTGCACCTCGACCTCTGGGTAACGCAGGCGGCAGGCTTCAAGGTCAAGCTCGTCGACTTCGGTGCCAACGGGGTCTTCGGGGGCGGGGATGACAAGGAGCATGAGGTGACGCTCAACACCACGTCCTCGCCATCGATCGCCACGGGGACCTGGAACTCGATCGACATTCCGTTCTCGGCCTTCACCGGCCTCACGACGCGGGGCAAGCTGGCCCAGATGATCATCTCGGGGAGCCCGACGGCGTATCTCGACAACGTCTACTTCTACAAGATCCCGCCGCCGCCGGGCCCGACGGTCTCCGCCGCGACCCCGACGAACCCGGCGGGTTCGGTGATCTCCCTCTTCAGCAATGCCTTCACGAACCGCCCGAACACCAACTGGTCGACGGACTGGGATCAGGCGGACGTGACCGACGTCACGATCGGGAGCGATAACCTCAAGAAGTACTCGAACCTGGTGTTCGCGGGCATCGAGCCCGCGACGCCGGTGAACGGGTCGGCGATGACGCACTTCAACTTCGACCTGTGGACGCCGACCCTGGTCTCGGGGACCTCCACGTTCAAGGTCAAGCTCGTCGACTGGGGCGCCGGCGGTACCTTCGGCGGTGGGGATGATACGGAGCACGAGCTGACCTTCAGCACGACCTCGACCCCCGCCCTCGCCACCGGCTCGTGGGTTCGCTTCAAGATCCCGCTCGCGAGCTTCACCGGGATGACCGGCCGGACGAGCATCGCGCA
>CAZGIE010000002.1:26227-40578 GCA_964526485.1 uncultured Gemmatimonas sp. | reverse complement strand
CGGCCGGCCGGCCGGCCCGGCACTCGCACCCGCCCCGCCACGAGCGCGATGAGCCACGCCACGAAGAGATAGAAGGCGAGGATGGCCATCGCGTTGCGGAACGCGACGAGCAGTCCGAGGGTCCCCACGTCCACGAAGAAGTACGGATACGTGCCGAGGAACTCGCCACGGACGATGAGATAGACGAAGTACGTCGTCGGATAGATGCTGAGCACCGCGGCGCGCCGGTGATGTCGACGTTGCTCGTGACGTGCAGACCGAACTGCACGAGGAGCGCGGTCCAGGCGAGGAGGGCGGTGAGGCCACCGAGGAGTCGTCGTGCGGTCATCGGGCGATCCGAACGGGGTGAGCGGCCGCCGTGGCGGCGGGCGTGGAGGAAAGCGAGGTGGGCCGCCTCCCTCGGGAGACGGCCCACCGGTAGTCTAGCGTGCCGGCCGGCGGCCGGCGTCGGTCAGGCTCAGCCGCACTCCGAGAAGCCGCAGACGTGGCACTTCACGCAACCCTCGGCGAACTCGAGCTGGGAGCCGCAGTCCGGGCAGGTGCCGATGAAGGCATCGCCACCGGAGACCGACTCGAACTGCATCTGGGCCGCCCCGGCGGTGACGACGGGGACCGGCGCCGGCGCAGCAGCCGGCGTGGCGCCGGCTCCCGCGAGGAGCTCCTGCTGGACGCCCTGCTTGGAGCGCATCCAATCCTCGAGCGCGATGCCGATCGCGTCCGGCACGGAGAGGACCTTGTTGGCCCCGAGCCCGACCGCGCGATCCGACGAGATACCGCGCAGCTGCCGGTGCACCTGCTGGATCGAGATGCCCGAACGGAGGGCGAGCGAGATCAGACGCCCCACCGCCTCGGCGTCGGCCATGGCCGGGCCGCCGGCCTTGCCCAGGTTGATGAAGACCTCGAACGGCTGGCCCTTATCGTCCTCGGTGATGTGGACGAACATCGTGCCGAGCGGCGTCTCCTTGCGGATGGCCGTGGACTTGAGGATGTCCGGGCGCGACCGCTTCTGACGGCGCTGGAGGTTCTCCGCCTCGGCGTCGAACAGGAGCTTCTTGAGGCGATCGTTGTCGGACGTGATCTCCGCGAGCTGGCCCTTGAGCTCGCCGAGCTCGCGCTTCGCCGCCGCATCCTCGGACCCGCCGGCGCGCTTCGCCGCCGCCTCGGCCGTGGCACCGGTGGAGAGCACCTGCCCGTCGCGCGAGCCGTCGCGGTACACCGTGACGCCCTTGCACTTCATCTGATACGCGAGCTCGTAGATCGCCCGCACGTCGTCACGCGTCGCGGCGTGCGAGAAGTTCGTGGTCTTCGAGATCGCGGAGTCGCAGTGCTCCTGGAACGCCGCCTGCATCCGGATGTGCCACTCGGGCGCGATGTTGTTCGCCGTGGCGAAGACCTGCTGCCACTTCACCGGAACCTCGGGCTGGACAACCGAGCCCGTCTTGGCGATCCGCTCCATCAGGGCGTCGGAGAACCACCCCTCCTTCTTCGCGATCGCGACGAAGTCCTCGTTCACGTCCGGCATCATCACGCCGGCCTGGTTGCGCATGAAGGCGACCGCGAAAAGCGGCTCGAGCCCCGACGAGCAACCGGCGATGATCGAGATGGTTCCGGTCGGCGCGACCGTGGTGACGTTGCAGTTGCGGAGCTTCATCTCGGGACGGATGCGCGCCCCCGACTCGTCACGGGCGCAGGTCGCGTCCGGACCCCAGATCGAGCGCTCCCACTCCGGGAACGCCCCACGCTCCTCGGCCAGGCGCGCCGACTCCTTCTTCCCCTCGACATCGAGGAACTCCATCACCTGCTTGCCGAACGCCACCCCCTCGGGGCTGTCGTACTTGATGCCGAGGCGGATGAGCGCGTCGGCGAAGCCCATCACACCGAGCCCGATGCGACGGATCCGCTTGGCCAGCGCGTCGATCTCGGGGAGCGGGTACTTGTTCGCATCGATGATGTTGTCGAGCATCCGCGTGGACAGATGGATGTCCTTCGCGAACGCCTTCCAGTCCATCGCCCCGTCGACCACATAGTAGCCGACGTTGATCGAGCCGAGGTTGCAGACGTCGTACGGGAGGAGCGGCTGCTCGCCGCAGGGGTTCGTCGCCTCGTAGGCGCCCAGGTGCGGCACCGGGTTGTAGCGGTTCGCCTCGTCGATGAAGAAGACGCCCGGCTCACCCGTCCGCCACGCCCCCTCGATCATCTTGTCCCACACCTCGCGGGCATCCATCTGCCCGACCACCTGCTTCGAGATCGGGTCGATGAGGTCGTACGACCCACCGGCCGCCAACGCGTCCATGTACTTGGTCGTGATGCCGACCGAGATGTTGAAGTTCGTGATCTTGGTCAGATCCTCCTTGCACGCGATGAACTCCATCACGTCGGGGTGATCCACCCGGAGGATGCCCATGTTCGCGCCACGGCGCGTCCCACCCTGCTTCACCGCATCCGTCGACGCGTCATAGAGCTGCATGAACGACACCGGGCCGCTCGCCACCCCCGTCGTTGAGCGGACCATCGACCCCTTGGCCCGGAGCCGCGAGAACGAGAACCCCGTCCCGCCGCCGCTCTGATGGATGAGCGCCATCGAACGGAGGGTGTCATAGATGCCGCTGTGCCCGTTGGAGAGCGCATCGTCCACCGGCAGCACGAAGCACGCCGAGAGCTGCCCGAGCGGACGCCCGGCGTTCATCAGCGTCGGCGAGTTCGGCTCGAAACGCCGCTGCGTCATCAGCTCATAGAACTGGCGCGCGACCTTCTCCACCTGCTTCTCCGTCGCCCCATAGCGACGCTCCGGCTCCGCGACCGTGGTCGCGACACGCCAGAACATGTCCTCCGGCGTCTCCACCGACTTCCCCGTCTTGTCCTTCACGAGATAGCGCTTGTCGAGGACCGTCCGCGCGTTCTGCGACAGGGTGGCCGGGGTGTTCGGGGGGGTGGTCGGGAGCGCCATCTGCGTACTTCTCCAACTGAAGGGTATGAGGCCGAACCTGAGGAGCATCGGACCCTGGTCTCACGGGAGATCCCGGCCGATTCAGGGGTCGAGGGGGTTCAAGCTATGGGGCACGTGATACCGCGCAAGCACAGAATAACACCTTCAAAAACAACGACTTCCGCCGAACGCATCACGAAACGGTCACGCTCGCGTTGTTTCCACGCACATGCGAACACGACTCGGACCTTCACCTTCACAACACCGTCGCGACACCAGAGCGGCGCCGCCAGCAGCACTGTAAGTCACTGCAAAACAACAACTTGGCCGCCGGACGAACAACGCGCGCCATTCGTCACATCAGCGAAGGGAGCGGACGATACCCCCACCCGTCCTCCCGCGCCAGTCCTTGCCTGCATCCGCGAGACAGGGTACCCGCGCCCATATTAAGTTTCTATCTGATACTAAATATGGCGTCGCACCGCCATCCGCCCGTCAGAACGTGCTCCCCATCGAGAAGTACCACACCACCCGCGAGGGCGCCGAGCCGAGCCCACGCACCGGATGCGCCGCGCCGAACCGGAACCGATAGACCACGTCGTACCGAAGCGCCGCGTCCACCCCCAACTCCCCGCCCACCGATCCCAACCACCGACGCGTCACGAGCGGCGCGGGGCAGACCGGCGAGCCCTCCACCACCCGATCGCACCACGCCGCCCCGCCGTCCGCGAACGCGGCGAGCGACGCTTTCTGCAGGAAGAACGACGTGCCGCGCACCCCGCGCCCCAGAAGCGTGAGGGGCAGCCGCACCTCCGCGCTCGTCACGACCGCGCGCGTCCCCACCGCCGCCCCGGTCTCGAACCCTCGCACCCCGAACGTCCGCGGCGACCCCCCGACCACGAGCCCAGGCAACAACGACACCGAGGTCCCATTCACCCCACCGACCGAAAAACCCGTCAACGCATCCGACGCGGTCCACCCCGCCGCCACGCGCCCCGCGATCACACCCCGCGCGAATCCGAGCCACGGGACCCCCACCGCGCCCGTCACCGCCCCGATCGCCTCGTCGACGTCGCCGCCCGCGACCGCCCCACCGAACCGCCGCCGCACCACCGCGCTCCCCGTCACCCCATCCTCGACCGAGACGCTCAGCGTCGGCCGCTGCATCGTGCTGAACCCCGTCGAGAGCTGCGCCACCTCCGACACCGTCGTCCGACGGAACCGCGGATTCGTCAGCCGTGCCCGCAGCGCCACCGGATCGGTCTGGTAATCCAGCGCCTCCACCTCGGCGCCGATCGCCGCCCAACCGCTCCACCGCACCCCCACCCGCTGACGCGTGACCTGCACCCCGCCGCGTCGCGTGCGCTCGCCGAGCCATCCCGCGAAAGCACCTCCCTGATCCCGCACGGGGAGATGCTGCCAAGCGCTCGCATAGGTGACACCGAGCACCGGGTTACCGAGCCCCGCATACTGATACGAAAACGTCGTGGAGGCCTCGGGCCGCGCGAGATCCCGCGCCCACGACCAGGCGTACGCGTGCCGACCGACGAGGTCGCGCGCGCTCGTCATCAGTCCGAGCGACCAACTCCCGGGGCCCGACGGCCCCGCGACGGGAAGCCACCAGGTCGGCACCAGTTCACCGATCGACGCGTACGGGACCGATGGCGACACGGAATCGACGAGGGCCGCCGGCACGGAGCGCGATGCGCCCGACGGCGCGTCGTCGAGCGGCACGGGACCGTTCGGCCGGGACACCACGTGATACCCGTCCCCGCGGAGCTCGACCGCGGCGAGCCGCGCGCCGCTCGGGGAGACATCGGGCGAGCCGAGCGCCGTCCGCGTCTCCCAGAGGCGCCCCATCGCCCCGGTGCGCACGTCACCGCGATACACCATCGCGCGCCCTTCGTGATCGCTCACGAAGAGGAGCGTGGTATCCCCAGGCTCCCACACGGGCGACGAGACGACCGCGAGCCAGCCGGGGGTCCGCGCGGGCGGCGCGAACGTCGTCTGGGAGCGGCCGGCGGTATCCAGCACGACGATGGCGAGTTCCCCCCCGCGACGCCACCGCACGGCGGCGACCCGCGCGCCGTCGCGCGACCACCGCGGCTCCCCCCACGTCTCGTCGAGCGATCCGGTCACCAGCGGGCGCGGCGGCGCCTCCGGCCCCTCGAGGGTCACCAGGTCGGTGGTCCCGGCGCGCGTCCGGACCGCGACGATCCGGCCCGTGGCGCGATCCACGTCGGGCTGCGTCAGCCGCGCCGCGCGACTGAGGCGCGCCCGCCCACCCGTCGCATCGCGCTCGAGCCAGAGGTCGGACCGTACCGTATACGGATCCGCATACTCCAGCTCGGCCGCGATCGCCGCGCCGCCGCCGGTCGGCACGCTCACATCGATGGAGTTGCGCCGCCCGAGGCGCCGCGCGCGGCCGGCCGCTGTCGATTCATAGAAGCCCGGGACGCGGCGGCCATCGTCCGCGACGAACCGGAGCAGCGTGTCGTCGACGAACCGTGGGTGTCGCGCCGTGTACCCTTCGCGCGACCGGAGCGACGTCGCGGGGAGCGCCGGGAGCTCGGCGGCGGCACGCGTCACCGAGTCGCGCCACGCCTCCCACCGCGCCCGGAACGAGAGGCCGAACGCCGCTGTCGCGCGCGCGTCGAGCCGCGACACGAAGAGCCGCGTGCTCGACTCCTCCACGAAGCGGCGCATCGGCGTCGTGTCCCCGCGCGACATCGCGAAGGCGCCGTAGACGTAGACGCCGTGGCCGAGCGGGAAGCGCGGGGCGTCCGCCGAGAGCGCATCGAGCGGCGGCAGCACGCCGTCGAGCGCGGCGGCCCGCGCGATCGCGGGGAACTCGCTCCCGCGAAGCCGCCCCCCGCCACCCAGCGCTGACTCATAGTGCACCGCCACACCCTCGAGGACCCACGACGGCGCGTAGGCGTTCGGGAAGAGGGGGGCGGCGCGCCCGAAGATCCGCTGCCCGAGCGCCCAGAGCCCACGGACGCGGTCGAGATGGAAGACATGCGCCATCTCGTGCGTGACGAGGAGGCGCATCCAATCCTCATGCGGCCGCAGGGCGAGCTGCTCGATCGGCGGGCGGGCGAAGAGGACGATCCGGTTCGACGGGAAGGGCGTCGCCGCGCCGTTCGCGTAGTCGACGTTGTCTGCGAGCACGAGGTCGATGCGCCCCCGCGGCGGGGCAAGCTCACGCGCGAGCGCGACGTACGCGGACTCCGCGACGGGGACGACGCGCCGCGCGAGCGCCTCGAGTCCGGGCTCGAACAGCACCCGCACGTGCGGCGCCTCGAGCGACTGCCACGGGAGGTCGGGGCGCACCGTCGCCTGCGCCGCGGCGACCGACGCCATCGCGACGCACCCGGTGGCGAGGAGTCCGCGCATCGGCCGCAGCATCGGCGATAGTCTATCGCGGGCCGGAGGCCACCGCATCGGGACCTGTGCCGCCGCGAGCCGTCCGCGCCGCCCGGCGCCGCCTTTCGGCCCCTCGGCCACGAGCCGTATTATTGATTGAGCCGCCGCCGAGGGTGCGCCGCAGCGCCGACGAGGCGCGCCTGCCCGCGCCCCCGACGGCCCCGTGCCCCGTCCGTCCGGAGCGTTCGTGAGCGACCAGAAGATCTGTCCGACCTGCGGCACCGAGTATCCGCTCTCCGAGCGCTTCTGCCCGCGCGACGGGACCGCGCTGCGCTCCGCCGCGGGTCAGGGGGATCTCCTCGGCACGGTCGTCGCCGACCGCTACCATGTCCTGAAAAAGCTCGGCGCCGGCGGGATGGGCACCGTGTACCTCGCCGAGCATGTGAAGATGGGGCGCAAGAGCGCTCTGAAGGTGATGAACCCGGGGATGAACGCCGACCCGGACGCGATCGCGCGATTCAATCGCGAGGCCGCCAACGCATCGCGCCTCAACCACCCGAACGTCTGCGGCATCTACGACTTCGGCGAGACGCCGGACGGGACGATCTACCTCGCGATGGAGTTCATCGAAGGGGCGTCCCTGACCGACATCGTCGAGCGTGCGGGCGCGCTCCCGGCCAGCCGGGCCGCGAGCCTCGTGCACCAGACGGCGGATGCGCTGCAGGTGGCGCACGACGCGGGGATCGTCCACCGTGACCTGAAGCCCGACAACATCATGGTCGCGCGGAATCGCGACGGGTCCGACCTCGTGAAGGTCGTGGACTTCGGGATCGCGAAGGCGAGCTCGAGCGACGCGCAGAAGGTGACGAAGACGGGCCTGGTCGTCGGGACGCCGGAGTACATGAGCCCCGAGCAGCTCGCGGGCGACAAGCTCGACGGCCGCTCCGACATCTATGCCCTCGGTCTCGTCGCCTTCAACTGCCTGACCGGGACGTTGCCGTTCGCGGCGAACTCGGCGCAGGAGGCGATGATCATGCGCCTCACCGACCTGCCGCGCACGCTCGCGGAGGTGCGGCCCGAGGTGGCTTGGCCGGCGGCGCTCCAGCGGACGCTCGACCTCGCGCTCGCACGCGATGCGGCCGACCGCTACCAGAGCGCGGCGCAGTTCGGGCGCGAGTTCGCGGCGGTGTGCGCCGAGTTGCCGGATACGGCGGCGGCCGAGGCGGGCACCGTGGTGCTCGGCGCCGCGGACCTGCCGGCGACGCGTGTGGCGCGGCCGGGGGGCGCGACGGCCGCGGCGGCTGGTGTGCGCGGTGGGACGCGAGCGGCGACCCCGCCACAGGCGCCCGCCGCGACGTCCGGCGCGCGGTCGCGCGGTCCGCTGATCGGCGGCGGCATCGGGGCCGTGGTCATCATCGCGGGGCTGTTCTGGAAGCTCGGCGCGAGCGGAGGCGCTCCGGCGGCGGCCCCGACGGACTCCACCACCGCGCCGAACACCTCCGGTGTCCCAACGGTGGAGACGCGGACCGCCACCCCGACCGGCGACGTGCAACTCTACGCCCGCAGCGGGACCGAGGTCCCCTCTGCCGACGCAGTGGCCCCGCGCACGGCGCCGGCCGCAACGAATCCGCGCACCACGCCCGGCGCCCGGCCCGCGACCCTGACCACCGGGGGTGCGACGGCGCCGACGACCGCCCCGGCCACCCCGACCACCGCCGAACCCCCGGCCCCGGAAGCCACCGCGCAGTTGTCGACGTTGCTGCGCGAGGCGCAGGGGGGCGCCGGCGCCCGGGGGCCGCGCGAGCTCGCCGCGATGCAGCCCCGCCTCAGCGGCCAAGCGCTCGCCGAGTCGTACTACGTGCAGATGATCGCGTACACCTCGCTCGAGGATCAGGACGGCGTCTGCGCCGCCGCGAAGCAGGTGATCGCCCGACATGAGACCGCGGCGCGCGTGCAGCTCGCGCGGCGCGCGTCGGACCTGATGCAGTGCGGCGGGGAGGCGACGCGATGAGCCACGGAATCGAGGTGACCGTCGCGGGGCGCACAGATGTCGGCCGGATGCGCGATCACAACGAGGACGCCTTCGTCGTCGCGGACCTCTCGGCCGGCGGCGCGCTGGCGACCGACGCGCCCACGCCGCTCGGTCCGCGCGGGGTGCTGCTCATGGTCGCGGACGGGATGGGAGGCGCCGCCGCTGGCGAGGTCGCGAGCGCGATGGCCACCGAGACGGTGCTCGCCGAGGTGCGCGCCCGCTGGACCGAAGGGAACGCGGACGATGCGGACGGCTTCGCCCATGCGCTCCGCGGGGCGACGGAGGCGGCGAACCAGGCCCTGCACGCCCATGCGCGCAGCCAGCCCGGGCGGAAGGGGATGGGGACGACGGCCACGCTGGTCGGCCTCCTCGGCCCCTGGGCCTTCTTGGCGCAGGTCGGCGACTCGCGGGCGTATCTCGTCCGCGGTGGCGTCGCCACGCAGCTGACGAAGGACCAGTCGCTCATGCAGCGGCTGATCGACGCGGGGGAGATGACCGAGGCGGAGGCGGAGGTCTCCGAGCGACGCAACATCATCCTGCAGGCGCTCGGCCCGGAGCCGCGCGTCCGCGTGGACCTCACGGCGCAGCACCTGTGCCGCGGTGACGTCCTCGTCCTCTGTTCCGACGGGCTCTCGGGCCAGGTCCGCGCGACCGAGATCGCCACGGTGATCGCCGGGACGCGCGACCTCGACGCCGCGTGCGCGGAGCTGATCGCGCGGGCGAACGCCGCGGGCGGGCCGGACAACATCACGGTGATCGCGGCGCGTGTCGACGGTGAGGCGCTCCCCGCGGCCGACGACGTCGCGCCCGGCCATCGGCCCTATGTCGGCGAGCAGGCGGCGCGCGCCACGCAGCGCGTGGACCGCATGTCGATCGCGGCGCTCGCGGCGATGGGCGGCGCGACACCAACCGCTGCGAGCCCCGACCCCGCGGCATCGGCGGAGCCCGCAGCGCCGGAGCCGCCGCGCGCCCCGCACCGCTCGAGCGAGATCCTCGAGGCGGAGGACGAGGCGTTGCTCAGCCCAAGGACGGCGGTCGCCCTCCTCGCCGCCGGCCTCCTGCTCGCGGCGCTCTGGGTCCTCCGCTGATGGTCATCGAGTTCACGTTCCTCCGTGGCGCCCACGAGGGACGGACGGTCCGCTTCGAGCGGGCGGTGATCACCATCGGGCGCCATCCCACGAACGACCTCGCGCTCGACCCGGAACGCGATCTCGGCGCCTCCTCGCGTCACGCGGAGATCCGCCTCTACGGCGGGGAGGCGCACCTCGTCGACCTCGGCTCCTCCAACGGCACCTTCGTCAACGGGCTCCGCCTTGACGGCACGCATGTGCTCGCCCACGGCGACGCCCTCGAGTTCGGCCTCGGCGGCCCGAAGGTCCGTGTCCTGCTCGCGCCACCGACCGTGGGACGCGTCGGGACCACCACGGACCGCCCGGCGGTGGCCCCCAAGAACACCGAGCTCCGCATCGCCGAAGCCGTCCAGCGACAGACGGGGACGCTCCGGTCGATGATCCTCGGCCTCGGCCTCCTCGTCGTGGTCGGCGGCGGCATCGCCGCCTGGCTCGTGCTCCGCGCGCAGCGGGAGGGGCGGTCGCAGGTGACGCAGCTCCTCGCGGCGAACGACTCCCTCGCGCGCGCGCTGTCGGCGCGGCTCCAGGAGACGGGCGTCGCCGACGCCGCCCTCGAGGAGGCGCGCGCCGACATGGACCGGATGACCGGGGAGCTGCGCGCCAAATCCGCCGCTGGCAACAACGTGAGCGCGCTGGCCGCTAAGATCCGCGAGCGGCAACGCCGCACCGCCACCTTCGCCCGCACCGACTACTCCGCGATCCTCGCCGCCAACAAGGCGGCGGTCGTCTTCATCGCCGTCGAGATGCCCGATGGCCGCACCGAGAGCGGCACCGGGTTCAACATCCTCCCCACCGGCCTCATCGTCACCAACCGCCACGTGGTGCAGTCGGCGGCCGGGGTCCGGGCCGCGCGCGTCGCCGTCGCCTTCGAAGGGACGCAGGGGGAGTGGCGGATGGCCGAGATCGCCTACGTCAGCGCCACCGACGAACTCGCGACGCTGCGCCTCACCCGGCCCGGGCCCTACCCGACGGTGAGCGGTGTCGCCCGCGACAGCGATGGCGTGAAGCTGGGTGATCCCGTCGCGGTCCTCGGTTTCCCGCTCGGTACCGCGACCGCGGGGAACGAAGGCGCGATCGACCAGCTGCGCCCCGTCGCCACCCTCGGCATCGGCACCGTGAGCAAGACGCTCCCCGACAACATCCAGCTCGACGCCTACGCGGCGCAGGGCTCGAGCGGCTCCCCCGTCTTCGACGCACGCGGGCTCGTGATCGGCGTGCTCTACGGTGCGGCGGCGGAGAGCGGCGGGCGCATCATCTACACGGTCCCCTCGGCGCGGCTCGCCGCGCAGCTCACCGGCGACGCGGCGGCCGCGGTCCGCTGAGTCCTACGCGAGCCGGCGGGCCGCCCCCTCCTGCATCGCCCGCGCGTCGCTCCACGCACAGAGCACGTGCGCGGCCTCGGGGATCGCCGCCGCGAGCGCCGGCGGCGCGAAGACGACCGCGACAAGCCGACGCTGCCGCGCCCGCGCGGCGTCGTGCAGCGCCCCGATCGTCGCCAGCGTCTCCGCGCGCCACGCGGCCAGGCCGCCATGCGCGCCCGGGCCGCCGAAGAGCGCAAGCACCACCGGCCCCCGCCCCGCGTCCGTCGGCGCATCGACCACCTGCGGGCCAAGCCCCATCGCCCGCAACGCCTGCAGGAACGGCGTCCCCGCCGCCGACGCCCATGGGCCACGCGCCGCGTCATCGAGGACGATCACCTCGGGGGACGCGTCGAGCGCGGGGACCACGCCCTGTACCGGATGCACGAGGAGGTCCGCGACCTGACGCGCCCAGAGCCGCTCGTCGAGCGTCGGCTCGCGAACGGGGCGCGGCGCGGCCCAGTCAGCCCAGAAGCATCGCCGCGTCCGCGACGCCTCGAGCGCCTCGAGGTCGAGCATCCCCGCGTCGTTCGCGGCCTCGAGCGCGGTGAGGACCTCGTGCAGATCGCGTGGCGCGAGCACGAGGTCGCATCCGGCCCGCACGGCGGCCACCACCGACGCGCCCTCGCTCCCGCCCCGTCGAGCGGCCGGCGCGCCGGTCGCTTCCGCGACGATCAGCCCATCGAAGCGCAGTTCGCCACGCAGGAACGTCGTCACGAGGGCCGATGAGTGGCACGCCGGGACGCTCGATCGGTCGAGCCCGGGGAAGGCGACAGCACTGACGCCGACGCTCGCGACCCCGCTGTCGGTGAGCCCGCGATGCGGGACGAGGTCCGACGCCCAGAGGGTGGCCGCGTCGGTGTCGACGTGCACCCCATCGCAGGCCTCGTCCGCCCAGGGGTCGACGATCGCCCGCCCCGCCCCGGGGAAGCCGCGCGCGCACGCGAGGATCCCCTCCGCCTGGCAGGCGTCGACCCAATCCACGAGCCATTCGGCGACCCGCTGCGCGTCATCCCCCGCGGCGCGCGCGCCGAGCGTGGGATTCGCGCCCTGGGTACCGAGGTCGGCGACGGGGGCGAGCGCCCAGGTGAGGCCGAGCGCGGCGAGCTCGCGCGCCGTCAGTTTCGCCGCGCGTCGGAAGGCCTCCGCGTCGCGGAGCGCGCCGAGCGCCCCGAGCGGCGGCAGGGCGGTCCCGCCGGTGAACGTCCCGCCGACGCCGGCCTCCACCTCCGCCGCGAGCAGGAGGGGATGCGGGGACTCGCGACGGAGCACCGCCGTCAGCGACGTCACCGCCTCGACCGGTCCGTTCCGGATCACGAAGCCGCCGACGCCAATCTCGAGCGCGTCCTCGATCAGCGCCTCGAGATGGCCGAACCCCGCCCGCGCATCCCACCAGAGCTCAGGGACCAACAGCCCCGCGAGCGGATGGATCACGCGGGGGTGAAGGTGCCGAGCACGCGCGGGCCGCGCGCACCGGTGGCGGTCGGCACGTTGCCTGCGCGGCCCCGCAGGTGGAGCCAGCCGAGGAGGGCGAAGGCGACCGCCTCCTTGGCGTCGCCGTCGAAGAAGAGGCGATCGAAGCGATGCACCGTCCGCGGCGCGAGCGTCATCGCGATCGCTTCGCGCAGCACCGGATGGTGCGCGCCACCGCCGGAGAGGAGGACCTCCTCGACGGGCTCGGGGACGAAGCGCTCGACGGCGAGCCCGATGCTGCGCGCGGTGAGCCAGGCGGCGGTGCAGATGATGTCGGCGTCGGTGGCGTCGGGGCGGGCGGTGCGGCAGCGCGCGATGACGTCGGCGACGTAGGCGGCGGTGTATCGCTCGCGGCCCGTCGACTTCGGCGGCGGCGCGGCGAACCAGGGATCGGCGAGGAGCGCTTCAAGGACGGGTTCGATCGGCGTCCCTTGGGCGGCGAGGCGACCATCGACGTCGTACGGGAGCTCGGGCCGGAGCGCACGTGTGACCCCGTCGAGCACCGCGACCCCGGGGCCGGTATCGAAGGCGCGGACCCCGTCGAGCGCGCCGCGCGGCGGGACGACGGTGAGATTGCCCATCCCGCCGAGGTTCTGGAGGAGACGCCACCGATCGTCGGCGGCGAAGAGCATCGCGTCGGCGATCGGGACGAGCGGGGCCCCCTGCCCGCCCGCGGCGACGTCGCGCACGCGGAAGTCGGCGATCACCGGGAGGCCGGTGCGCTCGGCGATCACCGCCGGTTGTCCGAACTGCCAGGTCGCGTGCGGGGGCTCGTGCCAGACGGTGTGCCCATGCGAGGCGATCGCGGCGATCTCATCACGCGGGACGCCCGCCTCGGCGATCGCGGCCACGGCGGCGTCCGCGAGCACCGCCCCGAGCGCGAAGTCGAGCCGCGTGTACTCGGCGGGCGTCGCCCCCACGAGTGCGGCGGCGAGCCGGTCCCGCATCGCGGAGGCGTAGGGGAGCGTCCGATAGGCGAGGAGCTGCGGTGTGACGCGCCCCGCGTCGTCCTCGGTGAAGCGCGTCACCGCCGCGGTGACGCCGTCGAGCGAGGTGCCCGACATCAGCCCCACGAGCACCGTCATGGCGTGACGGGTGGCGGCGGGCCGGGGAGCACGCGCCGGACGATGCCCCCTGCCGCGTCGAGCCGCGCGACCGCCGTCGCCCGGTCGAGCCCGAGCTGCTGCATCACGATCGCGATCTTCACCCGCCCGTCGGCGGCGTCGAGCGCCTGCCGCGCCGCGTCGCGCCCGAGGCCGCAGGTCACCATCAACAGACGCTCCGCGCGGTCGCGCAGCTTCGCGTTCGTCGCCTGCAGGTCGACCATCAGGTTGCCGTACGTCTTCCCCACGCGGATCATCGCGCCCGTCGTGAGCATGTTGAGCACCATCTTGGTCGCGGTGCCGGCCTTGAGCCGCGTGGAGCCCGTCACCACCTCCGGCCCCGTGATGGGCAGGATGAGGACGTCGAGCGTCGCCGCGAACTCCGGCGGCGGCGGCGAGCAGGCGACGAGGACCGCCTGCGCCCCGACGGCGCGGGCGTGGGCGAGCGCGCCGCGCACGTACGGGGTCGTCCCGCTCGCCGCGATGCCGACGACGACGTCGCCGGCCACGAGCCCCGCCGCCTCGAGATCGGCGCGTCCTCCCTCGGGGGAGTCCTCCGCCCCCTCCTGCGCGCGGAACATCGCCGCGGTGCCGCCGGCGATGATCCCCTGCACGAGGGCGGGATCGCTCCCGAAGGTCGGCGGGCACTCGGAGGCGTCGAGGACGCCGAGCCGGCCCGAGGTGCCCGCGCCCGCGTAGAAGAGTCGGTGACCCGCGCGGAACGCCGCCTCGATGAGTCCCACCGCCCGCGCGATCGGCTCACGCTGCGTCGCCACCGCGTCCGCGACCGAGCGGTCCTCGGCGGACATCAGGTCCACGATCTCCAGTGGGGAGGCGAGATCGATGTCGGCGGTGCGGGGATTCCGCCGCTCGGTGACCCGGGAATCGAGCATGGGGTGTAATTTACGGACGATGCTCCTCCCCCGCATTCTCCGTCGCGTCGCCGTGGTCGCCGTGGTCGCC
>CAZGIE010000002.1:10754-26127 GCA_964526485.1 uncultured Gemmatimonas sp. | reverse complement strand
GCGACGCGACCGGTCACGCTCTCCGCGACGCTCGGGATCCTGCAGAGCCAGGGCCGCGTCGATGGCCAGAGCGGAGCGATCTGGTACCTCGGTGAGGCGGTGCAGCGCCGCGTGACGCTCGATGTGGGGCTCCGGAGCGGGGCGATCGGCGTGTCGCTCGCGGACGCACGGCTCCCGCTGAGCCGGACGGGCGGGAGCGCGACGGCGACCAGCGACGGCGACATCGCGCAGCGCAGTTACCTGGTCACCTTCCGCAGCCGTGAGACGGAGGGGGCGCACCAGATCGTCGAGCTCGCCGGCGGCCTCTCGCAGTGGGCCGATTACCGAGGGACCGATCCCCTCACGACCGAGGAGGCGAAGGCGCGGACCGCGCTCACGCTCGTGGTCGGCTACGGGTTCGGCTTCACCCTTGGCAAACGGGCGGCGCTGACCCTGATCCAGGACTACACCACCCTCTGGGGCCCCGGTGAGGGGCTCCGGGCCGGCGAGACGCGCGCGGTGCGCCAGTACGTCACGCGCATCGGCGTCCGCTACCGATTCACCGGAACCCGCTGACCTTCCCCGCGTCTCCACCGAGGACCGACCGATGAGCATCGCCCGTCTCCCCCGCCGCGGCATCGCCGCGCTCCTCCTCGCGGCGTTCACGCTACAGGCCTGCCGCCCCGGGGCGGCCACGCCCACGCCGACGCCGACGGACGGCCGCTACTCCGGCACCTACGCCGGCGGGTGGCGCTTCCCCGAGGCGCGGGAGGCCACCTTCGGCGCCTCGGCGATGGTCTCGAGCAATTCCGACCTCGCGAGCGAGGCGGGGGTCGAGATCCTCCGCGCCGGCGGAAACGCCGTCGACGCCGCCGTCGCGGTCGGCTTCGCGCTCGCGGTGACCTATCCCTTCGCCGGTAACATCGGCGGGGGCGGGTTCATGACCATCCGGATGGCCGACGGCCGCACCGCCGCGCTCGACTATCGCGAGGTCGCCCCGCTCGCCGCGACGCGCGACATGTTCGTCGACGCGACGGGCCGGCTCACCGATCGCAGCGTCGTTGGCCACCTCGCGTCCGGCGTGCCCGGCGCGGTCGCCGGCCTCGACGCGGCGCTGCAGAAGTTCGGGACGATGTCGCTCGCGCAGGTGATGGCGCCGGCGATCCGCCTCGCGCGCGACGGCTTCGCGGTCGACAGCAGCCTCTGGCGCTCGCTCCGCGGGTCGCAGGAGCGGCTCTGCCGCTTCGCCGGCTGCGCCCTCTTCTTCCCCGGCGGCGACGCCGTCCCGCCGGGCCAGCGCCTCGTGCAGGCCGACCTCGCGCGGTCGCTGCAGCTGATCGCGGAGCGCGGCCCCGCGGCGTTCTACGACGGGCCGGTCGGCGAGACCCTCGTGACCGAGATGCGGAACGGTGGCGGGATCATCACCCACGAGGACCTCCGCCGGTACGAGGCCAAGTGGCGCGAGCCGGTCGTCTCCACCTATCGCGGCTACACGCTGATCACGATGCCCCCGTCCTCGTCCGGCGGCATCACGATGACCGAGACCTTCAACATCCTCGAGACCTTCGGGCCGCTCCCCGCCTTCGGGACGGCGCCGTACATGCACCTCCTCGCGGAGGCGTTCCGTCGGAGCTTCCAGGACCGCAACGCGAAGCTCGCCGACGCCGACTTCGTCCCCGTCCCGCGCGAGGAGCTGGTGAGCAAGACGTACGCCGCCTCGCTCGCGGCGACGATCGACCGCACCCGCGCCTCGGTGACGCCGGCCTTCGGCCCGCCGGGCCGCGAGCCCGAGCACACGACCCACTACTCCGTGGTCGACGCCGCGGGGAACGCGGTCGCGACGACCACGACGATCAACGGCGGCTACGGCTCCGCGGTCTGGGTGCCCGGTGGCGGCTTCTTCATGAACAACGAGATGGATGACTTCGCGGCGCAGCCCGGTACCCCGAACATGTTCGGGCTCGTCCAGGGCGAGGCGAACGCGGTCCAGCCGGGCAAGCGGATGCTCTCCGCGATGTCACCGACCATCGTGCTCGACCCGCAGGGCCAGGTGGTGCTCGTGGTCGGCGCCGCGGGTGGCCCGACGATCATCACGGCGGTGACGCAGGTCATCCTCAATGTCATCGAGCACCGGATGTCGCTCGGCGACGCGATGCGCGCGCCGCGGCTCCACCACCAGTCGCTCCCCGACCAGATCCGCGTCGAGAGCCAGGGGTTCGCGGACGCCGAGCTCGCGAAACTCGAGGCGATGGGGCACCAGATCGCGAAGCAGGCCGGGATCGCGAACGTGAACGCGATCATGCGCGTCCCCGGCGGGTGGCACGGCGTGAAGGAGCCGCGCGGCTCGGGCGCCGCCGTCGGCTACTGACGGACCGACCGGCCGGCCGCGCCCCCGCGATGCGGATCCTCCTTCGGCTGCTGCCGTGGATGCGGCCGTACCGCTGGCGGTTCGCGGCGGGGCTCGCCTGCGTCGTCCTCTCCACCGCGATCAACAGCCTCATCCCCACCCTGCTCCGGCAGGCGATCGACGCGCTCGGTCAGGGAGGCGGCGTCGGCGCCGTCGCGCGCATCGGGGCCGCGATGGTCGGCGTCACCCTCACGATGGCCGTCTTCCGCTTCTACATGCGGGAGATCCTCAACGGCGTCTCCCGCGTCGTCGAGACCGACCTGCGGGACGCCGCCTTCGCGCGGCTCACCCGGCTCGATGCCGCCTGGTACGGCCGCACGCGCACCGGCGAGGTGATGGCGCGCCTCACGAACGACCTCGGCGCCGTCCGGATGGCCGCGGGGCCCGCCATCATGTACCTGACCAACACCGTCTTCGGCGCGCTCTTCGCGCTCGCCTACATGGTGCAGATCAGCCCGCGCCTCACCGCCCTCGCGCTCCTCCCGATGGTCCCCCTCCCCTGGGTGATGTGGACCCTCGGCCGCGCGACGCACGACCGCTTCGAGCGCGTCCAGGCGCAGTTCGGCGACCTCACGACGATGACGCAGGAGCACCTCTCCGGCGTGCGCGTCGTGCGGGCCTACGCGCAGGAGGCCGCCGAGACCGCGCGCTTCGCCGCCCTGAGCGACGAGTACCTCGCCCGCAACATGCGCCTCGCGCGGCTGAACGCCCTCTTCAACCCGAGCTTCACCCTCCTCGCCGGTCTGGGGGCCGCGGTCGTCCTTGGCGTCGGGGGTGGGATGGTCCTCGAGGGTCGGATGAGCGTCGGCACCTTCGTCGCCTTCGGCCTCTACCTCGCGAACCTCACCTGGCCCCTCATCGCCCTCGGCTGGGTCACCAACCTCTTCCAGCGCGGCGCCGCCTCGATGCGCCGGCTGCTCGACGTCCTCGACGCCGAGCCGACCCTCCGCGACGCCGACCACCCGACGCCGCTCCCCCCCGCGAGCGGGGGCCGTCGGCTCACCCTCGAGCAGGTGGGCTTCACCTATCCCGGCACGACGCGTGAGGTGCTCCACGACGTCTCCGTCGACATCGCCGCGGGGACGACCCTCGGGATCGTCGGCGCGACGGCGAGCGGGAAGAGCACCCTGCTCGAACTGCTGCCCCGCCTCGCCGATCCGACACGGGGACGGATCCTCCTCGACGGCGTCGACCTCCGCGAGCTCCCACTCGCCGTCCTGCGCGCGGAGATCGGCTTCGTCCCGCAGGAGAGCGTCCTCTTCAGCGAGACGCTCCGCGCGAACCTCGAGTACGGCACCGGCGACGACGAGGCGGCGCGCTGGGCCGCCGATGTGGCCCAGCTCACGGAGACGATTGCCGCGCTCCCCGCGGGCGCGGAGACTCTCCTCGGAGAACGGGGCGTGAACCTCTCCGGCGGCCAACGCCAACGCGCCGCCCTCGCCCGCGCGCTCGCACGGCGACCGTCGATCGTCATCCTCGACGATGCCCTCGCCGCCGTCGACACGCAGACCGAGGCGGCGATCCTGCGTGGGCTCCGGGAGGCGCTCGCCGGCCGCACCGCGATCATCGCGAGCCACCGCATCACCGCGGTGCGCGACGCCCACTGGATCCTCGTCCTCGACGAGGGGCGCGTCGTCGAGCAGGGCCGCCACGAGGACCTCCTCGCGGCGCGCGGGCGCTACTGGACGCTCCTCGACCGGCAGCGGCTCGAGGAGGAGCTCGCCGGCGACACCGCTCCGACGGGCGCGCCGGGTATCGCCTGACGGCCCGACGGGCCTTTTGCTGATTGAGCGGAGGGGGCGGCGGGCGGCATCGTGCGCTCGTCACACCACACCCTCACAGGAGCTCGCGATGTCCGCTTCCCCCGTCCGTGTCGCCACCCTCGTCACGGCGCTCGTCTCCCTCCTCGCCGTACCCGCCGCCGCACAGCGCAGCGACGCCCCCCGCTTCGCCGTCACGCTGGGTGCGGGCGTCCCCCTCGGGGACATGGGCGACGCGGCCAAGACCGGGTACGTGATCGGCGCGCAGGTCGACATGCCCGTGACCGACCGCTTCACCGCCCGCATCAGCGGCGACTACGCCCGATACGCCTTCTCGAACGATGTCGCCGATGTCATCGGCGACGGGCACTGGACCCAGATCGGCGTGATGGCGAGCGCGATCGCGCCGATCCAGACCACGGGCGTGTATCTGCTCGGCGGCCTCGGCTTCTACCAGATGGACAGCAACGCGGCCGGGAGCGACGCGGAGTCGGACCTCGCCTACACCTTCGGCGCCGGCGTCGGTCGCGGCCGCTGGTTCCTCGAGGCGCGCTACCAGTCGATCCAGCTCGACCCCGAGATGCACTCCATGCCGATCGTCTTCGGCTGGCGGTTCTAGATCCGGTTCTAGATCCGGTCGCGGATGAAGGCCGGGGTGAGGTCCTGCAGCCAGCTCGAGAGCACGGTGAACCGATTGCTCACGAGCAGGAGCCCCACGCAGAGCAGCAGCACCCCGGCCACGCGATTCACCCAGACCATCCGGTGGCGCACCCGCGCGAAGAGGTCGAGGAACCGGTCCACCGCGAGCGCCGCGAGCAGGAACGGCACCGCGAGCCCCGCGGAATAGGCGCCCAGGAGCTGCAGGCCGCGACCGAGGTCCCCCTCGTTCGCGGCCATCGTCAGGATGGCCCCGAGGATCGGCCCGATGCAGGGCGACCATCCGGCGCCGAAGGCGATCCCCACGAGGACCGTGCCGAAGTACCCGAGCGGCTTGTTCGCCAGGTGCAGCCGCGTGTCGCGCGCGAGGATCCCGAGGTTGAGGACGCCGAGCAGGTAGAGACCGAAGACGATGATCATCACGCCGCCGATCCGGCTGATCAGGTCGCGGTTCCGGATCATCAGCTGCCCGAACGCCGTCGCCCCGGCGCCCAGCGCGAGGAAGATCATCGAGAAGCCGATCACGAAGAGCACCGCGTGCACCAGCGCCTCGCGCCGCGTGTGGCGCAGGTCCTCGAGCGACATCCCCGTGATGAAGGTGACGTAGCTCGGGACGAGCGGCAGCACGCAGGGACTCAGGAAGCTGAGGATCCCCGCGGTGAAGGCGATGCCGAGCGAGAGGGGCGATTCGAGACCGGACACGGCGGATTCCTGAAGGGGGGCGAGGGTCGCACAGGGAATATGCGCGACGCGACGGGCGGACGGGGCCTACGCCCGACGGGGCCCGCCCCGCTGGCACTCACGGCAGATCCCGTGGATCACGAGCCGGTGCCGCTGCCGTGCGAACCCGCGCGCCTCGGCCACGATCGTCGTCATCCGCTCGAGGCGCTCGTCGCGGAACTCCTCGACGCGGCCGCACTGGTCGCAGACCAGATGCTCGTGATGCGGGATGTCGCGGGCCGGCTCGAAGCGCCGGAACCCCTCGCCGAAGTCGCGCTCCACCAGGAGCCCGCTCGCGAGCAGCGTGTCGATGGTCCGGTACACCGTGGCCGTCCCCACCCGGCCGCCGCCGCGCGCCACCTCCGCCGCGACCTCCTCCGCGGAGAGATGCCGCTCCGACGTGAGGAGCGCCTCCGCGATCGCCAGCCGCTGCGCCGTCACCGGGAGGTTCTGCTCCCGGAGATAGGCGACGAACCGCGCTACGGCGGGGTGATCCGACACCGCAGCTCCGCGATCCGCGTGCGCGCCTCGTCCCCGGACATCCGCTCGGGCTCCGTCGCCTCGTTCGCGCGCGCCTTCACTCCTTGCACCACCGCCTCGACGGTGACGAGCGGGGCATCGGCCTCGGCCACGACCTCGTGCTCCCACTTCCCGCGGTCCGGCCCCTTCCGCGTCCATCGATAGCGGGCGCTGAAGACGACGTGCCGCGTCCGCGCCGGATCCTCGGGTTCCGCCGCCACCACGGCGACCCCCGTCTCGAGCGCGCCCTGGCGCAGCGGCGGGAAGAAATGGAGCTCCGCGAGGCGCGCCTCGGGGACGACCGCGGCGATGTCGAGGAGGAACCGCTCGCGGGCGTCCGCGGCGAGGGCGAGGGTCGGCTGGGCCATCGGGGAAAGATCGCCGGGCCGGCGCCGCGCCACCACCCGCGGCGGGCCCTCCGCGGCGCCGATCAGAGCAACGCGACGGGGTCGCGGTCCACCGCGAGCCGGAGCGCCCCCGCCGCCGGCACCTCCACCCCGTCCACGAGCCCCCCGAGCAGCCGCGTGAGCGGCGCCGGCTGCGCGGACTTCAGGATCACATGCCACCGGTAGCGCGCCTTCACCCGCTCGATCGGGCAGGGCGCGGGCCCGAGCACCGTCACCCCGAGCCCGAACCGCGCATCCGCCGCGACGAGCCACTGCGTCACCCGCTCGGCGAACGCCGCCACCCCGAGCTCGTCGAGACCGCTCACCACGACGTTCGCGAGGCGCAGCGTGGGCGGATACGGCGGGTCCTCGCGCGCCGCCAGCTCCTCGGCCACGAAGCCGAGGAAATCGTGCGCCGCCGCGTGCCGCACCGCGTGATGCCCCGGCGTCCGCGTCTGGATCACCACCTCCCCGCCCAGCGCGCCCCGCCCCGCCCGGCCCGCCACCTGGCTCAGCAGCTGGAAGGTGCGCTCGCTCGCCCGGAAGTCCGGCAGGTTGATCCCGACGTCGGCGTCGATCACCCCGACGAGCGTGACGTTCGGGAAGTCGAGCCCCTTCGCGATCATCTGCGTCCCGAGCAACAGGTCGATCTCCCCGCGCCCGAACCGCTCCAGGATCCGCGCGTGCGCCCACTTCCCGCTCGTGGTGTCCACATCCATCCGCGCGATCCGTGCCCCCGGGAACCGCTCCACGAGGAGCCGCTCCACCTGTTGCGTCCCGAGGCCGCGCTGGCGCTCCATCGGCGCCGCGCAGTCGGGGCACCGCTTCCCCGCCGGCTCCTGATGCTGGCAGTAGTGGCAGACGAGCCGTTCGGGGGTCCGGTGATACGTCAGCGATATCGAACACTGCGGACAGACCGCCACGTGTCCGTCGGCGCACTGCACGAACGCCGCGTAGCCGCGTCGGTTGAGGAGCAGCATCGCCTGCTCGCGCCGGGCGAGCCGCTCCCGCACCGCGGCCTCGAGCGGCGCCGAGAGGACCTGCCGCCGCGCGACCTCATCGGGCAGCGACACGCGCCGTTCCTGCCGCAGGTCGACCACGCGCACCGCGGGGAGCGTCCCCCCACCGACGCGCGCCGGCAGCGAGAGGAGCGCGAGCCGCCCCTGCTGCGCGTTGCGCCAACTCTCCAGACTCGGCGTCGCACTGCCGAGCACGCACCGCGCGCCCGTCTCGCGCGCGCGGATCAGCGCCACCTCACGCGCGTGATACCGTGGCGCCTCGGCCTGCTTGTAGCTCGCCTCATGCTCCTCGTCGACGATGATCGCCCCGAGATCGGGGAGCGGGGCGAAGACCGCTGACCGCGCGCCCACCGCGATCCGCTTCGTCCCCGCGCGCAGCGCGCGCCAGGCATCGAGCCGCTCGCCGTCCGAGAGGCCCGAATGCAACACCGCGACGAGATCGCCGAAGCGGCCGCGGAAGCGGTCCACCGTCTGCGGAGTGAGCGCGATCTCCGGCACGAGCACGATCGCGGTCCGCCCCTCGCGCCGCACGACCTGCTCGAGCACCTCGAGATAGACGAGTGTCTTCCCGCTCCCCGTGATGCCGTGCAGGAGCGCGGCGCCCCCCGGTGGGAGCGCGAGGATGGACGCGACGGCGTCGCGCTGGGCCTCGGTCGGCGCCACCGGCACCGCGGGCGTCGGTGGCTGCGCGGCGAAGGGATCGCGGGGGCGGTCGGCGGAGACGAGCCGGGCCACGCCACGGCGCACCAACCCCTCCACCACTGATGTCGTGCAGCCGAGCTGCTGTGTCACCGCCGTGACCTCCGCGGTCCCGCCGAGTTGCTCGACGAGCTCGTAGAGCGCCCGCTGCTGCGGCGCGCGACGGAACATCGTGTCGCGCTCCAAGAGCGAGGGAAGGGCCTCGGTGAGGGTGAGCAGCCGCGCCGTGCGCCCCGGGGCCTCGGGGCGCCCCGCCACCCCCAACGCCGCCGGCAGGGCGGCACGACAGACCAGCCCGAGCGCGGTCACATGGTAGTCGGCGATCCAGCGACAGGCGGCGAGCAGGTCGGCGGGCAGCGCCGGCGTCGCGTCGGGCGCGCCGAGGATCGGCTTGGCGACCGCGCCACCGAGCGCCGCCTCGTCGCTCGGCCCCACACAGAACCCGATGACGCGACGGCCCCGAACCGGCACCACCACGCGCGCGCCCGGCACGGCGCGCGTGACGAGCGCCTCGGGGACGGCGTAGGTGAAGGTCCGCCGCAGCGGGAGCGGCAGCGCGACCTCGATGAGGCGCGCCGGCGCCGGGGCGGTCCCCGGCATCAGCCGCCCGGACGGGCCGCGCGCGCGCCGGTGCTCGCGCCGGCGGCGGCGAGCCACGCCGTCAGCGCATCGGCGAGGTCATGCCCGCGCTGGAAGCGCGCCTCGGGCGCCTTGTCGAGACAGCGCATCACGATCGCCGCGAGGGCGGGATCCACGTCGCCGACCACCTCGCCGAGCGGACGCGGCGCCTCATGCACCTGCTTGTACCCGATCGAGAACCCATCGGGGCCGTCGAAGGGGGGCTGCCCGGCGAGACATTCGTACATCATGACGCCGAGGGCGTAGAGGTCGGTCCGCGCGTCGGTGAGCCGCCCCATCGCCTGCTCCGGCGCCATGTAGTGCGGTGTCCCCATCGCGCGACCACCGCCCGTCAGCCGCGCCTGAAAGCGGGCGTTGGCGATCCCGAAGTCGGTGAGGATCGCGTTCCCGTCGTCGTCGAAGAGCACGTTGTCGGGCTTCACGTCGCGATGGATCACCCCCTGCCGCCCCGCGTAGTCGAGCGCCGAGGCGAGCTGCGCGACGATCCGCGCCACGCGTGGGGCGGCGACGCGCTGCCCATCGAGGACCTCGGAGACGAGGCAGCCGCCCCCGAGAAACGGTTGCACCAGCGCGACCGTCTCCCCCACCTCACCGTAGTCGAGCGGGGAGCAGATGAACGGATGCGCGAGCCGGCTCGCCGCCTCCGCCTCGCGACGGAACCGCGCCCGCATCTCCGGGTCGCGCGCGAGGTGCGGATGCAGGACCTTCACCGCCACCCGACGGGCGAGCACGTGGTGCCGCCCCTCGTAGACCTCCGCCGTCCCGCCGGTCCCCACGCGCCGCACGATGCGGTAGCGCGCGCCGAGCGCGTGCCGGAGCGCGGTGACGAGCGCATCCGGCACCTCGCTCGGGCCGCGCAGGTCGGGCAGCGTGTGCGTGCAGCGCGCGCAGGCGCGGAGCGCGCTCCGGTTCCAGCTGCCGCAATCAGGACAGAACATCGATCAGAGCCAGCCGCGGCGCCGGAGCACCAGGATCAACCCCGCGCCGAGCCCGAGCTGCAGCGCCAGCATCAGCCAGAACCCGTGCGGCGAATGCGACAGCGGGACATCCTCGAAGTTCATCCCCCACATCCCGCTCACGACGACGAAGGGGACGCTCAAGGTCGCCACGACCGTGAGCCCCTTCGTGACGAGTCCCATCCGGTTGGAGACCTGGGTGAGGTAGGAGTCCATCGTGCTCGAGAGGAGGTCGCGGTACGAGTCGAGCGCCTCGTTCAGACGAATCACGTGGTCATAGACGTCGCGGAAATAGATCTGCGACTCGGGGGAGATGAGCGCCGACGGCCGGTTCTGCAGGATGTTGAAGACCTCGCGCATCGGCGCGAGATGCCGGCGCAGCTGCAGCACGAGGCGCTTCACGGAGAAGATGTCGCGCAGCGCCTCCTGCTCGAACCGCACGAAGACGCGCTCCTCGAGCCCATCCACGAAGGCGTCGAGCTGGTCGACGATCGGGAAGTAGGCGTCGACCGTCGCGTCGAGCACGTGATGCATGAGTCGGCTCGGCCCGCGCTCGAGGAGCTCCGGCGCGCGCGCCACCCGCTCCACGGCCGCCTCCACCCCGGGAGCGTGCGGCCCACGCACCGTCACCAGGTAGTTCGGCCCGAGGAAGCACCACACGTTGAACGTCTCGATGTCGTACTGGTCCGACGTCTCATCCATCAGGCGGACGCCGCGGACCACGACGAAGAGATACCGCGGGAACTCCTCGACCTTCACGCGCCCCTCGGCGGAGGTCGTGTCCTCGATGCTGAGCGGATGGAACTGGAACACGCTCCCGAGCAGCGCGTGCTGGTCCGGGTGGCGGAGGTCGATGTCGACCCAGAGCGTCCCCTGCCCCGACGCGACGATCTCGGGGAACTCGGCCGGGTCGAGGTCGCGGCGCATCGGGCCCGACGACGGTTGGTACCAGGAGCGCGGGACACTCGAGCCGCCATGCGTCCCGGCGTCATCGCGACGTCGGAGGCGCATCGTCTTCCGCGGCCGGGAGGGAGGCATATCGGAAGCTACCGCAGGGCCTCGAGGTGCGCGACGACGCCCGCCGCGAGCCGCGCGGGGTCGTACCCCCCCTCGAGGGCGCTCACCACCCGGCCGCCACACCACCCCTCGGCGCGCTCGACCAGCGTGCGCGTCACCGCGGCGAGGTCGTCGGGCTCGAGGGTGAACCCACCGAGCGGATCGCCTGCCATGGAATCGAAGCCGGCGGAGATGAGGACGAGGTCGGGTGTCCACCCGGCGGTCGCCGCATCGATGGCCGCGACGAGCGTCTCCCGATAGGTCGCCGCGGGGAGGCCGGCCGCCATCGGGGCGTTCCAGAGGGTGCGGTGCGGGCCTCGGTCGTCGGCAGCGCCGCTCCCGGGGTACCAGGGCCACTGGTGCATCGAGACGAAGCGGATCCGCGCGTCATGCTCGACCAACGCCTGCGTCCCGTTCCCGTGGTGCACGTCCCAGTCGACGATCAGCACGCGTGAGGCGCCGAGCCGGAGCGCGTGATGCGCCCCGAGTGCGACGTTGCCGAAGAGGCAGAATCCCATCGCCTGGTCACGCAGCGCGTGGTGGCCCGGCGGGCGCGCCGCCACGAAGCTGCGCAGGTTCCGGCCGTCGAACGCGCGCTCCACCCCCTCGAGCACGCAACCGGCGCCCGCGGTTGCGGCGTCCCAGCTCCCCTCGCTCGCGACGGTGTCCGCGTCGAAGCGGGTGCCGCCGGCGGTCGCGGCCTCGCGGACGCGCGTCACGTACGCCGGGTCGTGCGCGAGGGCGAGCTCCTCAGGCGTGGCGTGGCGCCCCTCGAGGAGATCGAGGGCCATGAAGAGCTCCGGATGGTACTTCAGCGCGCTCGTGATGGCGCGCACGCGACCGACGTGCTCGGGGTGGTGCCAGCCGGTGTCGTGGCGGCCGACGTCGGCGTGGGAGAGGAGGGCGAGGGGGGTGGAGGTCACCCGCCGTGCCGCCCGCTCACCGCACCGGCCGACGATGCCGGTACGTCAGCAGGAACGTCGATCCGTCGCGCGCGCCGGCCCCCGTCACCGTCGCCGCCTCGTCGCGCACCTCGTGCCCGCGCAGCTTCATCACGTACTCGTGCGCCGGATGCAGCCGCTGCCCGAACGCCTCGAGGGCCGCCGCCTTCAGCGCCGCGACGCTCACCGCGCCACCACACCGCACCGCGATCGTCTCCCAGAGCTCGGGCAACTGCACGCGCACCGTGATCGCCGACGCGTCGTCCGCGCCGAGGGCGAGCGCCGCGCCACGCGCGCGGAACGGGAGCGTCACCCCCGCGCTCACGAGACCACCGCCGGCGCCGCGGCCGGGGGGAGCGAGGTGAGGAACTGCGCCACCTGCGCATCGAACATGTAGGACGAGGCGCTCACGCTCGTGGCCCCCATCTCCTCGGTCGCGGCGATGGCGATCTCCTCGCCCCCCTGCCCCCGCAGGCTCATCCAGTTCGGCCCCTCCTTCTCGAGGAAGGCGGCGTAGATGCCCGACTGCCGGGAGAAGAATTCCCGCGCCGCCACCAGCACCTCGGCCGCGGGGAGGGAGGTGCGCTGCTGCTGGAGGGTCCTACCGCTCTGCTGATGTCTCACCTGACGTCCTCAGTGGGGGGATTTCCGACGGGAAATCTAGCATCCGGTACAGACGACGGTGGAGCGGGTTCCACCCGGAGGCGATGCGCTCACCCGCGCCCGTAGAGCCGCTGGGCGAACGCCGTCTTGATCCGGACGGTGATCGGACCGGGGACCCCACCGCCGACCGGCTTCCCGTCGAGCGTCACGATCGGCTGCACGTCCGTCGTGGTCCCGCAGACGAAGAGCTCGTCCACGCCGGGAAGCTCCTGCAGGCTCACCGGGCGCTCCTCGCAGGGGATGCCGAGGTCGCGGATGATCTCCATGAGGATCGCGCGCGTGATGCCGGGGAGGATGTGGTGCGTGAGCGGGTGGGTGCGCAGGACGCCGTCGATCACCATGAAGGCGTTCGTCGCGGCCCCCTCGGTCACCATCCCGTCGCGGTGGAGGATCGCCTCGTACGCGTCCTGCTCCTTGGCGGCCTGCCGCGCGAGCACGGGGCCGAGGAGGTTCACCGTCTTGAGGTCGCAGCGGGCCCAGCGGAGGTCGGCGAAGGTGATCCCCTTCGCCCCCTGGTCGCGCATCGCGAAGTTCGGCGTGAAGCGCTGCGCCGCCGCATATACCGTGGCCGGCGTCCCCGCCGGCGGGAAGTGATGCGTGCGCGCCGCCGCCCCGCGGGAGACCTGCAGGTAGACCGTCGCCTCGCCGGTGGTGAGGTCGTTCTCGCGGACAAGCCGCGTGCAGACATCGTGCAGCGCCGCCACATCGGCGGACCCGAAGGCGTCGATGCGGAGCCCCGCGAGTCCCTGCGCCATCCGGGCCGCGTGCGCGTCCCAGGCGAAGACCCGGCCCTCGAGGATGCGCACCACCTCGTAGATCCCGTCGCCGAAGATGACCCCTCGGTCGTTCGCGGGGATCAGCGCCTGCGCCTCGGGGACGAAGGCGCCGTTCAGGTAGACGATCGCCATCGGCTCAGCCCGCGAGCGCGGACTCGGCGCGCGCGTGGTCCGCCTCGAGGTAGCGGCCGAGCACCTCGGCCACCTTGGAGGTCGAGACGCGGATCTGCCCCATATCGTCACGGAAGCGGATCGTCACATCGTCGTTCTTCGTGGAATCGCCGTCGATGGTGATGCCGAACGGCGTCCCCGCCTCGTCCTGCCGACGGTAGCGCCGGCCGATAGCGCCCGCCTCGTCATAGAAGACCGTGAACTTCTTCCGCAGGGCGGCGGCGAGCTTCTCCGCCATCTCCGGCTGGCCGTCCTTCTTGGTGAGCGGGAAGATGCCGGCCTTGATCGGGGCGAGCGCCGGGTGGAACCCCATCACCGTGCGCCCTTCCTGTTCGCCAGAGACCGCCTCCTCGCGCAGCGCGTTCACGAGGATCGCGAGGGTCACGCGGTCCGCGCCGACCGAGGTCTCGATCACGTACGGCAGGTAGCGCTTGTTCTGCACCTGGTCCACGTACTCGAGCTTCTTGGACGAGAACTCCTGGTGCTGGCGGAGGTCGAAGTCGGAGCGATTGTGCACGCCCTCGATCTCCTGGAAGCCTAGGGTGCCGCCGAAGTCGAAGTTGATGTCGAAGGCGGCGCGGGCGTAGTGCGCGAGCTCCTTCTCGGTGTGCTGGTGGAACTCGAGGCGGTCGCGGTCGAGGCCGAGCCCGAGGTGCCAGTCGAGGCGGGCCTGCTTCCAGCGCTCGAAGTGCTCCATGTCCGTGCCCGGCTCGACGAAGAACTGCATCTCCATCTGCTCGAACTCGCGGGTGCGGAAGATGAAGTTGCCCGGGGTGATCTCGTTGCGGAACGCCTTGCCGATCTGGGCGATGCCGAAGGGGACCTTCTGGCGCGTGGCCTGCTGGACGTTGAGGAAGTTGACGAAGATGCCCTGCGCCGTCTCGGGGCGCAGATAGACCACGGCGGCCGAGTCCTCGACGGGCCCCATGAAGGTCTTGAACATCAGGTTGAACTGCCGCGGCTCGGTGAGCTGGCAGTCGGTGTGCTCGCCGGGCTTCTTGGACGGCTTCCGCGGGCAGGCGGCGTCGGTGAGCTTATCGGCGCGGAAGCGCGCCTTGCACGCCTTGCAGTCCACGAGCGGGTCCGAGAACCCGGCGACGTGGCCCGAGGCCTCCCAGACGCGGGGGTGCATCAGGATGGCAGCGTCGAGGCCCTCGACGTCGTCGCGCTCGCGGACCATCGCGTGCCACCAGCGCTGCTTGACGTTGTTCTTCAGCTCGACGCCGAGCGGGCCGTAGTCCCAGACGGAGCCGGTGCCCCCGTAGATCTCGGAGGACTGGAAGATGAAGCCCCGGCGCTTGGCGAGGCTGACGAGGGAGTCGAGGACGTCGGGGCGGGAAGAGGCGGCCATACCCGGAAGTTAACGCGGACCATGTCGGGCTGGGACAGCAACGACGGTCGGCCGCCGAGCGGAGCGGAGTAGCCCCCTACGGCACCCGCTTCGCGATCGAATACCCGCTCGCCGCCTGCGTCCGCAAACTCCGCGGGATCCGCATGATCGCCTGGTTGATCTCCGCGTTCGTGAACGACCGCGCGAACGCATCCCGCGCCTGGAACGGCGCCGTCCCCGGCCCCTTGTAGAAGAGCGCCAGCACATGCTCCACCTGCGGCGCCCCGAAGCGCGGGTCGAGGCTCGCCACCAGCTCGTACGGGCTCCCGCGCCGAGGGAGCGCCAACGCCTCGTTCGGCCGCAGCACGTTCAGCGTGTCGTACTGGTGCGGGAAGAAGAGCGTCGCCGAGCCGCCCTGCGCCACCGCGAAGAGGTAGCCCCGCGCCTCCTCCGTGCTCTTCACCGTCAGCGTCACCTTGTCGTTCTCGCGGTACGCGGGCTGCCCGACCGTCACCTCCCCCTCGAACCCCGCCGACGCGTCCTCCGTCTCGCGCGCGACCACCGCGGAGAACTCGATGGCCATCGAGTCACGCCCCACGTCGACGAAGCGCGCGCACTCCGACACCACGCGCCGACCGACCTCCTGCCGGAACTGCTGGAGGAAGATGTCGGTCAGCTGCGAATTCGCCCCGACG
>CAZGIE010000002.1:10294-10744 GCA_964526485.1 uncultured Gemmatimonas sp. | reverse complement strand
CCCTCTTCACCGACGATGCGCGAGGTCACGCCGCTCACGGAGATCCCGAGGTCGCGCTCCACGATCGCGAGCCGCGCCTTCCCCAACAGCGCCTGCTCCACGTCCGCACGCGACCGGTCTCGCGGCAGATACTCCGCGAGCCGGATCACCGACCATCGCGGCGCCGCCGTCGGCGCGGGGCACGGCTCGAGCCGCGGCATCGGGACGACACTCGGCGCAGCGCTCGACGTACCGCCCACCGACGTCGCGGTGGCACGCACCGGCGCACTCGTCGGCACGCTGACCGGCGCCGGCGCGCTCGCCGCGGCGGGCGTCCCGGCCCCGGCCGCCGTCGCCCCGCCGCACCCGATCGCCACCGCCGCTATCCCCACCATCCGCCACGCACGCGTCCGCATCACTGTGCCTCCAGCACCCGCCCTCGTACGAGGACGAAACAGGTCGATCGATCCC
>CAZGIE010000002.1:0-10284 GCA_964526485.1 uncultured Gemmatimonas sp. | reverse complement strand
CCCGCCGCCTGGCCAAGTCGCACGCCGACGCCGTCGTCACCGTGCGCGCGACCGTCGCCCTCACGATGGCCGCCGGCGACGCCCCGTCGCAGTCCCGTGACCAGAGCGTCGAGGAGTTCGGCACCGTGATCACCGCCCAGGGTCTCGTCATGATCTCGGCCTCGTCGATCGATCCCGCCACCGCCCCTCCACCACCAGATCCGCCAGCGTCACCGCGCTCGAAACCGTGGTGACCGTCGCCTCGTCGCGACCGGCTCCCATCGCCAGTGTCCGCACCCGAGACGACACGCTCGCCGCGAGCTGCGCCCGCGCGTGCCGCTCCGCCTCGAGCCACCCGCCGGCCTCACGAAAGGTCGCCGGCGCGACCCCCACCGCATAGACCACCCCGTCGGCTCGCGGGAGCGTCCCCACCCACGTCGGCGGCGTCGCCGGCACGGGGACGAGCGCCTCGCCAGGCGAGTCCACCGACTGCCGCGGGCCGGCCACCAGCGCGAACAGGGTACCACGCACCGCGGCGCTCGTCACGAGACGCACGGAGTCGGGCAGCGGGCTCAGCGCGGTCTCACGGAAGCGCTCCCCCTGGCTCGTGAGGGGCACACCGAGCCCCGACTGGAACGCCGCATCGAGCTCGATCCGCACCCGCCGCGCCAGCGCCACGCGCGCCTTCGCCTCCTCCACCGCCACCGACTCCGCCGCCGCCCGCTGGAGCCCCACCGGGGCGAACGACGTCACCGTCCCCGCGAGCGTCGGCCCCGGTGCGAGGAACCAGGCGGGATACGCCAACGCCTCGGCGAGCGGCATCGATGCCGCCGGCGCCCCCGCGGGCTCCCCCGCCCTAGGCGCGGGCGCACAGGCGAGCGCGCCGAGCGCCACCCACGACGCGAGCACCGGAAACGGGAAGAGCCCGGCGACGCGTCGCCGGGCTCCCCCCTGCCACACCACCGGCATTACGGGCGCGGCCGCTGCGACGCCTCGTACCGCTCGACTTCCTTCTGCAGCTCGTCGAACGCCTGGCTCGCGCGGAAGCGCGTGTACATCTGCTCGTTGGCGCGGACGCGCTGCATCAGCGCCTGGCTCGCCGCGCCGATCGGGAGCTCCACGAGCACGTAGGCGCGATAGCCGCCGGCCGGGGTGTTCACGATCTCCTGCTTCGCCGCGCGCGAGCCGTTGATGGTCTGGCTCACGATGCCCTTGTAGGCCTGCGTGAACTGGTCGATGAGCTGCGCGTCGGCGCCCAGGCCCGTCTCCTCCTGGAAGCGCTTCGACATCCCCTCGAACTTGACCTCCATCTGCTGCGCCAGGTTGTTGCGGCCATCGGTGACCGCCTTGTTGATGGCGAGCTGGAGATCGCGCGACTCGGCCGTCGTCGCAGCGTACATCGTGTTCGCGTCGGTCGGGACGTTCGTGAACCAGTCGGGGAGACGGTTCACGTTCACGGGCGAGGGGCCCGGCTGCGGCGCCGCCGAGGTGCCACCGCCGCCGCAGGCGGCGCCAAGGGTCACGAGGGAGAGGGCGACCAGCAGGGACGCACGCTTGGACATACAGGACCTCGAGAGAAGGGATTCGGACGCGGAGGCCGGCGACGCCGGCCGTCAGGCGATGCCCCGCACGCTGGTGCGGGATACTGCCGGACGATACCACGTTAGTGAGAAAGGTGTCAAACGGATGTGTCCTGCGTCACATCCGTGCCCCCAACGCCGACGAATAACGCCGGGCCAGCACGCCGGTGTGGACGACACATCGGCAAAGTCTCCGGTGCCGTCAAACTCCCGTCATCGTTGTTCCGGACAACGACGTAGGTTTTCAGAGGCCTATGATCTGGTCCCGTCGCGTGCCGACGCTGACGTACTGAGCCTGGCACTCCACGAGCTCCTGAATACGGTCCAGATACCGACGGGCGGCCGATGGCAACTCCGCGAGCGTGCGCGCCCCTGAGGTGGGGGTCCGCCACCCCTCGAACCACTCGTAGACGGGCTCGATCCCATCCAGATCCGCGATGTCCCCCGGGAACTCCTCGGTGACCGCCCCGTCCACACGGTACCCCGTGCAGAGGCCGATCCGTTCGAGGGTGTCGAGGACGTCGAGCTTGGTGATGGCGAGGCCGGTGAGCCCATTGACGCGCACCGCGTACCGCACGACCACGGCATCGAACCAGCCGCAGCGACGCGGCCGCCCGGTCGTCGCACCGAACTCGTTGCCGAGGGTCCGCACGTGCTGGCTCATCGCCTCGTCGAATTCCGTCGGGAGCGGCCCGGCGCCGACGCGGGTGGTATACGCCTTCACCACCCCGATCGCGGCGTCGAGACTGCGCGGCGAGATCCCCACCCCAATCGCGGCACCGCCGGCCGTGGTGTTCGAGGACGTCACGAAGGGGTACGTGCCGTGATCGACATCGAGGAGCGAGCCCTGCGCCCCCTCGAGGAGGACCGCCGCCCCCTGCTTCTGCGCCCGACTGACCGCGAGCCCCACATCCTCGGCGATCGCGAGCAGCCGGGGCGCGATCCGCTCGAGCGCCTCCAGGGTGAAGGCGGCATCGGCCCGCTTGCTCGACCCGAAGCCGGCCAGCACGACATTGGCATGCTCGGTGCCGCGGTCGACCAGCGCCTTGAGCCGCGCCGGGTGCCGGAGGTCGAGGACGCGGATGCCGCGACGCGCGACCTTGTCCTCATACGCTGGGCCGATCCCCCGCCCCGTGGTCCCAATCGCCTTGCTCGCCGCGCTCTCCTTGTCCACAAGCTTGTGGTAGGGCATCACCAGATGCGCGCGATCGGACAGGTACAGCCGGCCGGCGACATCCACCCCCGTCGCGACCAGCCCGTCCACCTCCTCGAACATCCCCTCCGGGTCGAGCACGACGCCGTTCCCGATCGCACAGCGCACCCCGGGATGCAGGATTCCGCTCGGCACCTGGTGCAGGACCGTCGATTCGTCCCCGACGTGCACCGTGTGGCCCGCATTGGCGCCCCCCTGGTACCGCACCACCCAATCGGCCTGCTCCGCCATCACGTCGACGAGCTTCCCCTTCCCTTCGTCCCCCCACTGCGCCCCGACAATCACGATGGTCCGGGTCTTGGCGTCGAACATCTCGGGCTCCGTGCGCGCGGTGAGGCCCGAGAGGTCCGGGCACAAAAAACGCCCCGGGGAGGCGGGGCGTGGGAGAAATTTAAGCGCATCCCCGATGTAATGCAACGCTGAGGTACTTCTCGGTCGGCCGCGCCAAAACTCGAAGGAATCATCCATCATGACACACGTAAAAGTGTTCAAAAAATAGACAATTCGGCACCTTTGACGTTCTTATAACGAACTGGATGGATGTTGGACCCCAGCAATAACCGAACGGGGCCTTCAGTATGGCGTTTCGGATCACAACAAACGTTGGACTCAGGCTCATCGCAACCGATGGGCTCGGCTCGGAGCGCCCGGTTAGCATCGGCATCAAGCCGACCGCGATGCTCGTGCTTCTCGCCGCCGCCGACCAGCACGGTGTGCCCCGGAGAACCCTTCGCGACCTGCTCTGGGAGGGGGCGTCGGACGCCAACGCCTCCAATTCGTTGCGGCAGGCGATCTTCCGCTCGCGTCGGGCCCTCGGTCCCGACGCGATCCTGGATGCCGGGGGCCGGCTCTACCTCCGCCGTCCCGTCAGCGTTGATCTGCTCGAGGCGGAGCACCTCATCGTCGACGGCCGAATCACCGAGGCACTCGCCATGATCACGGCCCCGGTGGGGGGCGCGCTCGACATCGCAGGGTCGGCGCTCCAGAGCTGGATCCGGGGCGTGCGCGCCCGATTCGAACGGCGCCTGCTCGAGGCCCTTGGCCGCGGCTGGAGCGCAGCGAAACTCGGACCCGCCACCGGGCATTTTGCGTCGACCCTTACCCTGGCGCGCCAGGTCCTCGGCGATGCCTCGGAGCTGCTGTGGCTCCAACTCGAGGCGGCGACCGCGCTCGGCGACCGGGCGGCCTTCGAGCAGGTCGCCGGGCTATTGGAAGCGACGGGGCCACGGGCACCAGAGACCGGAGACCACGACGAACTGAAGGCTCGCCTCAACTCCCTGCGGGCATGCCTACAGACCCGCCTCGAGGATGGGGAGCGCCGCGGACATCCGATTCACATGGCCGCGCTCCAGCGACTCGAGCAGGCCTGGTGGGAGGCCGGTGAGGGAGGTGCGTCGGTCGCCTGCCTCACCGGGGAGTCCGGCACGGGCCGGACGTGGCTGCTGCGTGAACTGTCACGTCGCTGCCTCGCCAACGGCGGGCGGACGGTCCAGCTGACCGGACTCGCCTCGGCAGTCGGGATCCCCAGCGCCTGCCTTCGGGACCTCACGGTTGCCCTCAGAGGATGCCGCGGTGCCGCCGGCATCCACCCCACGTTCGCCGAGACCATCGACCGATTGCATGCAGGGGTGCTGAAGCCCACCGGCGACGCGGTGCACGCGGTGCACGACCTCCTCACCGCCGTTGCCGTCGAGGGACCGCTGCTGATCACCCTAGACGACGCGCACCACTACGATGTCCAGATCCTGACTCGGCTCTTGTGGCAGCTTCAGGAGCTTCCGGTCCCCGGCCTTCTGGTCATCCCCGTCCTGCACCCGGGCAGCAGCGCGGCGGCCGGCACGATGATCACCATCGGACAGACCAACGCCGAAGGCATCCGCACAGTCCTCGGATCGATGGCTCGGCTCCCACGCGCCGACTGGGTCCCCTTCCTCGTCGAGTCCATCCACCAAGTGAGCGAGGGGAACCCCGGCCGCGCCACACAGGCCGTAGTGCAGCTCCATGGGGCCGGACATCTTCGGGTAATCGACGACCGCTGGCACTTGGCCTCGAGCCTCGCGGAGACCCTCAGCGTGCTGACGTCGACCGCGGCCTGACGTCGAACTCGATCACGTCCCCAAGAATCGTGAAGTCTCTGTACACCGGCTCCGGGACCCAATCCTTCACGAGTTCCTCCTCGCCGAACTTGATCTGCGCGCGTTGGCCCAAATAGGACCGAGCGAGATAGTTCGGAATGGTCAACCTGCCCGTGCGACGCAGCACCTGAATCTGCGCCTCGTCGATCTCTGCGAGATCGTTCCCATCCCCCCAGACCGGGAGCCCAACGGTCCAGTTCGTCGCCGACATGAGGTGCTCCGCCGAGTCCTCAGCACCAGAGGCAATGATTAGACGTCGACGGCCCGGCGGTGGCGGCGGTAAGGTCAGCTGCACCGTCTGCCAGGCGTCCTGTACCGGGCGCGGCAGCCCAGCGACCCGGATAGCCGCCTCCCGGGCCGGCATCCAGTCGGGGGTCGCGGCGACCACATAATTCGACGCCGCCCCGGTCGTCGTGTACTCGAAGGTGAGCTGCATCCGGACACTGTCCCCCGCCATGACGCGCACCGGTAACTCGGGATCGACGCGGATGCCATTGACCTTGCTCCGCAACAGACGGAAGGTCGTCGTGGCCCCGATCTTTGCACCGCGCACGACCACCGGCCGCGAGCGCCAGATCAACCCCGAGGCGGAGAATCGCAGCACGGGGGTCCGGCCCTCCTCCGGGACATCACCGAATCGGTGGTACAGCATCCCCAGCTCCTCAAACTGCACCACACCGTCCGTCAACGTGGCGATGGTGTCGCCCTTCAGCTCCCCGTACGGCGTCCGCACTCGCACTGTCCCACTGAGCCCCGGGTATCGTCGACCGAAGGCATTCTGCACGCTCAACCTTGGCTGGACGTATAGCACGACCACCCGCTCCCTCCCCGGGTCCCCAGAGATCCCGGGCCCCAAATCTTCCCCCATCGGATCCACCTCCACGACCAACCGGGGCCAGACCATCACCGTGAGGGTGACGAGGGCAAGCGCGACCGAAGAGAGGAGCGCGACATACCACCCGAGGGCGGTGCGGGACTGTCGCGCCACCCAACCGAGGCGCCGGTAGAGCGATCCCTCCCACGCGGGCCGCCCCGCCGCGGACGCGACCTGGCGGCAGAATCGACGGGCGCCGATGCGCTCCCGTCGCCAGGCGTCCCGCCGCGTGACCTCCGCGACCACCTCGCGGAGGAGCGGAAGCTGGTCGAGCTGGCCGCACAGGAGGGCGATATGGTCGAGCAGGGCCGGCGCAATCGCATCGCCGTCGAGGAGATGCCGCACGATCGCGCCGAGCGCCGCCGCGCGATGCGCCGCGGTCAGGCGCGCGTCGATTGACTCGCCCACCGAGTCGTGGGCGATCGACCAGGTATTCCACCCAGCCAGAGTGAAGCCGAGTGACTCGAGCGTGCGGAGCCCCTCGCGCCATGCGTCCTCGGTGACATCGGGGTCGAGGCGCGCGACGGCGCCGAGCAGCGTCTCCTCGGGCATCGCGCGCCCCCAGACCCGGAGCATCTGGAGCAACGCTCGGGGGGCGGCGGGGAGCGTCGCCATCACCTCGCCGGCATCGCGCACCGCTTCGAGCCGTTGCACCACCCCCGTCGGGTCGGGTGTCGCCCACCCGGCCGCCCCCCGCGAGAGCAGCCCCGTCGCCTCCGCCACGCGGAGCACTTCGATCACCTGCTGAGGGAGCCCGAGCGTCCGGGCGGTGATGAGACCGACGAGCGCCGTGGCCCAGTCCTCCTCTGGCCACGGGGCCACCGCCGAAAGCAGGGCACGCACCTCGGCCTCCCCGAACGCGGGGACCTCGATCACCTCCATCGCGGTGACGTCGATCGCCGCCGGTGGGCGCGCGGCGAGCAGCACCAGCGCTTTCGCGTCGGGAAGGAGCGACAGCTGTTCCAGCGCTTGGCGCGAGCGGACGTCGAGATGCTGGGCGTCGTCGACGATCAGGGTCACGAACCGGTCCTCCGCCACCCCGCCGAGGAGGTCGAGGAAGGCCTCGATGCGGCGACGCACGAGATCCCCCTCGTCGATCGCCGAGGCCGGGGAGACCGGGTAGCGCCCGCGCAGCTCGGGGAGGAAAGCGATGAGCGCGGCCGCGGACACCTCGGTCACCCCGAGGGCACCGGGGAGCGCCGCCAGTGCGCGCGTGACGTCGGCAAGGGCGGCGAAGGGCACGTCGCGCATCGCGGGAAGGAGGCGCGTTCGGATGACGCGCGCCCCACGGAGCCGGAGCCGCGCCTCGAACTCATCGAGAATGCGACTCTTCCCGACGCCGGAGGGACCGCTGATCAGCACGCGGGCGGACTGGCCCCGCCGCGCCCGCTCAGCCCTCGCGGTCAGGCGTTCGAGGAGCGCATGACGGCCGACGAAGCTCGTGCCGACCCCGCCAAGGGCGGTGGCATCGACCTCGGGCATCACCACGGCGGAGGTCCGAGCCGACTCCCGGCGCGCACGCTCGAGGCGGGTCGAGAGGCCGGTCGGGAGCGGGTCCTGCGGCGAGGGCCGCTGCGCTCGCCACTCCTCGACGGCACGCCGTGCGGCCGCGCCGTCGCCGAGCAGCGCGTGCGCGTCGAAGGCAAGCTCCGCCCAGAGCGCCTCCGCGGGCTCCGCCGCACGGACGATCGCCGCCACCCGCAGCATCTCCTCGCCAGCCGCACGGGCGAGCGCGCCCTCCCCCTGCACCGCAGCGGCCTGGAGGAATTCGGAGCGCAGCCGCTGCCGCTCCGCGAGTACCCACCCGTCGAACGCCTCGGAGACTCGCGGCTCATCCGCCACAAACGGGCCAGCGTAGAGGGCCAGGAACTCGAGACGCGCAGCCACGCCGTCAGCATCACTGGCGTCGCCGAGGCGAGGGAGCGCCGCGAGGAAGCGCTCGCGGTCGGTCGGCACCGCATCGCGCCGGAGCATCACCGTCGTGCGCGTGACCTCGAGCGCCGCCGCGCCGAGCAATCGCGTGAGCGAGTTGATAGCCTGCCGTAACGAGGCACGCGCGCGCTCCGGGGCCTCGTCCCCCCAGAGCAGATCCGCGACGGCCACCCGCGGGAGGGGCGTCCCGCGCTGCGTGCTCAAGTGCAGGAGGAGGGCGAGGAGTTTCCCCGCGCGATAGACGACCTCCGGCGATGCGTCGGTGCGCTCGCGCTCGAGGACGAGGGCGCCGAAGGTCCGGAGCCGGAGCCCGTCGCTCATCGTACGCGCCGGCGGGGCCTCACGTCGGCAGTAGCGCGTCGACCTCGGCGCGCCCCGCCGCGTCCAGCGGGAGCAGCGGGAGCCGCGGGGCGCCGCCCACCCGACCGACCCGGTCCATCGCGTACTTCACGCCGGCCACGCCGAGCTTCGCGACGATGACCTGCGCCAGTGGGGAGAGGACCGCCTGGCCGGCCGCCGCGGCGGCCGCATCCCCCGCGGCGTGCGCTCCGGCGACGGCGAGCGCGGTCGGCCCGGCGAAGAGCGAGACGGCGAGGATCCCACCGCGTGCCCCCGCCTGCAGCGCCGCGTGCAGCCCGGCTCCACTCCCGGTCAGCACCGTGAAGGTGTCCGACTGCGCCGCGAGGAACCCGGCCAGCATCGCGGCGTCGCCGGAACTGTCCTTGATGCCGACGACGTTCTCGTGCGCGGCGAGCTCCGCCACCAGCTCGGCGGGGAGCGCGAAGTGCATGTACTTCGGGATGTTGTAGAGAATCACCGGGAGTGGCGAGGCATCGGCCACACGCCGGTAGTGCGCGCGGAGCGCGGCGGGGGTCATCGCGTTGGCGTAGTAGTGCGGCGCGACGACGAGCACCGCATCGGCACCCGCCTCCTGCGCCGCGCGACAGCGCGCGAGGCACTGCCGCGTCGACTCCGCGCCCGTCCCCGCGATGACGAGCCGGTCCGCCGGCGCGACGGCACGCGCCGCGGCGACGAGGGCGGTCCGCTCCGCCTCGTCGAGGAGCGCCGCCTCACCGGTGGAGCCCGCCACGACGAGCCCCGCGAGCCCGTCGGCGAGATGCGCGCGGGCGTTCGCCCGGAACCCGTCAAGGTCAAGGTCCTCGGTGCCGGCCCGGAACGGGGTGACGACCGGCGCGAAGATGCCGTGCAAGCCGCGCATCAGGTGGCCCCCAGGGTCTTCACCCGCAGCTGGAAGTCGCTCGGGCGCGACGCCGCGGCGAGCGCCACCTCGTACGTCACCGTCCCGGCGCGCACGAGCTCCTCGAGATGCTGGTCGAAGGTCTGCATCCCGTACTGCTCCTTCCCCTCCGCGATGAAGTCGCGGATGCCCGCGATCCGGTCGGGGTCGAGCATCAGCTCGCGCAGCGTCTCGGTGACGAGCATGATCTCGAGCGCCGCCACCCGCCCCTTGCCATCGGCGCGCGGCAGCAGCCGCTGCGAGATCACCGCGTGTAGCGACTCCGCGAGCCGCACCCGCACGATCTCCTGCTCCTCGGCCGGGAACATCGCGATGATGCGCATCACCGTGCTCTGCGCATCGGGCGTGTGCAGCGTCGAGACGAGCAGGTGCCCCGTCTCGGCCGCCTTCATCGCCGTGTCGATCGTCTCGGCGTCGCGCATCTCGCCGATCAGGATCACGTCGGGATCCTGCCGCAGCGCGGCGCGCAACCCCGCCCCGAAGGTCTCCGTGTCCACCCCGATCTCACGCTGCGTGATGGAGCTCTGCAGGTCGCGGTGCAGGAACTCGATCGGGTTCTCCAGCGTCAGCACATGCTTGTTCTGATGCTGGTTGATGTGATTGATCAGCGCCGCCATCGTCGTCGACTTGCCCGAGCCGGTCACGCCGGTCACGAGGACCATCCCGCGCTCCGCCTCGGCGATCCGCGTCAACACCGGCGGCACGGCGAGCTTCTCGAAGCTCGGCACGTCGAACGGGATGACGCGCATCACGATCATGAAACTCGAGCGCTGGCGCAGGATGCTGACGCGGAAGCGCCCGATCCCCGGAGCCCCCCATGAACAGTCGTAGTCCTGCACGGTGTCGAGCTTCGCCCGCGCCTCGTCGTTCGGCAGGAGCTGCAACGCGATCGTGCGCGTCTGCTCCGGCGTCAGCGCCTGCTTGGTGAGCGGCACCAACCGCCCGTTGATGCGCGCCCGGAAGACGTCCCCCGCCTTGATGTGGAGGTCCGACGCCCCGCGCTCGACCGCCGCCTTGATGATCTGCTCCATATCCTGGTCCGCCTCCGATCGTACGCCCGCGCCGGCTCAGGCCGACGCGTCCAACCCCATCCGCTCCCGTACCACGCCCATTGTCTCCCGCGCCACCGCCCGCGCGCGCCGCCCGCCCTCAGCCAGCAGCTCGTCGACCACCGACGGATCGGCTGCGAGGTCCGCCGCGCGCGCCTGGATCGGCGCCAACTCCGCCGTCATCGAGGCGTGCAGCGCCTTCTTGCAATCGATGCACCCCCACCCCGCGCTCCGGCAGTTCGCCTCCTCCTCCGCGACCACCGC
>CAZGIE010000001.1:29194-52154 GCA_964526485.1 uncultured Gemmatimonas sp. | reverse complement strand
CCTGCCCCCCTTCCGCATGTCCGCCACGAAACTCGACAGCGCTGGGGTGATGAAGTTGAAGACGCTTCAGGAGGCGACCCTCACCCTCCAGAAGCTGCACGCGCTCGTCGAGCGGATGGCGATCGACGTCAAGGCACAGCGGTCGACGGGGGTCATCCCGCAGCAGATCAAGCGGGTGGCGACGCCGTTGCAGGGGCAGCTGAAAGGCCACTTCAGCCCGCTGGCGGACCAGGTGTCGCAGCTGATCCTCGTAGCGGGGCGCGGGGGGAGCGAACAGGTGCGGCTCCGGTCGCTGCGCGAGCTTGTGGCACAGTTGCGGACCGGGGTGGAACTGGCGGACACGAAGGTCCGGGAACAACACGCGGTCCCGATCGACGGCGCCCGGTAACCGGCGGCGCGGCCCGCCGCGGTGTCGTTGACCCTGCCGGCGCGCACGGACTACCTTTCCGTGTCTCCCGTCTGGGAGATGACAGAGGTTGCCGCGGCTCGGACGCGGCGTTCCCCCCAGCCTTCCCGACCGATGCCGAAGCTGCGCCTCCGCCAGGCGGCTCCCGTCGCACTCGTGGCGATGCTCCTCCTCACGCTCTCCGCGTGCGGCCTCACGGAGTATCCCAACACGACCTTCCACCAGAACACCGAGTTCAACAGCGCCGTCGACGCCCTGTTCGATCGGCTGGTCTTCTGGGGTACCATCGTCTTCGTGGTCGTCGAGGTGGCCCTGGTGGTCACCATCATCAAGTTCCGGAAGCGGCCCGGCGGACCCGCGGCGAAGCCGATCCACGGCAATGCCGCGCTCGAGATCACCTGGACGGTGATCCCCGCGCTGATCCTCGTGCTCATCGCGATCCCGACGGTGAAGACGATCTTCGAGACGCAGGCAGAGGCACCGGCCGGCGCGCTCAAGGTCGAGGTGATCGGCCATCAGTGGTGGTGGGAGTTCCGCTACCCCGAGCTCGGCGTCGTGACGGCGAACGAGCTCTATCTCCCGGTCGGGCGGACGGCGGCCTTCGAGCTCAAGACGAAGGATGTGCTCCACTCCTTCTGGATCCCGCAGATGGGGGGCAAGCGGGATCTGATCACCAACAAGACGAACCATCTCTGGTTCACGCCGGCGGCGGACCTGCCGACCTCGGCGTGGAATGGGTTCTGCGCGGAGTACTGCGGCTCGAGTCACGCGAACATGAAGTTCCGGGTGTTCACGGTGCAGCCCGACGAGTTCGAGGCGTGGGCGCGGCATCAGGCGGCGCCGGCGGTGTTCTCCGCGGCCCCGGCCGCTGTGACGCCGGTGCTGCCCGCGGCGCAGGTGACGACGGTCGACCGCGCCCCCGGCGCCGCGCCGAGCCTCGGGTACGTCTTCCCGAAGGATCGGCTCGAGGCGGAGTTCCCGCACGTGGTCCCGCAGACGCCGATCCCGGCGGGGATCACCTTCGACGACGCGCTCCTCGCCTCGGGTGACCCGGTGAAGGGGGCGACGGAGGGCTTCCTCCTCGGCGGGTGCATCGGCTGCCACGCGATCGGCGGGGTCCCGGGGGCGGTGTCGGAGATCGGCCCGAACCTCACGCATCTCGCCTCGCGGCACACGATCGCCGGCGGGCTCTACAAGAACGACGCGCCGACGCTCGCGCGCTGGATCAAGAACGCGCGGCATCTGAAGCCCGGCTCGATCATGAACACGATCGGGAAGGGGGAGTACGACCCGATCCTCAAGACCACCAACACGATGGGACTGGACGACCGGCAGATCGCCGACGTCGTCGCCTATCTGATGGCCCTCAAGTAAGGGACGACCGCCATGGCCACCCTCGCCACCCCCACGCCGGCCGTCGCCGGCTCCGCTGCCAAGTCCGGGCTCTGGAGCTGGCTCACGACGACCGATCACAAGCGGATCGGGACGCTCTATCTCTGGACCGCGCTCTGCTTCTTCCTGATCGGCGGCCTCGAGGCCGTCCTGATCCGGACGCAGCTGGCGCGGCCGAACATGGGCTTCGTCTCCGCGGAGACGTACAACCAGCTGTTCACGATGCACGGCACGACGATGGTGTTCCTCGCCGTCATGCCGCTCTCGGCCGCGTTCTTCAACTTCCTGATCCCGCTGCAGATCGGTGCGCGTGACGTCGCCTTCCCGCGGCTCAACGCGTTCTCGTACTGGGTGTACCTGTTCGGCGGCATCCTGATCACGCTGCCGATTCTCTTCCAGGCCGCGCCGGATGGCGGCTGGTTCGGGTACGCGCCGCTCAGCACGCCGGCGTACTCGGGGGTTGCCCCGGGGTCGAGCGAGCTGAAGATGAACATGGACTTCTGGGTCGCCGGCCTGCAGGTGCTCGGCGTCTCGTCGCTCGCGGCGGCGTTCAACTTCATCACGACGATCATCAATATGCGCGCCCCGGGGATGACCCTGATGCGCATGCCGATGTTCACCTGGATGTCGTTCGTCGTGCAGTTCCTGCTGATCCTCGCCTTCCCGCCGATCACGGTGGCGCTCGTCTTCCTCATGATGGACCGCGTCTTCGGGACGACGTTCTACCAGGTGGCGGCCGGCGCGGACCCGCTCCTCTGGCAGCACCTCTTCTGGGTGTTCGGCCACCCCGAGGTGTACATCCTGATCCTGCCGGCCTTCGGCCTGGTGTCCGAGGTCCTCCCCACCTTCTCCCGCAAGCCGCTCTTCGGCTACCCGGTGATGGTGTACTCGGGGATCATGATCGGCTTCCTCGGCTTCGGCGTCTGGGCCCACCATATGTTCTCGGTGGGGATGGGGGCCGTCGCGGATTCGATCTTCTCGCTGATGACGATGCTCATCGCGATCCCGACGGGCGTGAAGATCTTCAACTGGATCGCCACGATGTGGGCGGGCGAGATTCGCTTCACGGTGCCGATGAAGTTCGCGATCGCGCTCATCGCGATGTTCACGATCGGCGGCATCTCGGGCGTGATGCACTCCTCGCCGCCGGCCGACCTGCAGCAGACCGACACCTACTTCGTGGTGGCGCACTTCCACTACGTGCTGTTCGGCGGCTCCATCATGGGCATCTTCGCCGGCATCTACTTCTACTATCCGAAGATCACCGGCCGCTTCCTCGACGAGCGCCTCGGCAACGTGCACTTCTGGCTGAACTTCATCGGGATGAACCTGACGTTCTTCCCGATGCACTTCAGCGGTCTGCTCGGGATGCCGCGCCGCATCTACACGTATGACGCGGGGCAGGGCTGGGACCTCTTCAACCTGATGGCGACGTACGGCACCTACCTGCTCGTCGTCGCGACCTCGGTCTTCGTCTGGAACTTCGTGCGCAGCCGGACGCGCGGCGCCGTGGCCGGCGGGGACCCGTGGCACGCCGCCACGCTCGAGTGGTCGATCCCCTCGCCGCCGCCCGAGTACAACTTCGCGAAGATCCCGACGATCGGGTCCCGCTATCCCCTGTGGGACCTGAAGGACCCGTCGTGGAACGCGGACCCCTCGGGGCACGCGGTGCCGAGCGACCCGTCGGACCTGCAGGAGGAGACGGCGTCCCACACGGCGAAGGCACTCGGCATCCCGATGCCCTACCCGACGGCGAAGCCCCTCTTCACGGCGGTCGGGCTGACGGTGATGTTCGGCGGCCTGCTCCTCTTCCGCGACCATCACGCGGTCGGGCTCACCATCCTGCTCACCGGCGCCGCCATGCTCATCGGCGGGCTGTACGCCTGGCTGACCTCCCCCCTCGAGTAACCGGAGACCGATCGTGGCTTCCCACGCTGCCGCCGCATCCCACGGGGCCGTCGCCGGGCACGACGACGACCACGCGCACCACCATCACACGACCACGGGGCTCGACCACCGGAAGATCGCCATCTGGGCGTTCATCGGGTCGGAGTGCATGCTGTTCGCCTCGTTGATCTCGACGTATCTCATCTACAAGGGGAAGTCGCTGGTCGGGCCCTTCCCGCACACCGAGTACGTCGACGCGGCGGGGAAGGTGGTCAAGCCGATCCTCGACATCCCGGTGACCTCGGCCTCGACCTTCGTCCTACTGATGTCGTCGCTCGCGATGGTGCTCGCGCTCCAGGCCGTCCAGCTCAAGGGCCAGCCGCTCCCCGCCGGCGCGGGGTGGTGGACGCGCGCGCAGCGCTCCTCCCAGCTCTGGCTCGGCATGACCGCGCTCCTCGGCGCGTGCTTCCTCGGCTTCCAAGCGTACGAGTTCACCTCGTTCGTCCGCGAGGGGCTGACCCTCAAGACGAACCTCTTCGGGTCGACCTTCTTCACCCTGACGGGCTTCCATGGCGCCCACGTCACCGTCGGCGTCCTCTGGCTGATGTCGCTGCTGTGGATCGACCGCACCCGCGGCCTCACGCCGAAGGACGAGCTGGTTGTCGATATCTGCGCCCTCTACTGGCACTTCGTCGACGTCGTCTGGATCGCGATCTTCACGCTCATCTACCTCATCCAGTAGCGCGAGGCCCTCATGTCCCACGACTCCAAGCCCGCCGAACACGCGCACGAGCATGCGCACCCGACCGGCGCGACCTATCTCAAGGTCGCGGCGATCCTCACGATCATCACGGTCGTCGAGGTCTGGGCGTACTACATCCCGGCGCTCGTCAGCTCCCCGCTCTTCAATCCGTCGCTGCTGATCATGAGCGCGGCCAAGTTCGCGATCGTCGTGCTCTTCTACATGCACCTCAAGTACGACCACAAGCTCTTCAAGGCGCTCTTCACGGGGCCGCTGATCGTTGCCACGGGGACGATCTTCGCGCTCCTCTTCCTCTTCGCGAAGATCAGCCTCTAGCGCACCACGCCGCCGGTCCGCCGGCGCGAGGATGGGGGGTCCGGCCGACGGCCGGGCCCCCCATCCGGCTTATAGATTGGGGGTATGCGCCTCGCTCTCTTCCTGCATCCCCGGGTCGACCTCACCCAGGGGGGCTTCACCGTCCACTGGAGCACCGTCATCGGGCTCCTGGCCCTCTGGGCGGTGTACCAGTGGCGGGTGGTGGTGCACCGCCGGCGCGACGGGCTCCGCCTCCCCCTCGGGCGACAGGCGAGCGTCGCCATCGGGTTGCTCGCGATGTTCCTGACCCTCAACGGGCCGATCCATGACATCAGCGACTACTACCTGTTCACCGGGCACATGGTCCAGCACCTGGTGCTGACCTTCGTGACGCCGCCGCTGCTCCTCCTCGGCGTGCCGGGGTGGATGCTGCGGCCCGCGCTCGCGCATCCCGGGGTCGCGGCCGTCGCCCGGTGGGTGACGACCCCGCGCACCGCCTTCGCCCTGTTCAACCTCGTGCTCGCCGTCTGGCACCTTCCGCCGCTCTACAACAGCGCGATGTACCATCACCCGGTGCACATCCTGCAGCACCTGATGTTCCTGGTGACGGCGGTCATCGTCTGGTGGCCCCTGCTGAGCCCGATGCCGGAGCTCCCGCGCCTGAGCTATCCCGGCCAGATGCTCTATGCCTTCCTGATGACCCTCCCCATGACGATCGTCTCGATCTTCATCGTCTACGCGGACCACGTGCTCTATCCGGCGTATGCGAGCGCGCCGCGGCTCTGGGGACTCTCGCCGCTGGAGGACCAGCGGCTCGGCGGCCTCATCATGTGGATCCCGGGCGGGCTCTTCTTCTATGGGCTGGCGTCGGTCATCTTCTTTCGATGGACCACCTCCCAGCGCGATGACCGGGCCGGAGCCCAGGTGCATGCGGCCTGAGGTGCCCTCGGCGTCCGTCGCGGGCGCGGTGTCACCGCGCCCGGCGATCAGTCGTCTGCTGGGTATGCGTCCGCTCGTCGTGCTCCGGGCCGTGGCCCTCCTCGCCTGTCTCGGTCTCGGAGCCCCCATCGATCTCACCGCCCAGACGGCGAAGAAGCCGTCGACGGTCACGACCCGCACCTCGGCGCGATCGACGAGCCGGAGTGCGCGGAGTCGGCGGCGACCCGCTCGTCCCACCATCCGCGCCGGGACGCCGGTCGGGATCGATTCCCTCGTCGCCCACCTCGGGCGCGTGCTCCGGGCCGCCGCCAACGGCCGCTGGGGGGCGATGGTCGTCTCCGCCGAAACGGGGGACACCCTCTTCGCGCGTGAGGCGGATGGGAGCTTCCTCCCCGCGTCGACGATGAAGCTGTACACCGCGGCCGTCGCGCTCAACCGGTTCGGGCCGCAGCATCAGTTCCAGACTGAGGTGCTCCGCAACGGGCCGATCCTGGTGGACGGCACGATCGACGGCGATCTGATCCTGCGCGGCGCCGGTGATCCGACCTTGGGGCTCGATGGGCCGGCCGCGAACGCCCTCGACGCGCTCGCGGCGCAGGTGGCCGAGGCGGGGATCCGCGTGGTGCGCGGGGACGTCCTGGGTGACGCCAGCGCCTTCGAGGCGCGTCGCGTCCCCGAGGGGTGGAAGCCGGCGAACCTGCGCACGCGGTTCGCCCCGCGTGTCTCCGCGCTCTCCTTGGCGAGCAACATGACGTCCGTCGTGGTGCGGCCGTCGGGCCGTCAGGCGATCGTGAGCCTCGGCGGCCAGCAGGAGGGGGTGCCGATCCGCTCGTCGGTGTCCGTCCGGCAGGGGAGCCGGAGTGCCGCGATCCGCGTGCGCCACGACACGCTGACCGGTCGGGTGAACGTCTCGGGGTGGATCGGGAGCCGCAGCCGCGCGCGGAGCTACCGCCTGATGATCGAGACGCCGGAGACCTTCGCGGCCGCGGCGTTCCGGACGGCGCTCGAGCGCCGCGGCGTCGAGGTGCTCGGGGAGAGCAAGGCGGGGGCAGCGCCGCTCACCGCGCAGCCCGTCACGGCGTGGGCCTCGCAGCCGCTTTCCCTGCTCGTCGCACGGATGAACGAGGAGAGTGACAACCACTTCGCGGAGCTGATCTTCCGGAACGCCGCGCGCGCCGAGGGGACGGTCGGATCGGCGGCCGAGGCGGATGCGGCGCTGCGGGATTTCCTCTCCGCGGAGGTCGGGGTCCCGCGCGGAGCGGTCTCGGCGCGCGACGGGAGCGGGCTCTCGACGCTCGACCGCGTGACGCCGCGCTCGATGGTGCAGCTCCTCGCGTACGCCCCGCGGACGCCATGGGGGGAGTCGTTCCGGAACTCCCTGCCCGTGGCGGGGCGTTCCGGGACCCTGGCGGGCCGGATGCGTGGGACGGCGGCGCAGGACAACGTCCGCGCGAAGACCGGCACCACTGGATCGGTCATCTCGCTCGGCGGCTACGTCACCACACGGGACCGCGAGGAGCTGGTCTTCTCGTTCATCTACAACGGGACGTCGCTGACGCGCGCCCGGATGGCGATCGACGCGATGAGCGTCACGCTCGCCAACTTCTCCCGCGCGGGCGCCGCCGGGAACTGAGTCCCCCTCGGCGCCCGCGTGGCGCCGTCAGGTCGTCGACTGGCGGATGAGGATGCCGCGCTTCGCGAGCTCGGTCACGTAGCGTTCGCCGGGCATGCACTCGTCGGAGGTGTGGACCCCCGTCGCGGCGACCGCGCCTTCGGCCTGGAGCTGACCGGTGATCGAGAGCGAGTAGCCGGTGGTGCGCATCATCGCGCTGATCCCGTGCTGCGCGTCATAGCGATCCACGAGCTCGAAGTGGTGGGTGACCGGCTTCCCGCCCTTCGTCCCAGCGACCGTCACCCGGAGGGCGACGAGGTCAGGGGAGTTCGTCTTGGTGAGGCGCGGCTGCATCTGGGCGATCGCCACGTCGCGCGGGACGATGGTGGTCCCCTTCACGGAGACGGGCTCGAGCTCGAGGAGGCCGAGCTCGCGGATCGCTTCCATGATCTTCGCGTGGCCCGGGTAGCGGAGCGTCTTGTACTCCATCGTGGGGATCTTCCCCTCGTACCGGAACGCCATCGTCGAGAGGCCGCCCGCGGTGTGGAAGGCCTCGAGGGTCCCGACCGGGGCCTCGAAGGTCACCGGCTCGAGCTCGGAGAGCGCCTTCATCTGCGTGCGCTTCCCGTCGCGGATGACCCAGGAGAGGGTCGTGTAGTAGTCGAGGACGCCCTCGATGGAGTAGACGATCTGGTACTGGAGCGGCCCCTCGGGCTGCTGCGGCAGGCCACCGACGTAGATCCGCACGGCATCCACCGTGTCGCAGCGGTCGATACCCAGCTGGGCCAGGATGTTCACCATCCCCGGGGCGAGCCCGCAGTCGGGGATCACGGAGACACCGGCCGATGCGGCACGCGCCGTGAGGGTCTGCTGCTGCTGGACGATCTCGGTGTTGCCGCCGAGGTCGCAGAAGTGGGCGCCGGCCGCGATGGCGGCCTCGGTCATCGGCAGGTTCAAGTAGTACGGGAGGGCGCACATCACCGAGGTGACGCCCTGCATCGCGGCCGTGACGGCGGCGCCGTCCTTCACGTCGAGCTGGATGGTCTTGAGCCGTTCCCCGCCGATGTAGGGCTGGAGGAAGGGGGGAAGGCGGTCGACCCGCTGGTCGGCGAGGCGGACCTCGGTGACGGCGGGGTTCTGGAGGAGATCGTAGGCGCAGGCCGAGCCCTGCAGGCCGGCACCGAGGACGAGCATCTTCATGGGAGGACTCCGCGGGGGAGGGTGGACAGCCCTTGAAATTACCTCGTCCGGGAGCTGATTTCACGGCCGGATGACCGACTGGCGCACCCATCTGGTGGACTCGGAGGCCGGGATAACGGCGCTCCTCGAGCGGACGCGATCCATCGCGGTCCTGGGGATCAAGGTCCCCGGGAAGCCGGCGCCGGCCTATGACGTGCCGGCGTACGCTCAGCGGGCGGGGTACCGGATCATCCCCGTCCCGGTCTACTACCCCGAGGTCACGGAGATCCTGGGGGAGCCGGTGGTCCGGAGCGTCGCGGGGATCGGGGCGCCGGTGGACCTCGTGAACGTCTTTCGGCGGCCGGCGGACATCCCGGGGCATCTCGACGACCTTCTGGCGGCGCGTCCCCGAGCGGTCTGGTTCCAGCTGGGGATTCGCCACGACGAGGTGGCCGAGGTGCTCGCCCGGGCCGGGATCGACGTGGTGCAGGACCGGTGCCTGCTGGTGGAGCTGCGGGACCGGGGGCGGTAGGGGTCGCCGTCCGCCGACCCGGGGCCGGGTCGGATAGATTGCGGGTTTGAACGCCGGCCCTTCCAGATGACCGCACCCATCGAACCTCTCGCCTACGACCCGTCCGAGGTCGAGGCCCAGGCGCGCCAGCGCTGGGCCGACCTCGGCACCAACCGGGTCGACCTCGCTCACGGGGCCTCGCCGTACTACGCCCTGATGATGTTCCCCTACCCGTCGGCCGAGGGGCTGCACGTGGGGAACCTCTTCGCCTTCACGGGGAGCGACATCCACGCGCGGTTCCAGCGGCTGCGGGGACACACGGTGTTCCAGCCGCTGGGGTATGACGCCTTCGGGATCCACAGCGAGAACTTCGCGCTGAAGGTCGGGAAGCACCCGATGGACCTGATTCCGAGCAACATCGCGAACTTCCGGCGCCAGCTCGATCGCGCGGGGTTGATGGTCGATTGGGCACGGTCGGTCGATACCACCGACCCCGCCTACTACCAGTGGACGCAGTGGGTCTTCCTGCAACTGTACCGGAAGGGGCTCGCGTACAAGAAGGCGGCGGCCGTCAACTGGTGCTCGTCGTGCAAGACGGTGCTCGCGAACGAGCAGGTGGAGGGGGGGGCGTGCGAGCGTTGCGGGACCGTGGTCGAGCAGCGCTTCCTCGAGCAGTGGTTCTTTCGCATCTCCGAGTACGCCGGTCGCCTGCTGCAGAACCTCGAGACGCTGGATTGGTCCGCGACGACCAAGCAGGCGCAGCGGAACTGGATCGGGAAGTCCGAGGGGGCGCGGATCCGGTTCCGCGTGCTCGACCCGCTCGCGGACGCCGGGAGCGCGGCGGTCGCGGTGACCACCGAGGTCGCGCCGTCGGCCGCGGCGATCGAGGTCTTCACGACCCGGCCCGACACCATCTTCGGCGCCACCTACCTCGTGCTCGCGCCGGAGCATCCGCTCGTCGAGACGATCACGACGCCGGATCAGCGCGGGACCGTCGAAGCGTATCAGTCGCGGGCGGCACGGCAGGACTTGGTGAGCCGCAAGACGACGAAGGACAAGACGGGCGCCTTCACCGGCGCGTATGCCACGAACCCCGCCACCGGCGCACCGGTCCCGATCTGGGTCGCGGACTATGTGCTGATGGAGTACGGGACGGGGGCGATCATGGCGGTGCCGGGCCACGACGAGCGGGACTTCGAGTTCGCGCAGGTCTTCGGCCTCCCGATCGTGCGCGTGGTGGCGGGGGAGGGTCAGATGGCCACGACGCCGTTCGATGGGGCGGCGTATGTCGGGGACGGGCGGCTCGTGCACTCGGGCCAGTTCGACGGGCTCGACGTCACCGTCGCCAAGCGCGACGTGACGGCGTGGCTCGCGGCCCACGGCCACGCGGAGGCGGTGACCAACTACCGCCTGCACGACTGGTGCATCTCGCGGCAGCGGTACTGGGGCCCGCCGATCCCGATCGTGTATTGCGACGCCTGCGGCACAGTGCCGGTCCCCGAAGACCAGCTTCCCGTGGTGCTGCCACACGTCGCGGACTTCAAGCCCGACGATTCCGGCGTCTCGCCGCTCGCGCGGCACGAGTCGTGGTACCGGACGCCCTGCCCGACCTGCGGGGCCTCGGCGCGGCGCGAGACCGACGTGAGCGACACGTTCCTCGACAGCGCGTGGTACTTCCTGCGCTATCCGAGCGTGCCGCGCGACGATGTCGCGTTCGATGCGGCGACGACGAAGCGCTGGCTCCCCGTCACGACGTACATCGGCGGGAACGAGCACGCGGTGCTGCACCTCCTCTACTCGCGCTTCATCACGATGGTCCTGCACGACGCGGGGCACCTCGACTTCGAGGAGCCCTTCACGCGGTTCCGGGCCCACGGGCTCATCATCCGCGAGGGGGCCAAGATGTCGAAGTCGAAGGGGAACGTGGTGAATCCCGACGAGTACCTCGAGCAGTGGGGCGCCGACGCCTTCCGCACCTACCTGATGTTCCTCGGGCCCTTCGAGGAGGGAGGCGACTTCCGCGACGCGGGGATCAGCGGGGTGCGGCGGTTCCTCGACCGGCTCTGGGCGTCGGTGCGCGATGCGACCACCGACGGCGCGCCGGACGACGCGGTGCTCCGCAAGCTGCACGCGACCATCAAGAAGGTCGGTGAGGACGTGCCCGCGCTGAGCTACAACACCGCGATCGCGGCGATGATGGAGTACATGAACGTCCTCCGGAAGGGGGAGCGCGCCTGCCATCGCGACGAGGTGGCGCCCCTCGTCTCGCTCGTGGCACCGTTCGCGCCGCACATCGCCGAGGTGCTCTGGGGGATGCTCGGCCGGTCGGGGAGCGTCTTCGACGGCGGGTGGCCCAGGTTCGACGCGGCGCGGCTCGTGAGCGACACCGTGGCGCTGGTGGTGCAGGTGGGCGGGAAGACACGCGGCACGATCCAGGTCGCGACGGACGTCACGCAGGAGGCCGCCCTGGCGGCGGCGCTCGCGGAGCCCGCGATCGCGAAGTTCATCACGGGGACGCCGAAGAAGGTGATCCTCGTGCCGGGTCGCCTGCTCAACGTGGTGGTTTGACCACCTCAGCACCCTTCCGTCGGCAGGCATCCGAGCAGTAGCGCACCTGCTCCCAGTCCCGCTCCCACTTCTTTCGCCAGGTGAAGGGGCGGCCGCAGGCCTCGCAGATCTTCGTCGGCAACTCGGACTTCTTGCGCATCTTCGCCATCAGCCCGCTCCCGTCGGTGGGGCGCCGCCGTGCGCGCGGATGGCGTCGGCCCGCGCCGCGATCGCCGCGCGCTGGTCGGTGTCGAGGCGGCGGAGGTTCTTGACCTGCAGCGCCATCCGTTGGTTCGCGGCGAGGCGCGTCTCGTGCCGCGCGAGGAAATCCCAGTAGAGCGTCGTGAAGGGGCACGCGTCCTCACCGACCGCGACCGCGGGGTCGAACCGGCATCCGCGGCAGTGATCGCTCATCCGATCGATGTACTTCCCAGTCGCCGCGTACGGCTTGGAAGCCATGATCCCGCCATCCGCGTGGAGCGCCATCCCGATCGTGTTCGGGAGCTCCACCCATTCGATGGCATCGACGTAGACCGCGAGGTACCACTCGTGCACCGCCCGCGGCTCGACGCCCAGGAGGAGCGCGTAGAGTCCGGTCACCATCAGTCGCTGGATGTGGTGCGCATACCCGAAGTCGAGCGTCTGGCCGATGGCGTCTCGCAGGCAGGCCATCTCCACGTCGCCGGACCAGTAGAACGCCGGCAGCGGCTCGTGGGCACCGAGCGCGTTGTGGTCCGCATAGCCCGGCATCAGGTGCCAGTAGAGCCCGCGCACGTACTCGCGCCACCCGAGGATCTGTCGGATGAACCCCTCGGCGCTCGCCAGCGACACGCGGCCGGCCCGGTAGGCCTTCTCGGCGGCGGCGATGACGTCACGCGGGTCGAGGAGCTTCAGGTTCATCGCCGCGGCGAGTCGGGAGTGATAGAGCCACGGCTCCTTGGTCCACATCGCATCCTGGTACGTCCCGAACTCGGCGAGTCGATGCGCGATGAAGTCGTCCAGCGCCTCGCGCGCCTCGGCGGGGGTGACGGGCCAATCGAAGGCGTCGAGGCGTCCCGGATGGTCGGCGAAGCGATGCGCGACGAGTGCGAGGACCTCGCGCGTGATCGTGTCCGGCGGGAACGCGCGGGGCGCGGGCAGCAGGCCTGGTCCCTTCTTCCCGAAGCTGCCACGGTTCTCGGCGTCGTAGTTCCAGTCGCCGCCTTCGGGGCCACCGTCGGCGTCGAGGAGGACGCGGTGCTTCCGTCGGAGCTCGCGATACCAGAACTCGAGGCGTAGCTGCTTACGCCCCTTCGCGTGAGCGGCGAACTCCGTGACGGTCGAGAGGAAGTGCCGGTCGGTGCGGACCTCGAGCGGCAGGCCGACGTCGCGAGCCACCGCCGCCACCGCCTCACGGACACGCCAGTCCCCCGGCTCGGTCATCACCAGGCGCTCGGGGCGATGGGCCGCGATCGCGCGCCGCAACTCGCCGGCGAGCGTCCCCGTGTTCGCATCGTCGTCGAGTGTGGTGTAGTGGACCGTGTGACCCATCCCTCGCTGGGCGTCGGCGAAGTGCCGCATCGCGCTCAGGAAGAGCGCGGTGCGCGGCTTGGACGACCAGACGTGCGTCGACTCCTCGGCGACCTCCGCCATCCAGAGGGCGTCGCGGGCGGGGTCGACGCCGTCGAGCGCGCTCGAGGTGGGGTCGAGCTGGTCGCCGAGGACGAGGATGAGGACGCGCAGCGGCACGGAGGGAGACCGGTGAGCGGCGCGCGCGGGGCGCGCCGCGGGTGAAGCGTCAGCCCGCGGCAGGCGCCGCGAGGGCGGTGTCGTCGAGCAGGTGCAGCTCGCGCCGCCGCCGCGCCTCGCGCAGCAGCATCGCCACCGCGACGATCGCGTGCATCGTCGTCGCGAAGACCGAGATGTACCAGAGCCGCTGTAGCGTGAAGCCGGGGCGGTGCGAGGCCCAGAGGGCCGGCGGCACGAAGCAGAGGAGGCGCACGCCGCTCGCCACGACGGTCGGCATCGTGTTCCCCAGCGCCTGGAACATCCCGGAGCAGGTGAAGACGATGCCGGAGGCGACGTAGTTCATCGAGATCGTCGCCAGGAAGGTGGCGGCGACCGCGAGGACCTCCGGCTCGTCGGAGAACCAGTGCACCAGCCACTCGGGCCGGAAATGACAGAGGATGCTGAGCGCGAGCATCACCCCCGAGCCCAGCGTGACGGAGGCGACGAAGGTCTGGCGGGCGCGGTCCGGGCGGTTAGCCCCGATGTTCTGTCCGGCGACCGGCGCCGCCGCGAAGGCGATCGCCATCCCGGGGAGCAGCACCCCCTGCAGCACGCGGGAGCCGATGCCGTAGCCCGCCTGCGCGGCCGGCCCGAAGTCGCGGATGATCCAGTAGACGACGGCCATCGAGATGAACATCAGGCCGAACTCGAGCCCCGAGGGGATCCCGATGCCGAGGAGTCGCTTCCAGGTGGCGAGATGGGGACGGAGCTGCGCCCCATCGAAGCGGACGAAGTGCTCGAGTCGCTTGAAGTAGTACAGGGCGAGGCCGATCGCGACGACGAGGGCGATGTCGCTGGCGATGGCGGCGCCGGCGACGCCGAGGGGCCGGCCCGTCCCCCAGCCGGCGATGAGGATGGGGGCGAGGATCGCGTTCAGCACGACCGTCGCGACCTGGATGACCATCGTGGGCTGCGCGATCCCGGTCGCGCGGAGCGTCGACATCATCGCGCCGAGGGGGAACTGGAGCGCGAGGGCGGGGAGGAACCACGCCAGGTACGTGGTGCCGAGTTCGGCGGTGCGCGCGTCGGCGGCGATCCCGCGCACCCAGGCGAAGCCCGCCGTATAGCCGAGGAGGAGCGTCAACACGCCCGCGATGGCGGAGAGGGTGAGCGACTGATTGTAGGTGAGGGTGCCGGCGGCGCCGTCCTTGCGGCCGGCGGCATGCGAGACGAGGACCATCGTCCCGACGGAGAGCACCTGGCTCACAGCCATCACCATGAACTGCAGATTCCCCGCGGTGCCGACGCCCGCGATGGCGGCGTCGCCGAGGCGGCCGACGAAGTAGAGGTCGACGAAGAAATAGGCCGTCTGGAAGAGCATCCCCACGGCCATCGGGGCCGCCATGCGGATGATGTGGCCGGGGATGGAACCCTGCGTGAGATCGCGCATCTGTGGTCAGCGTGGAAGGGGCGGGGTTGGTTCCCGGCCCACTCGGCTCAACGCGGGCGCGCCCCCGATCGCTGGCGACCGATCCGTGGGGGCCCCCGCCGGTGGCGGGGCCCCCCCCTCGCTCACGGCGCGGCCGGCGCCGTCTTCGCGCGCGAGATCGACCAGACGTAGGCGGCCACGGCCTGCACCTGGGCATCGTCGAGGTTCATCGGGCCGCCGCGCGGCCCCATCGGAAAGCGCCGGGACGCGTCCTTCACCTTGTCGCGCGGTACGCCGTTGGTGATGGTCGCGACGATCTCGTCGAAACTCCCGGCGTGTTGCACCCAGGCGCCGCTCACGAGACTCGGGCCGTTGTTTGCGCCCGCCCCCTTCTGGCCATGGCAGCGCTGGCAGCCGCCGCTGTGGTAGATGGAATCGCCGAGCGCGATGGCAGCGTCGGTGACGGCGGCGGGGCGAGCCGGGACGGCAGCCCCTTGGGCGTGCGCGGCGACAGGGAGGAGCAGGGCGAGGAGGAGGAGACGCATCGGACGAGGTCGGTGGGGGTGGGGAGGTGACCGCCGGAAGATGCTCGGCGTCTTCTCCACGTGCCACCGCGTTCACCTGTCCGCCTCGATTCCCGATGACCGTCCGCGACGCCACCATAGATCTCGCGCATCTCGGCCGTCCCCGGTCCGTCGCCTGTCGCCTCCTCGACACCGCGGCGGGGCCGGTGCTCGTCGATCCCGGACCGGGGTCGACGCTCGCGACGCTGACCACCGGCCTCGCCGCGCACGGGGTCGCGCTCACGGACCTCGCGGCCGTCCTCGTCACGCACATCCATTTCGATCACGCGGGCGTCACCGGTACCCTCGTGGCCACGCACCCGGGGCTCCGGGTGTACGTGCATACGATCGGCGCCCGGCATCTCGCGGATCCATCGCGCCTCATCGCGAGCGCGACGCGCATCTACGGGGATCGGATGGAGGCCCTGTGGGGGCCGATCCTCGCGGTCCCGGCGGACCGCCTGCATGCACTGACGGGCGGTGAGACGGTGCGGATCGGCGGGCGGTCGTTCGCCGTGCGCGACACGCCGGGGCATGCGGTGCATCACGTGACGTACCTCGACGAGAGCGACGGGACCGCCTACGTCGGCGATGTCGCGGGGCTGCGGCTCCCGCCCGTCGACCTCGTGCTGCCCGTGACGCCGCCCCCCGACTTCGACCATGCGCGCTGGCTGGCGAGCCTCGACGTCGTCGAGGCGTTGGCGCCCGCGCGGTTCTTCGTCACGCATTTCGGGATGTCGGAGGATCCGGTCGCGCACCTGGCGCAGCTGCGGCTGGGGCTCGAGGCCTGGTCGTCCACGGCTCGGTCCCTCCTCGCGGATCCGGGGACGGACGCCGAGCGTGCCGACCGATTCCACGCGTGGGTGCTGGCGTCGATCGCGGACCGGCTGACGGCGGCGCAGCGGGAGGCCGTGGCCGCCTTCTCGGATTTCCGCGCGAGCTTCCACGGCCTCGCTCGGCACTGGCGGACGGTGACGCCGGGCTGACCGCTGTCCGCCCGCCCTTGCCGCGCCCCCGTGTCGCGACGAGCGTTCCGCCATGTCGTCGCCCGCCATGCCAGCCGACCCGACCCTCGCCGCGGACCTCGCGGCCGCGATCCGGACCGTCCCTGATTTCCCGACGCCCGGCGTCGCCTTCAAGGACATCACGCCGGTGCTCGCCGACCCGGCGCTCTTCCGGCGCACCACGGCGGCGCTCGCGGCACCGTGGCGCGATGCGGGGATCACGCATGTCCTCGCGATCGAGAGCCGGGGATTCCTCTTCGGCGCGCCGGTGGCGCAGCACCTCGGCGTGCCGCTGGTGCCGGTGCGGAAGCCGGGGAAGCTCCCGCGGGCGCGCGTGCGGGAGAGCTACGCGTTGGAGTACGGCACCGACGCGTTGGAGCTGCACGCGGACGCGATCGGGCCGGGCGCGCGCGTGCTCATCGTGGATGATGTGCTCGCGACCGGCGGCACCGCGGCGGCCGTGGTGCGGCTCACCGAGCGGTGCGGGGCCGCGGTCGGCGGGCTCGCCGCGGTGATCGACCTCTCGTTCCTGCCCTGGCGCGCCGCGCTCGCAGGGCGGCGCGCGGAGACGCTCGTCACCTACTGACGCGCGCGGCGCCGGCGCCGATCACCGGTACGGGTAGACGAGGTAGAACAGCAACGAAAGCGCAGCGAGCACCCAGAGCGCGGCCGGCACCTCGCGCCCGCGGCCGGTGGCGAGCTTCAGCAGCGGATGGAGGAGCAGTCCCGCCGTCATCCCGACGCCGATGTTGTAGGTGAAGCTCATCAGCACGATCGTGAAGAGCGCCGGGATCCATTCCGTCGCGTCGGCGGTGTCGAGCGACGCGAGCGGCTTGAGCATCAGCACGCCGATCGCCACGAGCGCGACCCCCGAGGCGTGGAGCGGGACCGCGGTCAGGAGCGGAGCTCCCCACAGCGCGAGGAGGAACAGCACGGCGACCACGACCGCGGTGAGGCCGGTGCGCCCCCCCTCCTCGATTCCCACCGCCGATTCGATGTACGCCCCCGTCGTGGTGGTGCCGACGATCGGCGCGAAGAGGTTCGAGAGCGCGTCGGCGAGCATCGGCCGCTCGACGTCGGGGAGGTTCCCGTCGGCGTCGAGGAGCCCCGCATGCGCGGAGAGTCCGAAGAGGGTGCCGATGGTGTCGACGAAGGCCATCACGAAGACGATGACGACGACGGGCAGCGCCTCGAGGGTGAGGGCCCCGGCGATGTCGAGCTGGCCGAGGATCGGGGTGAGGCTGGGAGGCGCGCTGACCAGCGCGGTCGGCAGCGGGGTGATCCCCGTGAGCAGGGAGCCGACGAAGGCGAGGGCGATGCCGATGGTCAGCGCTCCGGTCACGCGTCGCGCCATCAGAACGAGCGTGAGGCCGAGCGCGGCGAGCGCGACAAGTGTGGCGGGGGCGCGGAGCGCCCCGAGGGCGACGGGAGCGCCGGGGGCGCCGAGCGCCACGACGCCGATGTCGTTGAGGCCGATGAAGGTGACGAAGAGCCCGATGCCGACGGCGAAAGCGTGCTTGAGCGAGCGCGGGAGGGCCGCCGCGAGCCACCCGCGCACGCGGAACACGGTCAGCAGCGTGAACGCCACGCCGGCGAGGAAGATCGCGCCGAGGGCGGTCTGCCAAGGGAAGCCCATCCCCTTCACGACGGTGAAGGCGATGAAGGCGTTCTCCCCCATGTAGGGGGCGATGGCGAAGGGGCGGTTCGCGTAGACGCCCATCAGCAGCGTGCCGAAGGCGGCCGAGAGGATCGTCGCGGTGACCGACGCCTCGCGCGGGATGCCCGCCGCCTCGAGAATGGCGGGATTCACGACGATGATATAGGCCATCGTGGCGAAGGTCGCCGCGCCGGCGCGGAGCTCTGTGGCGAGCGTGGTCTCACCGGCGGCGAGGGCGCGGCGGAGGGCCGCGATCATCGCCGCGTCCCCGTCGCGGGGGTGACGCGCGGGTAGGCGCGGAGGAACTCCAGCACCACCGCCGCGGAGTTCGCGGCGGCGAGCCGACCGAAGGTGCGGGCGACGTTGGGGCCGGCCTCCCCGCCGGCGAGGTCGGAGAGCGACCGGAACGCGATATACGGCACCTGATTCTCGTGGGCGACGACCGCGACCGCGGCGGTCTCCATATCGAGGGCATCGGCTTGGAAGGTCCGCCAGCTCCAGTCGCGATAGGCGGCGTTGTCGACGAAGGTCGGGCCGCTGACGCCGTTGCCACCGACGACCACGCGGGGCTGGCCGGGGAGGCAGCTGCCGTCGCTGGTGCAGCGGACGAGCGGCACGCGCGCGGCGACCTCACGCGCGACGCGCAGCGCGAGGGTGTCCGCCGGGAACCAGAAGCGGCGTTCCAGCGAGTCGGGGGCGGCGCCGCGGACGGTGACCGAGGTTCCCTGCGTGAACATCATCCCGAAGCCCGGGAAGTCGGTCGTGACCCGCGAGGGGACGAACCCGGTCGGCGTCTCGCGCGCGAAGACGGTCTCCTGATAGTTCCCCCACTGCGCGGGCACGGTGACGTCGCCGACGCCGAGGCCGGGGTTGACGCCACCGGCGATCCCGGAGAAGACGATGGCGCGGACGGGGATCCGGTCGAGGAGCGCCTGCGTGGTCATCGCGGCGTTCACCATGCTGAAGCCGCTGAGGAGGAGGACGACGTCGTGGCCGGCGAGGGTCCCGAGGTACCAGGTCCGCCCGTTGACCACCCGTGTCTCCGTGATCGTCGCCGCGGCGCGGAGCGCCACGAGCTCGGTGTCGAAGGCCGACATCACGGCGAGGCGTGGGCGCGCAATGGCGGTCGGGGCCTGCGCCGCGAGTGGTGCGGTGAGTAGCGATAGGAGCGGCGTGAGGTGCAGGACCGTGCGGCGCATCGCGACGCATACGGCGTGTCGGAAGATGTGTGCGGCGGCGCGGTCGGCTCGCCGGCGCGCGGCGGCGGCGGGACAGGTCTGGTGTGCCATGGCGGGAAGATACCGCGTGCCCCTTGCCCGCGTCCGACCCCGACGCGAACGTCTCGCGCATGACCATCGAGCAACTCACCGACGAGCAGATCGCGACCTGGTCGCGCCGGCAGAAGGACCAGTGGTGGCTGACCCGCGTCTACCGCGGCGACATGGCGCAGCTGACCCTCCGCGCCGCCATCACCGGGTTCCTCCTCGGCGGGATCCTCTCCGCGACCGCGCTCTACATCGCCGGGAAGACGGGGATCACGATCGGCGTGGGGGTGACGTCGGTCATCCTCGCCTTCGCGGTGTTCCGCGCCCTGTCGCAGGCGGGGCTCGCGCCCGACTACACGATCCTCGAGAACAACGCGACGCAGTCGATCGCGACGGCGGCCGGCTACATGGTGACGCCGCTCGTCTCCGGGCTCGCCGCCTACATGCTCGTAACGGGTCGGATCGTGCCGTGGTGGCAGATGATGGCGTGGAACACCGTCATCTCGATCCTCGGCGTCCTCCTCGCCTTCCCGATGAAGCGCCGCTTCATCAACGAGGACCAGCTCCCCTTCCCGGAGGGGCGCGCCGCCGGCGTGGTCCTCGACGCCCTGTATGCCGGGCAAGAGGCGGCGGGGCTCTTCAAGGCGCGGCTCCTCGCCGCCGCCGCCGCGATCAGCGGGGGCTGGCAGCTCTTGGTCAGCGACGGCTGGATGCGACTCCTGCAGTTCAAGCTCCTGCGGATGGACCGCTGGGCCGGGCTGACCGAGCCGTTCCACCTGCAGGAGCGGCTCGACACCTACTTCTACGACCTCGCGGCGCGCTGGCAGCTCTGGACCCCGAAGATCCTGGGGACCGACATCCGGCAGCTCGGCCTCCGCCTCACCCTCGACATGGCGATGCTCGGGGTCGGTGGGCTGATGGGCATCCGGGTGGCGACGAGCGTACTGCTCGGCGCGGTGGTGAACTTCGCCGTGCTCGCGCCGATCATGATCCAACGCGGTGACATCGCGCCGTACACGGCGCCGGATGGCACCGTGGTCGCCATCTCGCGTGGCGAGATCGTGAACCAGTGGGCCCTCTGGTGGGGCGTCGTGATGATGGTCGTCGGCTCGCTGGTGAGTCTCGTCGCCAAGCCCGAGCTGCTCACCGGGCTCTTCCGTGGGAAGTCGACGGCGGACGACACGGGCGAGGACCCGCTGCGCGACATCGAGGTCCCGCTCTGGGTCTCGTACGTGGGCGTCCCGATCTTCAGTCTCCTCGGGGGCTGGCTCACCCATGCGTTCTTCGGCGTGCCGTGGCTGCTGGCCTTCGTCTCGCTCCCGCTGATCTTCGTGCTCACGGTGATCTGTACGAACTCGATGGCGCTCACCTCGTGGACGCCCACGGGCGCGCTCTCGAAGATCACGCAGTTCACGATGGGCGCCATCGACCGGGTGAATCCGGCGAGCAACCTCCTCCCGGCGACGATGACGGCGGAGATCTCGTCGAACGCGGCGAACCTCCTGAGCGACATCAAGCCGGGGTACATGCTCGGCGCCAAGCCGCGTCAGCAGGCCATCGGCCATGTGATCGGGATCCTCGCCGGGGCCGCCGCCTCCACGCCGCTCTTCTTCCTCCTCTTCCTCCCGAAGGGCGCCGATGGGACCCGCTCGCCGGCCACCCTGGTGAGCGAACAGTTCGCGATGCCCTCCGCGTTGCAGTGGAAGGGGGTGGCGGATCTCATCACGAACGGCATCAGCCGGCTGCCGACGTCCGCCATCTGGGCGATGCTCGTCGCCGCGGTGCTCGCCGTGGTGTTCGAGACCCTCCGCATCCGGACGAAGGGTCGTTTCCCGCTGAGCGCCGTCTCCATCGGGCTCGGCGTGGTGCTCCCACCGGAGTCGTGTTTCGCGATGTGGGCCGGCGCGATGCTCTTCTGGTGGCAGGGGTCGCGGAACCCGGCCGCCGGCTCGCGCGCGCACGCCATCTGGGTGGAGGGGGCGGAGTCCGTGTGCGCGGGGCTGATCTCCGGGGCGGCGTTGGTCGGGATCGGCAACGCGATCCTCAACGCGCTGATGTGATACCGCGGCATGCGACGGGGGCGGTCGTCGCGCCGCCGGAGCGTGCCGCCGTTCCGGCGCGGTGACGCCGCGTCAGCCGGGGAGCCGGAGCCGCTCGAGTGTGCCCGTCAGCGTCTCCCCGGCGACGTCCACGAAGAGCTGGTCGTCGGTCCGCGTGACCGACCAGCGGGTGCGGCGGTCGAGGTGCGTGGCCAGCGCCTCGAGCAGCGCGCGGTCCATCGCGACGATCTCGATCTGCTCCGCCTTGTGGATCGTCTGGCCCTCGTAGCCACGGAGGAGGATGCGCGGCTCCTTGTGCGTGTAGAGCACGACGCGCGGACTCGCCTTGCTCGCCTTGTGCAGTCGCGCCGCATCCGGCGCGCCCACCTCGATCCAGCTCCGCCAGCCGCCGGTGAGGTCCTTCACCAGGAGGGGCGGGTCGTCGGGGTCGGAGATGCCCCCTTTGGAGAAGGCGATCCCCTCAGCGTACTCGAGGCAGTAGGCGAGCACCCGCGTGAGCAGGTAGGCCTCGCTCTCGGAGGGATGCCGCGCCGCCTTGATGGCGAGCGCCTCGTAGACGCCGCGGTCGACGTCGCTGAGGGCGATGTCGAAGGTGTAGACGGTGGCGGTCAGGGCCATCGTGTCAAGGTAGCCCCGGCAGCGCGGCGGCGCGCCTGCCGCTACGTTGCGAAGACACCCTGACGCCACCCGATGCTGAAGCCCTTCGAGTTCACCGATGCACACCGTCACTACACCTGCACGGTGGAAACCCTGACGGGCACCGACGAAGGCTGGTGGTGGTTCGCCGTCTCGCACGACAGTCAGCGCTATGCGCCGTTCCGTGCGGAGCGGGGGGACACGCAGGCCACCGTCCGCGAGCGCATCGTGGCGTTCTACACCAATCGATTGTTCCATCTGGCGCAGCCACCGCGACGGGGCGCGCAGTTCGGCTCACGTCCCGGTCGTCCGCCCGTGCCCGGCGCGTCCGCTGCTGCCGCGGCGCCCGTGGCGCCGGCGCCGGCCGAGCCGGGCGACCATCCGGTGTGAGACCTGAACCCCGGCGTACCGCCGGGCCCCGCGCTCAGCCGCTGACGGCGCGCGGCGCGCGGTAGATCGTCACCGCCGTCTCCCCGAACACGCGCGTCACCGCGCCGGGCGGGAGCGGGTGCGTCCGCGCGTGCTCCACCGCGAGCACGGGGGCGAAGGCCGTCGCCCGCCAGTGGTCGATCACGCGGTCCAGCATCCGCGATTCGTAGGGCGGGTCCGCGAAGGCGAGGTCGTAGGCGCCGGTGCCCAGCGCGGCGGCGAAGGGGAGTGCATCCCGCTTGAAGGTCCGGGAGCGGTCTTTGAGCCGGAATCGCGTGATGTTCGACTTCAGCGCGGCGAGGCTCGCCGGGCGCGTCTCGACGAAGTCGCAGCGCCGCGCCCCGCGCGAGATCGCCTCGATCCCGAGCGCGCCGGTGCCCGCGAAGAGGTCGAGCACGCTCGCGCCCGCGAGATCGGCGGCGAGGAGATCGAGCAGCGCCGCCCGGACCGGTTCGGCGGTCGGGCGAACGCGGAAGTCGTTGGGCGAGGCGAGCGTGCGGCCGGCGAAGGCGCCGGCCACGACCCTCACAGGGGCCTCACGGCAGCCTCATGGCGCCATCGATGGGACCGCCGGGCACACTCACGGGCGATACCCGGGCCCGCGCACCACCTGGCCCGGCTTCGCGCCGGTGTGCGCCCCGCCGCGGAGGACGGCGACGCCGTTCACGAACCTGTCGCGC
>CAZGIE010000001.1:0-29184 GCA_964526485.1 uncultured Gemmatimonas sp. | reverse complement strand
GTGATCGGTGATGGTCGCGGGGTCGAAGACGATGACGTCGGCCTTGAGCCCGACCTTGAGTACGCCGCGATCCGTGAGCGAGAGGCGCGTCGCCACGGCGGAGGACGCCTTTCGCACCGCGTCCTCGAGCGTGAGCACCTGCTGCTCGCGCACGTAGCGGGCGAAGATGCGTGGGAAGTTGCCGTACGCGCGGGGATGGGTCATCCCGCGCGCGGTCGCCGGGTCCTGGGAGCCGGCGTCGGTCCCGAACTTCATCCAGGGCTGCCGGAGCTGCAGTCGCATGTTCTCCTCGCTCATCAGGAAGAGGATCTCGCCGAGGCCGAGCTCCTCTTCGACGTTGAGGTCGATGATCGTCTCGGCCCAATCCTTGCCGAGGGCGGCGCTGATCTCGTCGAGGCGCTTCCCTTCGAAGCGGAGGAGGTGCGGCTTGGTGAAGCCGGTGACCATCACGTTCGCCGGGGTGGCGATCTCGCAGAGGTTCTCGTAGCCGGCGTCCATCGCATGCATCTCGGCCACCATCGTGGCGCGGAGGGCCGGGTTGCGGAGGTTCTCGAGCAGGCGCCCGCCGGCGGCGTACTTCGGCGGGATGCAGCTCGCGAAGGAGTTCCCGCCCGCGGGATAGAGGTACATGTTGGCTTGCACGTCCTGCCCCGCCGCGCGCGCGGAGTCGATCTTCGCGATGGCGAGGGGCATCTTCGCCCAGTTCCGCGGGCCGCTCGCCTTGAGGTGGAAGATCTCGACCGGGACGCCGCCCTCGCGGCCGATCCGGAGCGCCTCGTCCATGGCCTCGAGGAACTTGTCCCCCTCGCTGCGCATGTGCGTGATGTAGACGCCGCCGTAGGGCGCCATCGCGCGCGCGGCGTCGGCGAGCTCCTCGGTGGAGGCGTAGGTGTTCGGCGGGTAGATGAGCGCGCTCGCCAGACCGAAGGCACCGTCCTCCATCGCCCGGGCCATGGCGGCGCGGGCGGTGTCCCGCTCGGCGGGGGAGAGCGGGCCGGCCTCCTGGCCCTTCGCGTAGACGCGGAGGGTCCCGTCCCCGACGAAGGAGCCGACGTTCTGCGCGGCGCCGCGTCCGACCATGTACTCGAGCCAGGCGCCGAAGCCGTGCGGCCCGGCGAAGCGCGACAGCACGCGGCGGAACGCCGTATCGGACTCGGCCGCCAGGATGTGGTCGTTCACCGGGCCGAGGGAGCTACCCTCCCCGTGGATGGCGGTCGTGATGCCCTGTGTGACCATCGAGAGGGCGCGGCCGTCGCCGGTCATGTAGTGCGCGATGCTGTGCGCCTGGATGTCGATGAACCCGGGCGCGACGACGAGGCCCGCCGCGTCGATGCGCTGCCGGACGGTGGCGGTGCGGAACGCGCCGCGCGGGCCGATGGCCGCGATCCGGTCCCCGCGGATCGCGAGGTCGCCGTGGTACCAGGCGGCGCCGGTGCCGTCGACGATGCGGCCGTTCTCGATGACGACGTCGAACGGGGCGCCGGCGGTCGGGGCGGGGGCGGGACGCGCGCCGGGCACGCAGGCCGCGACGAGCAGGGCGAGGCAGGGGAGGAGGCGAGTCCGCATCGGGGGCATCCGTACCGGGTGGGGTGTGGGGACGCGCAGAACTTACCGCGTCGGCGCCGTCGTGGCGCGTCGGTCGCCGAGGCGGGCCCGCGTGCGCCGCCGACCAACGTCGCGGGAGGACGGGGCGTAGAGGCCGTTAGATTCCCACGCGCCGATGCCGTCCCCCCTCGTGCCCCGCTTCCCGCGCATCGCGGCCCTCCTCGTCCTCGTCCCCCTCGGGACGTCGGCCGCGCAGCAGGCCGCCCCCGATACCACGCGGCGGCTCGAGACGATCGTCGTGACGGCCCATCGCGAGCCCCGGAGTCTGACGCAGGTGCCATTCGCCGTGAGCGTCGTGAGCGCCGACCGCTGGGGTGGGCGCTCCGGCTTCGGACTCGACCAGGCGCTCGCGAGCGTCCCCGGCGTCGTGGCGCTGAGCCGGTACGGCACCCATGACATCCGGCTGACCATCCGCGGCTTCGGGGCGCGCGGGGCGGGGGACCGCTCGAACGCGGGGACCTCGCGCGGCATCCGGGTGCTGCTCGACGGCATCCCGGAGACCGAGCCGGACGGTCGGACGGCGTTCGACCAGATCGACCTCGCCGCGATCGAACGCATCGAGGTGCTCCGGTCGAACGGCAGCGCGGCCTACGGGAATGCGGCGGGTGGCATCGTCAGCCTCAGTTCGATGCCGAGCTTCGACCGCCGCTTCAGCGAACTGACCACGCAGCGCGGCAGCTTCGGCTTGCAGCGTGCGGTCCTCCGCGGTGGCATCGCGCTCGGCGACGGCAAGGTCTGGGGCGCGGTCACCCGCACCACCTTCGACGGATGGCGCGCGCACTCCGACGCCTCACGGACGCAGCTGATCGGGGGGGCGCTCGCGCCGCTCCCGCACGGCGGTCGGCTGGGCGTGCAGCTGGCGGCCGCGGGCAACCTGTTCCGGATCCCGGGGCCCCTCACCCCCGCCCAGGCGGACGAGGATCCGGCCCAGGCGAACGCCACCTACGCCGCGCGCGACGAGCGTCGGTTCAACCGGCTGATGCGCCTCGGCTTGACGCTCGACCAGCCGATCGGCGCGACGCAGGACCTGAGCGCGATGCTCTTCGTGAACCCGAAGGCGCTGCAGCGGTCCGAGCGGAACACCTTCCGTGATTTCACCCGCTACCACACGGGGGGCAGTCTCTCGTGGGGACGTCGCCTCGAGCGCGCGGGTCTCACCCACCGCCTGCGCCTCGGTGGGGATTTCGCCTTCCAGGATGGGGCGATCCAGTTCTACACGCTCGGCCCCGGCGCCACGCGCGGCACGACCCTGACGACGAACAAGGGGGAGGGTGCGCAGAACGCCGGCGTCTTCGTGCAGGACGAGATCGCCTTCGGCGACGCCGTGACCCTCCTCCTCGGCGCCCGGTACGACGACATCGGCTACTTCTACCGCGACTACATCACTCCGTCGCTCGACGACCGCCGTCGCTTCACGCAGATCACCCCACGCGCTGGGCTCTCCTGGCGCGTCGGCGGCGGCACCCTCTACGCGAGCTATGGGCGCGGCATCGAGGCGCCGGCGGGGAACGAGGTCGATCCTCCCGCCGCCGGCCTGTCGACCCCGCGCACGGCCCTGAACCCCCTGCTCGACCCGATCCTCTCGCAGACGATGGAGGCGGGGATGCGGCGATACCTGTCGATGGGCGAGGGCGCCCTGCGCGGGGTGAGTCTCGACGCGGCGCTGTACCACACACGCGTTCGTGGGGAGCCGGTGCCGTACAGCGGGGGGCGGTTCTACCTCACCGCCGGCCAGGTCACGCGGCAGGGCCTCGAACTCGCGCTCCAGGCGGAGTTCGCCGCGGGGCTTTCGGCGCAGCTCTCCGGAACCTTCTCGCGGAACGTGTACGATCGCTACCGGGTGGATTCGACGTTCCTCGGCGTGCCCGGGACGGGTGTCGTCCTCGACGGCAATCAGGTGGCGGGGCTGCCGGGGCGCGTCGTGAACGCGTCGGTCACGTGGCGCCCGCGCGCCGCCCCCTGGCTCGGGCTTGAGTTCGGGGCGCAACACCTCGGGGACCACGTCGCCGACGACCGCAATCTCGTGCCGGTCCCCGGCTTCACGGTGGTGCGGACCGCCGTCACTGGGGAGCGCACGCTGCGCGGTGGGGTCACGGCGCGCGCGATGCTCGCCGTCGAGAACCTCACGGACCGTCGCTTCATCGGCAGCGCGTTCATCAATCCCGACTACGCCGCCGGGGTGCCGCTGGTGTACGAGCCGGGGCTGCCACGGCAGGTGATCCTCGGGCTGACCCTGCGTCGCGCGCGCTGAGCCGCGGCCTAAGCGTGGCTGGCGGCGCCGACCACCGCCTGTACCTTTCCCGACGTATGGATTCCCTCACGCCCGCCATCCCGGCCGATGACCCGGAGGAACTGAAGCGTCGCGAGAAGGACCGGCGGCGCCTCGAGATGGAGCGCGGGCTGCTGGAGCCCTCGCAGCGCTATCGGGTGATGAACGACGCCATCCGGCAGTCGCAGGACCTGATCGAGCTCGCGGACAAAAAGGTCCGCTTCGCGCTCGTGATCATCAGCGTCCTCAACGGCGTGCTCCTCTTCGTCGCCGTGCAGGCGGGGCCGGGGGTCCTTCCCCGCTTCGGCATCTGGGGTCGCATCGTCCAGGTGGAGTTGGCCGCCTACGTCGTCCTGACCTTCTACCATCTCTGGCACGCCATCTCGGTGCTCCGGCCACGGCTCGCGCCACCGCCGGCGCCGGGGAGCCTCCCGACCGCCGTCGCGCCGGCGACGTCGGCGCGCGTCCTCTTCTACGGCGACGTCGCCCCGCGTGACGCGGCGACCGTCCGTCGGCTCTGGGACGAGATGCGGCAGGACAGCATCAACGCCGAGCTGGCGGATCAGCTGCTCATCCTCGGGCGCATCAACCAGGCGAAGTTCGCCGACGTCGCCAAGCTCTATGCGGGCATCCGGCTGCTTGTCATCATCCTGGGCGCGCTCGTGCTGACGATGGTGGCCGCCGCCCTCGCGTGACGGCGCCGTCCCCGCGCTGGGCCGCCGCGCTCCAGCGGGTGACGCGGCACTGCTCCGAGGACCTGTTCGGCGGCCCACGTCCCTGGCGCCTCTCGACGGTCATCAATCTCCAGAAGGGCGGGACGCTGCCGGTCCTCGCGCTCATGATGTGGTTCTACGGCGAGCCGACGACGCCGGCGTGGATCTACCTCGCCCTGCACGGCGGGTACGGCCTCGTCTGGCTCCTCAAGGACCTCGCCTTCCCCGACCCGCGCTGGCGGGTCCCCGTCACGATCGGTGGCGGTGTGGCGTCGTTGGCGCTCGTGCTCGGTCCGTATTGGATCGCCGGGTGGCTCCTCATCTCGCATCGGGTGGTCCCGGACTACCCGCTGCCGGCGCCGGCCTGGCTCGCGGGCTGCGTCCTCCTCTGCCTGCTCGGCAACGTCCTCATGATCGCCGCCGATGCGCAGAAGTACTTCACGCTGCGCCACCGTCCCGGCCTCATCACCGACGGCGTCTACCGATACATCCGGCACCCGAACTACCTCGGCGAGATGATGATCTACGGCGCCTTCGCGCTCGTCGTCTGGCACTGGCTTCCGGCCATCGTGCTCGCCTGGGTCTGGGGCGCGGTATTCTCGGTGAACATGGTCATGAAAGAGGTCTCCCTCGCCCGGCATCCGGGCTGGGCGGCGTATCGGGCGCGGACCTGGTGGCTCATCCCCGGGGTGCTCTGATGCGCCGCCTGCTGCCGCTCGCGGCGCTCGCCCTGCTCGCGTCGTGCGATGCGCTGACGTCGCCCGGCTCCGATGCCCCGACGGTCGAGGCAATCCGGGTCGACACGACCGTGGCCAACGCGCTCGCCCGCGTCATCACCATCCGCCTGTCGCGGCCGGCGCCCGCGCGGGTCATCTGGGGGGCGGAGGGGACGAAGGTGCTCACCCTCGCGAGCGACAGCGTCCTCGCCGAGCATCGATTCGTCCTCCCGCGCCTCCGGCAGCGGCGCACGTATACGGTGGAGGCGATGGCCGAGGGCGATGCCGCGGCGCCGGTCCGCCGGATGACGTTCACGATGCCCGCGATGCCATCGGCGCTCTTCGCCGCGACCTTCACCGACAGCGGCACCGCGAGCCATCCCGTGCACCTGATCGAGATCGTCGGCGCGAACGGCGGCCTCGGCGGGTTGTTGATGGTGGAGGATGGGGAGATCGTCGGGCACCTCCCGGTGGTGGGCTCCCTCTTTGGTGCCACGCGCCGGAGCGCCGGGACCTTCGTGCTGCTCGATCCGGTGAAGGGACTCGTGGAGACGCGCATCGACGGCAGCGTCGTCCGCACGCTGCCGCATCCGGCCGCGGGGACGCCGGCGACGTACGGGCGGATCCATCACGATGCGATCGCGACACCGCAGAACACCATCCTCTTCATCGCCAACGAGACGCGGCTGATCGGCGTCGACTCGATCGTCGGCGAGGCGCTCTGGGAGTGGGTGCCTGAGACCGGCGCGGTCACGAAGCGGTGGAGCGCGTTCACCGAGCTCGACTGGAACACGCTGCGGGGCTCGCGCTCCGTGCCGGGCAATTGGCTGCACGGCAACGCGATCAGCTATGGTCCGCGCGGCAACGTGCTGATGTCGCTCCGGAACGCAGACCATGTGATCTCGATCGCCCCCGACTTCTCCCGGATCGAGTGGCGGCTCGGTGGGCCCACCGGGACGCTCGCGCTCGACTCGGCCGACGTCTTCCTCGGCCAGCACTACGTGACCGAGCCCACGCCGGGGCGGGTGTTGATCTTCGACAACGGCTGGGAGCGGCCCGGCGTCACGTACTCCCGCGCGATCGAGTACGCCATCGACACCGTCGCGCGCCGTGCGACGCGCGCCTGGCAGCATCGCCCCGCGCCGGACATCTACGCCGCGCTCGTGGGGTCGGCGCGACGACTGGAGACCGGTACGACCCTCGTGCTCTTCGGGATGCTGCAGGGCCACAACGGATCGAGCGGGCCGATCACCGCGGTCGAGGTCTCCTCCACCGGGGCCGTGCGCTGGCGGCTGACCGCCGGCGGCACCCTGACGCGGCTCTACCGCATCACGCCGGTCAATGCGGTGGCGGGTGAGACGGAAGGGACGTTCAGGGGACGGTAGGTCGCTACGCCACCGGTTTCGGGCTCGGGACATGCACCGCCGGGAGCCCGCGGTCGCGCAGGACACCGTTCAGTCGCTCCAGCCCGTCCCCCTCGACCTGCCGTAGCCGCTCGAGCTGCCGCTCGAACTGCGTGTTCAGGGTCTCATAGATCTCGCCGTGCTGCCGGGTGGGCGCATAGGCCCCCGACTGCAGCTGCAGGTTCAGGGTGATGAGCTTGTTGTAGAGCTTGGTCGGCATGTCGAGCGTGCACTGGTCGACGTGGCATCCCACCTCGTAGAGCTCCTCCCGCACCGCCTCGAGCCGGGCGCGCACCGCCTTCGCCGAGTCGACCGCGGCCCCGCCGTCCAGCCGTCCGATGCGGTCGTCGATCTGCCGCTGCAGGTCCTCCACGCGCTTCACCGCGTCGACGACGTCGTTGACGCGGTCGACCGCGCGCCGCGCGGCCTGGTACTGCGCGACGAGGTCCGCGGTGCTCGAGGTGACGCGTGGGTCGGCGATCACCTGGACGGTCCGCGCGAGCGTGTCCTTCCCGACGGCGAGCCGCACGGTATAGGTGCCCGGGGGGACGAGCGCGCCGCGTGTGGTCCCGTAGTCGATCACGGTGTTGGGGAGCTTTCGAACCCCGGGGAGCCGCAGATTCCAGGCGAAGCGGTTGCTCCCTTGGCGCACCGGGACGATCGAATCCGCCGGCGCGTACGCCAGCGCCTCCTCGACCTCGGCGGAGTCGGCGGAGTCGGCGGAGACGAAACGGCGGAGCCGCTCCCCCTGCGCGTCGAAGATCTCCAGCGTGACGGGGCCGGTCGGAACCTCGCGGAGCCAGAAGTCGATGAGGGCGCCGCTCGGCGGATTCTCTCCGGTCCCATCCCCCCCGCGCGCACCCTCCCAGAGGATCGCGCGCGCCGGCTGGAAGAGGTGTGCGGCGCGCCGCGTCACGCTGTCGGCCAGCTGCCGGAGCGGGGAGAGGTCGTCGAGCACCCAGAGGCTCCGCCCGTGCGTCGCGGCGATCAGGTCGTTGCCGTGGACCTTGAGGTCACGGACGCTGACGCGCGGGAGGTTGAGCTGGAGCGGCTGCCACGTGGCGCCATCGGTGAAGGAGACCCAGACGCCGAGCTCCGTGCCCGCGTAGAGCAGGCCGCGCCGCATCGGGTCCTCGCGGACCACGCGCGTGTAGGCGGTGCGGGGGATGCCGTTGACGATACGCGTCCACGTGCGGCCGTAGTCGCTGCTCTTCCAGAGGTACGGCGCGAAGTCGTCCTGCTGGTAGCGGTTCGCGGCGATGTAGACGGTCGCCGGGTCGAAGGGGGACGGATCGATGTGTGCGGTGCGCGTGAAAGCGCCGTACGCCGGCGGGGTCACATCCTGCCAGGTCGCGCCCGCGTCGCGTGAGACGTGGATCCGGCCGTCGTCGGAGCCGGCCCAGAGGACCTCGGGGGTGCGCGGCGATTCGGCGAAGGCGTAGATCGTGGCGTACCACTCGGCGCCGGTCATCTCGCCGTGGATCGGGCCGCCTGTGCGCTGGAGCGTCAGGGGGTCCGCTCGCGTGAGATCGGGGCTGATCCGCTCCCAGCTCGCCCCCTCGGTGCGGGAGCGCCAGACATGCTGCGAGGTGACGTAGAGGGTCCGGGGGTCGTGGCGCGAGACGAGGACCGGGAAGGTCCACTGGAAGCGCTCGCGCACGTCCTTCGCGGCCCAGCCGTCCCAGTTGATCTCGGTCACCGAGATGTCCCGCTCCTGGCGCCGGCTCCGATCGTAGCGCGAGAGTTGGCCGAGATAACAGCCGCCATAGGTGACGTTCGGATCACGCGGGTCGAAGGCGATCGTCGCGTTCTCGCATCCCGCCACCGAGAAGTAGTCGCGGATGCCGATGCCCCCCTCCTCCCCGCGCGAGGCGATGGAGATCGCGGAGTTGTCCTGCTGGGCGGCATAGATGCGGTAGGGGAACTGGTCGTCGGCGTTCACATGGTAGAACTGCGCCGTCGGCTGCGTGTGCTGGCTCGACCAGGTCGTCCCGCGGTCGAAGGAGATCGTCGCGCCGCCGTCGTTCCCGAGGATCATGCGCGCGGGGTTCGCCGGGTCGATCCAGAGGAGGTGCTGGTCGCCGTGCGGGGCATCGAGCTCCTCGAAGGTCTTCCCGCCGTCGATCGACTTGAGGACGCTCAGGTTCATCACGTAGACGGTGTTCTCGTCCGCCGGGTCCGCGGTCACCGCGGAGTAGTACCAGCTCCGCACCCACATCCGCGGGTCGTCGTTCATCCGCGCCCAGGTGGCACCGGCGTCATCGGACCGGAAGAAGCCGCCCGAGGAGTCGGGGGCCTCGATGTTGGCGTAGATCCGGTTCGGGTTCGCGCGCGAGACGTCGAGCCCGATCTTGCCGAGGGGGCGCCGTGGGATGCCGGGCGCCCGGGTCAGCTCGGTCCAGGTGTCGCCGCCATCCGTGGTCTTCCAGATCCCGCTCTTCCCGCCCCCCGCGAGCATCGACCAGGGTGTGCGCTGGAACTTGTAGGTCGAGGCATAGAGGACGCGCGGGTTCGACGGGTCCATCGTGAGGTCGTTCACGCCCGTCGAGTCGTCGACGAAGAGCACCTTCTGCCAGCTCTTCCCGCCGTCCGTGGTCCGGTAGACCCCGCGCTCGGGGTTCGGCCCGAAGGCGTGGCCGATCGCCGAGACGTAGACGCGGTCCGCGTCGCGCGGGTCCACGATGATGTCGGTGATCTGGTGCGTCTCCTCGAGCCCGAGGGACTGCCAGCTGCTCCCGGCGTCGGTGGAGCGGTAGATCCCCGTGCCGAAGGTGAGGTCCTCGCGGAGCTGGGATTCGCCGCTGCCCACGTAGATCACGTTGGGATCGCTCGGGGCGACGGTGATGGCGCCCACGGAGGAGAGGTCGCTCTTCCCGTCGGTGAGGTTCTCCCAGGTGAGGCCGCCGTTCGTCGTGCGCCAGACGCCGCCGTTCACCGCCCCCATGTAGAACAGGAACGGCTTGTGCAGATCCCCGACCACGGCGTCCACGCGCCCGCCGCGGTAGGGACCGACGTTCCGCCATCGCAGCGACTTCAGGGCGCGGTCGGTGGCGCTCGGCGCGGTGTAGAGCGCGGGGTCGTACGCCGGTAGCATCGGCGCGGGCGCGGCGACTGGCCGGGGGCGCTGCGCGCCGAGGAGGGCGGGGAGGGTGACGGCGAGGCTGACGAGGGCGACGCGATGCGTCAGGGAGCGGAAGGTCGGCATGCCGATAACTTATGGGCGTGAAGACGCCCTCGGGGATGGTCGGGCTGGCCCGTGCGCTCTCCAAGCTCGGCCACTGCTCGCGGGCCGAGGGGGAGCGGCTGATCCGTGCGGGCCGGGTGCGGGTCGGCGGGCAGGTCGTGACCGACCCGCTCCGCCGCGTCCGTCCGGAGACCGCGACGATCACCATCGACGGCGCCGCGGTCGGGAAGGCGGACCCGGTCTATCTGCTGCTGAACAAACCCCGGGGGCTCGTCACCACGCGGGACGATCCCGCGGCCCGGGCCACGGTCTACGACTGCCTCTCGGATCCGTCGCTACCCTTCGTCGCCCCGGTCGGGCGTCTCGACAAGGCGAGCGAGGGCCTGCTGCTCCTGACGAACGACACCCGATGGGCGGCGCGGCTCACCGATCCCGCCGCGCACGTCGACAAGACCTACCACGTGCAGGTCGCTGGGCTCCCCGATGAGGCGGTACTGGCCCGGCTCCGCGCCGGCGTCGTCGACGCCGAGACCGGTGAGCGGCTGTCGGCCAAGCGGATCGACCTCCTCCGCGCGGGTTCACGCAGCAGTCACTGGCTGACGGTGGTGCTCGACGAGGGACGGAACCGGCAGATCCGCCGGCTGCTCGCGGTCGAGGGGCTCGAGGTGAAGCGCCTCATCCGCGTCAGCATCGGCCCGCTCGCGCTCGGGGACCTGCCGAAGGGGGCGTGGCGCCACCTCACCCCGGCCGAGGTGCGCGCCCTCGGGTGAGGGCGCGCCCCGGGATCCCGGGGACGGCGGGGCGCCGCCGATTCAGGGGACCGGGCGGGGACGGGCCGGCTTCGTGCCGTTGAGCCGCGGCCGCGGACCGTTCCCGACGTCGACGGTGAGGTCCTTGAGCATCGACGTGATGCGCGCGTAGTGCGGATAGTCGATGAACTCCGGCTCGTCGCTGCGCTGGTGATAATCCCCGTGCAGGCCGGTGAAGAAGTGGTCGCTGCGGCCGTAGAGGTTGTTGTAGCCCGCCCAGCTGATCGGGTCATCGAACTTGTAGTCGAGCGCGAGCGGGCGCGCCTGCTTCGTGTTCGTCGCCTGCACCTGCTCGCCGAGATCCTTGGAGTCGAAGAACGATCCGATCACCCCGACGAAGTCGTCGCCGCCCCCCGGTAGGTCCTCGGCGCGCCCGCGGCCGATCATGTCGATGTTGATCTGCGCGACCACCGAGTCGAGCGGGACGGTCGGGTTGCGCGTGAAGAACGCCGAGCCCACGAGCCCGCCCTCTTCGCCGGTATGCCAGATGAAGAGCGTCGAGCGCTTCGGCTTCACCGGCATCGCGGCGATCGCCTCGGCGATCTCGAGCACCGCCATCGAGCCGGAGCCGTCGTCGTCGGCGCCGTTGTTGATGGAGTCGAGGCGCGGGGTCGGATAGCGCCGGCGGATGCTGTCCATGTTCACGCGGAGCTGCGCGAGCACCTCGATGGTCGGCTGCCGCATCCCGTTCGCCAGCATCCAGCGCATGCGCAGGTCGTTGAACGCCTTCAGGGAGTCCTTGTCGACGGGGGTCGTGAACCCGACGTGATCGTTGTGTGCGCCGATCGCCACGTACTGCCGCCGGAGGGCGGGGTCGCTGCCGGGGATGATCCCGATCACGTTGCGCCCGAAGTCCGACGGGAGCTCGACGAAGTCGAGCGCGGCGTTCACCGTGCCGCCGGTCGTGCCGGGGGAGACGCCCTCAAAACTCGTGCGGGAGAAGAGCGCCGCCGCTGCGGCGCGGGTGATGCGGAACTGGGCCTGCGGTTGCAGCTGCGCGAGCTGTTGGCGGAGTAGGGCGAGCGAGTCGACGGCGGTCCCCGCGGGCGCCGGGGCGACCCGCGGTGTCGGCGTGATCGTCGCCACCGTCGGTTCGTTGATGGCCGCGCGCTGCGCCGGGGTGAGGTCGTCGAGGTCGATGACGGCCACCGCTGCCGCCCCATCGAAGCGGCCGGGCGCGGCCGGTCCCGCGCGCCCGCCGAACGCCACGCCGGCGGGGCCGGTCCGGCGACCCGGCGCAGGGAGGAGCACCACGAACTTCCCGACGGCGGCCGACGCGGGGATCTGCGATGCGGTGTCCCCCTGCGTCCCGCCGAAGATCACGGTCGCGTCCGCGACCGGGCGCGGCGCCCGTGCCCCCGGCACCGCGACCACATCGACGTTCCAAGCGAGCGGCGTACCGTTCACCGTCACCCGCGAGCTCGGCGTGAAGCGGCGCAGGTGGTACGGCAGTACCTGGAAGTAGGTCCCGTCATCCCCTGCCGGGATGACGCCGAGGCGGCGGAGCTCCGCGGCGATGTACTCGGTGCCCTTCTTGTTGCCGACGCGGCCCACCTGGCGCCCCTGCATCGAATCATCCGCGAACTGATACAGGCGGATCTGCAGGTCGCGCACGCTGATGGCCGGTGCGGTGGGAGCGGGGCGGATCCGCGCCGGGTTGCCGTATCGGTTGGTCGCCTGCGCCGGCACGAGGACGGGGAGGACGGCGCCGAGCGTGAGGGCGGCGGCGAGGCGGGCGGAGGAACGGGACATCGGTGACTCCGAACGGGAAGAGGTGACTCGAGAGATACGGCGCGACGGGTCGGGTCGTTCAGGTGCCGAACACGTAGTCCGCGGCGCGCACGCGACCGAGTAACCGACGATACCGGCCGACCCCGTACGGCCAGAGCGTGCTGTTGCGTCCGGTCCGGTCGCGATACCAGCTCGCACAGCCGCCGGTCTGCCAGACCGTCCGTCGATGCGCGGCGTCGAGCCATCGCACATACCGCGCCTGTGCGGCTTCGGTGGGCGCGACGCTCCGCGCCCCGCGCGCCCGCATGGCCGTGAGGACACCGAGGACCTGTGCGAACTGCGCCTCGAACATCAGCAGCACGGACGAATGCCCGAGCCCCGTGTTGGGGCCGTTGAGCAGGAAGAGGTTCGGGAATCCGGCGACCGCGCAGCCGAGGTACGCCTGCGGGCTGCCGGCCCAGGCGTCGGCGAGGGTCCGTCCCTCCGCGCCGACGACGAACGGGGCGAGCGGCGGGTCCGTCGGACGGAATCCCGTCGCGAGGAGCAGCACGTCGAGCCGGTGATGCGTCCCGTCGGCCATCTCGAGACCGTCCGACACGACGCGTCGAATCGCGGTCGTCTCGAGCGTGACGTTGGGGCGCGTCATCGCGGGATAGAAGTCGTCGGAGAGCAGGAGTCGCTTACACCCGATCTCGTACCGCGGCGTGAGCCGCGCGCGGAGCGCCGGATCCCGCACCTGCCAGCGCAGATGCAGGCCGATCACCGCCTCTGCCACGCGTCGCAGCGCGGCGTGACGGAACGGCAGGAAGAGCACCTCGTGGCGGATGTACTGCGCGAGTCGGGCGAGTCGCTGTGTCCACGGCATCGCCGCGTAGCGCCGGCGCGTCTGCTCGGGAATCGCCCGGTCCCATCGCGGCATCACCCACGGGGGCGTCCGCTGCGCGACGACCAGCTGCGCCACGCGCGGCTGGATCGCGGGGATCACCTGAATGGCGGAGGCGCCCGTGCCGATGATACCGACGCGCCGCCCATCGAGCGGGACCGTCGCGTCCCACGCCGCCGTGTGGATCGTCGGGCCCGCGAAGTCGTCGAGGCCGGCGATGTCGGGACGGACGGGGTCGCTGAGGGCCCCCGTCGCAAGGATGAGGGTGTCGGCGGTCCAGGTGGTGCGCCCCGTCACGACCTCCCAGCGGGCGCGCGCGGCGTCCCAGCGGGCGGAGCGGACCGCCTCGCCGAAGTGGATCAGCGGCGTGATCCCGTGCGCCTCGGCGAGCCGGACGAGGTGCGCCTCGATCTCCGGCTGCGTCGCGAAGGTGCGGCTCCAGTCGGGGTTCGGCGCGAAGGAGAACGAGTAGAGCACCGACTCGACGTCGCAGGCGCAGCCGGGATAGCGGTTCGCCTGCCAGGTGCCGCCGAGCGAGGGGGCGCGCTCGAGGAGCACGACGTCGTCGAGTCCGGCGTCGCGGAGGCGGATCGCCATCCCGATGCCGGCGAAGCCGCTGCCGACGATGAGAACTTGATGGTGGGTCACGGCGGGTCGAGTCGGGAGGCGAAGTCTATACGAGCGCGTCAGCGCGGATGCGCCGGACGCGCCGACTGCCGGGCGATGACGCCGAGTGGGATGCCGGCGGCGACGAGCGCGGCCCCCCAGAGCAATGCCTGGGCGCCGGCGCCGACGAAGGCGAGAATCGCGAACACCGTCCCACCGAGGCAGGCCACGACGAGACCGATCCGGCGCGGGAGTCGACCATCGAGCAGGAATCGCGCGGCGGTGGTGAGGGCGAGCAGGTACAGCACGAGGTTCGTCGCGGTGGTGACGAGCGCGGCGAAGCGGAAGGCCGAGGCCGCGGTGTATGCCGCGAGGATCAGCATCGTCGTCACGCCGGCGCCGAGCCAGAGCGGGAGCGGCGCCACCCCGGCGTCGTTGCGGCGGCCGAGCGCGGTGGGGAGATCACCGTCGTCGGCCATCGCGGCGGTGAGTTCGGCGCCGACGAGCAGGTACCCGTTCAGGCACCCGAAGCAGCTCACGATGGCGCAGAGGGCGACGATGAGCCCGGCCGCCGGCACCGACTGCCACGCGACGAAGTCGGCGAGGGGGACATCGGAGGTGGCGGCGTCTGGCAGGAGGAGGGTCACGCCGCAGGTGACCAGCAGGCCTACGAGCCCGCTGAGGGCGGTGCCGAACATCGTCGCGCGCGGGACGAGACGCGGCGCATCTTCGACGAGGTCCGCTGGGATCGCGGCGCTCTCGATGCCGAGCATCGCGTAGAGGGTCAGGCTCATCGCCGGGAGGAGCGCGGCGGGCGCGAACGGGGCGGGGGCGTTCGCGGTGACGGCGGCGGCGCCCTCTCGCCCGAGCAGCAGCGCGGCGAGCATCAGCACCGCGGCGAGCGGCAGGAGCTTCACTAGGGTCGAGATGAGCTGCACGTCGCCGCCGCGTCCTCGCAGGTTCGCGACCAGCAGGACGCCGAGCGCGCCGATCGCCAGGCTCGGTCGGAGCCAGGGGGTCGCGGCCGGGAGCGGGACGACCCGAGCGAGGTATTCGACCCCGGAGATCGCGAGGGTCGCGTTGGCGGCCCAGACCGAGACGAGATAGCCCCAGCTCCCGACAAAGGCGGCCCGCGGCCCGACGCCGAGGGTGAGGATACCGTGCACCCCGCCGGCCGTCGGGAAGGCGGCGAAGAGCCGGGCGAAGACCCACGCCACCCCGAGGGCGCCGACGACCGCCAGTGTCCACGCGCCGACGGCGGTCCAGCCGTAGGGCGCGAGGTCGCGCGGGAGCATGAAGATGCCGGCCCCGATGATGTTCCCGACGACGAGGGCGGTGGCCTTCCAGACGCCGAAGCGGCGGGGCGCGATGGGCATCGTCTCGGGAATATGTGGTTAGACTGGAGGCCATGACCACCCCGTTCCTCGCCCTCACGCGCGACGTGGCGCCGTCGATGGTCGATTGCGAGCTCACCCACCTCGAGCGGACGCCGATCGACGTCGCCCGGGCCCGCATCCAGCACGCCGGCTACGAGCGGCTTCTCGCGACCCTCGGCTGCACGGTGCAACGGGTGCCCGCAGCGCCGAGTTTCCCCGACTCCGTCTTCATCGAGGACACCGCCGTGGTGTTCGATGAGGTCGCGGTGATGACCCGCCCGGGGGCCGCCTCGCGTCGAGGCGAGCTCCCCGACGTCGAGACGACGCTCGCGACGCTCCGGCCGATCGCCCGGATCACGGCGCCGGCCACTCTCGACGGCGGTGACGTGCTCGTCGTGGGGCGCCGCGTCTTCGTCGGCCGCACGGCGCGAACGAACGCCGAGGGGATCGCGCAGCTCGCCACCTGCCTCGCGCCGTACGGCTATGCCGTCGAGGGGGTCGCGGTCACCGGATGCCTCCATCTCAAAACGGCCGTCACCGCGCTCGACGACGCGACCGTGCTCCTCAACCCGGCGTGGGTCGAGCCCTCGGCCTTCGCCCCGCTGCGGACGATCGCCGTGCATCCCGAGGAGCCGATGGGGGCCAACGTGCTGCGCGTCGGTGATCAGCGCCTGTATGCGGAGGCCTATCCGCGGACCCGGTCGTTCCTCGAGGATCTCGGCTTCCGGATGCACCTCGTCGACGCGAGCGAGCTCGCGAAAGCCGAGGGGGCGGTGACCTGCTGTTCCCTCATCCTGCGGAACGTGGTCGCGTGAGCCGCGGGCACCGGCGAGTGGATCGGCCGTCGGCGCCGTGCACGCCGAGCCTCGCGTGCCGGGTCCTCGGCGTCGCGGCGCTGGTGACCGCGGCGACGGCGCTCCCCGCGCAGACGGGCCCGGCCGCGCCCCCCGCATCGATGACGGCCGTCCGCCTGGCGCCCGCGACGCCCGCGCCGCGTCTCGACGGCCGCCTCGACGACGCCGCCTGGCGAGAGGCGACCCCGATGGACGACCTGCGGCAGCGCGAGCCGCTCGAGGGGGTGCCGGCGACGGAGCGGACGATCGTGCGTGTCGTCTACGACGCGACGACGCTCTATGTGGCCGTGGAGGCGCACGACGCCGAGCCCGAGGCGGTCGTGGCCCGCATCCGCGAGCGAGACCGCGTGCTCTCGACGAACTTCGATGGGAGCCCCGTCTTCGGCGGGGACGATGGGATCGCGCTCCTGATCGATGGGATGCACGACCATCGCAACGCGATGGTCTTCGCGACCAACCCCAACGGGGCGGAGTTCGATGCGCTCATCACGGACGAGGGGCGCGAGTTCAACATCGACTGGCGCGGCATCTGGCGCGTGGTCGCGTCCCGCACCTCGACGGGATGGGTCGCGGAGTTCGCCATCCCGTTCCGCTCACTCCGCTACCGAGGGGAGGCGGACACCTGGGGCTTCAACGTCTACCGGATGGTCCGTCGGAAGAACGAGGAGGCCCTCTGGCAGGGGTGGACGCGGAGCGGTGGCGGATTCGCGCGCGTGAGCCTCGCCGGGCACCTCACCGGGTTCGCGGGGCTGCCGCGGCCGCGGCGCAACGTCGAGATACGTCCGTATCTCCTCGGCGGCGGCGATGAGACCCGCGACGAGGGCGCATGGTCTCGCACGCCGCGACAGGGGCTCGGCGGCGAACTGAAGGCGCAGGTCGGCGACGGGCTCGTCCTCGACGCCACCGTGAACACCGACTTCGCCCAGGTCGAGGCGGACAACGTGCAGGTGAACCTCGGCCGCTTCTCGCTCTTCTTCCCCGAGAAGCGCGAGTTCTTCCTCGAGAACGCGGGGGTCTTCGAGTTCGGCGCGCGCGAGCTCTTCGGGCCACCGCCGTTCCTGCTCTTCTTCTCACGCCGGATCGGCATCGCGGAGGACGGCCCCGTCCCGGTGCGCGGTGGTGCGCGGCTCACCGGCCGCGTCGGCGGCCAGACGGTCGGTCTGCTCTCGATGGTGACCGATGCCACCGCCGAGGTGCCGGAGGAGCGCTTCACCGTCGCGCGCGCCAAGCGCGACATCGGTGGGAACAACTACGTCGGCGCGATGCTCACTGACCGGCGCCGCGACGGCGCCGCCAACACCGCCGGGGGCGTCGACTTCAGCCTCTGGCCGACGCAGGTGGTGAATGTGCAGGGGTTCGTCGCGCGGACCGCCACCGCGGGGCCCGGGGGCGAGGGCGGCGCGCAGCGCATCGCCCTCAACGCACAGACCGGGGTCTACGGCGTCTCCCTCCAGCATCTCCGCATCGGGGAGGAGACCGATGCACAGCTCGGCTTCATCACGCGACGGAACATCCAGCAGACCGGCGGGTCGACCCGGCTCACTTGGCGCCCCGGGGTCCTCGGGCTCCGGACGGTCAACTGGCTCACCTTCAGCGACTATATCGCACGCATCGACGGTGGGCTGCAGGACTGGCGGGTCGCCAACGCGATCGATCTGACGTTCAACTCGGGGGCGAGCGTGACCGCGTATCGTCGCCTCGGCGCGACGCGGCTCGATGACGGGTTCGAGATCGCGGACCGTCTGGCCGTCCCCGCCGGCGCCTTCGACGACCACGTGACAGGGGCGTTCGTCTCGACGAATCCCGCGCGCGCCGTCCAGCTCGGGTTCAACGGCGAGCGTAACACCGTGTACGGAGGTACTCTGACCACGGCGAGCGTCGACCTCGGGGCCCGCGTGGGCGTGAACCTCGGCCTCTCCCTGAACGGCCAGCGTTCGTGGGTGCACGTCCCGAGCGGCGCGCTCCGATCAGACATCGTCTCGCTGCGGGCCGGGTGGGCCTTCAGCACGCAGATGTTCCTGAACGCGCTGGTGCAGTACAACGGCCTCGATCGAGCGCTTTCCTCGAACCTGCGGTTCCAGTACATCTTCCGTCCCGGGAGCGACCTCTTCCTCGTCTTCAACGAGACGCGCGGCACGCCGCTCGATCCCTGGGCGGCGCAGGATCGCGGGGTCCGGGTGAAGCTGGCCTACCTGCGTCGCCTCTGACGCGGGCGCGGGCCGCGCATCGCCGCCCGACGTCCGCCGCTAGGCGCTCCGCCGCTGCGGTGCCATCACCGCCTGTGTCGCGGCGAGATCATCGTCGAGTCGCCCGCACATCAGCTCGCAGAGCCACAGGACGTCCGCATCCGCGAGGGCATAGTCGACGAACATCCCCCGCCGGGATCGCGACACGAAGCCCGCCGTGTGCAGCTGCTGCAGGTGCTTCGAGAGGTTGGCCTGACCCAATCCCGTGCGCTCCACGAGCGCCGTGACGCTCAGCGGGCCGTGCTCCAGGGCGTGGAGGATGGCGAGCCGGGCGGGTTCGCCGAGGGCGCGGAACCGGCCGGCGACGAGCCCGAGGAGCTCCGGGGTGGGGGTGCGCCGCGCCCGCGTGGCGTGACGCACGGATCGGCGAGTGCTCATCGCTTCGCGCCGACCTCGGTCGGGAGGAGCTTGATCACCACGAGGAAGACGGCCGACACAACCACCGCGAGCACGAAGGGCGACACGTGCGTCACGTCGGCGAGCGTGATCTTGCCGAGGTCCGCCACTTTCACGATCGGCGCGATCAGCGTCGTGTAGACGAGCGTGAAGACGAGCGCGCCGACGACGCCACCGAGCATCGCGACGATGGCGTCCTTCCGGCCCTCGCCGATGCCGACCACCGACGTGCCGGGGCAGTACCCACCGATGCCGAACCCGACGCCGAAGACGAGGCCGCCCAGAAGCACCCCGAGGACGTAGGTCGGCTTCACGTCGAAGTGCATCGCCGACGGGATGACGAGGTTGAGGCCGTACACGAGCACCATCCCCACCGCCATCGTGAGCGCCATGAACTTGATGACGGAGAGGTTCTCGAGTCGGAGGTTGCGGACGATCATCCCGGGGCTGGAGGCGCGGACGCGCTGGATGAAGAAGCCCATCGCGACGCCGATGAGGAGGCCGTAGAAGGCGGTCATGGTCAGGCCTCCGCCGCGACATGGCGGCGCTTGAGGGTCTTGGCGGTGAGGATGCCGGTCGCGAAGACGCCGGCCGCGAAGATGAAGCCGCTCACGGAGAGCTGCGTGATCCCGGAGATGATGTGCCCACTGGTGCAGCCGCCGGCGATCCTCGCCCCGAAGACGATCAGGAATCCGCCGATGAAGGCGTCACGGTAGCGGCGCCCCGTCGTCTTCTCCGAGGGATGGATCATCTCGCAGGCCGGGGCCTTCTCCTTGTTGAGCCGGGCGCCGAGGAAGCCGCCGAGGAGGAGCCCGATCACGAGATAGGTCTCCGTCTTGGCGAACAGATGCCCCATCTTCTGCAGGTAGGGGTTAGCGGCCGCGTAGTCGGGGACCACCAGCGTCAGGAGCTCACCGATGAGCCGAGGATAGGTGCCGGAGACGCCGATGGGGCCCCACGCGAGGATCGAGAGGGTTCCGAGGATCCCGAAGAGGACGCCGTAGAAGACCCATGGGGTCTTGCCGGTCGAGGAGTCGATGGTGGTGGTCATCTGCTGTGTCGGGTGGTGAGAGTCAGTCGCGGTCCTGGGCGCCGGCGTCGGCGGACCAGATGAATCGATCGGTGTACGGCATCTTCACAGCCGCGAGCGCCGCGGCGTCGAGGGTGGTCTCCTTCGGGATCACGCCGTCGGCGGCGAGCAGGTACGCGGTGAGCGCATAGACTTGATCGTCCGTCAGCGAGCCCGGCGCCGTCAGGGGCATCGCTCGACGGATGTAGTCGAAGAGCGTGGTCGCGTAGGGCCAGTAGTTCCCGATGGTCTTCGGCAGCTTGTGGTCCGACGCGAAGTTGAAGTCCTCGGCCTTCTGATCGCGGCCGAGGAGGCGCGGGAAGGCCGGCGGCATTCCCTGACCCTCGGCGCCATGACACATCGCACACTGCGCGGCATAGAGCACCGCCCCTTCGGCGGCGGTGCCGCGGCCTGCGGGGAGCGCCGAGCCCGATGGGTCGATGTCGGTGTCGAGGCGCGCGACGAGCTGGACGTCGGCGGGCTGGCCAAGGCCGTAGCGCGTGCCGTTCGCCACGGCCGCGGTTCCCGGGGCGCCGTCACCGCCACGACAGGCGACGAGTGCGGCGAGGAGCGTGAGGGGAAAGAGACGACGCATCGCTCAGGTCTCCCCGTGGAAGGTGACGGCGCCGTCGCGTGCGACCTGCCACCCCACGATCTGGTTGAAGTGGTAGTCGGTGCCGATCCCGCGACGTTCGATGAGCGCCGTGCGAGTCGGCTGCACCTCGCCCGTCTCGTCGGTCGCGCGCGAGAGGAGCGTGGCCGCGTCACCGCGCCACTCCCACATGTGTTGGAAGCGCACCGGCGCCTTCGGGCGCACCTCGCCGAGGAGCTCCGCCTCGTGCCAACGACGCCCACCGTCGACGCTCACCTCGACCTTCGTGATGCGGCCGCGCCCGGTCCAGGCGAGCCCGTGCACTGCATGCCACCCCTGTGATGTGATGCGTCCGGGGTGCGAGGGGCTCGTAATGATCGACTTCGCCTGCTGCGCGAAGGTGAACATGTCGGCTTTGTGGTCGGGGCGCGGGTCGGTGTACTTCGCCGTCTCCCAGCGTGTCATCCACGGCTGCGCACCGAGCTCGAGTCGCCGCAGCCACTTCACGTTGATGTTCCCCTCCCACCCAGGGAGGAGGAGGCGGATCGGGTACCCCTGCGCCGGCCGCAGCGGCTCGCCGTTCTGCGCCCAGACGACCATCGCGTCGTCCCACGCCTTCGCCATCGGGACCGAGCGCGTCATCAGGCAGGCATCGCCGCCCTCGGCGAGGAACCAGGTCGCCTCGGGCTTCGCCCCGACCTCGCGGAAGAGCGTCGCGAGCGGCACCCCCGTCCACTCGGAGGTCGAGAGCATCCCGGAGACCTTCTGCGCCGTCATCTCCGGCTTCGGTTCACGGAACGCCGCGCGCCCGTTCCCCGAGCACTCGATGAAGTAGGTGCGGACCGCCTGCGGGAAGCGCTTGAGGTCGTCGAGCGAGAAGGTGAGCGGTCGCTCCACGAGGCCGTGGATCGTGAGCGTGTGGCGCTCGGGGTCGAGCGCCGGGATCCCCGCGTGGTGCCGCTCGAAATGCAGATCGGCTGGCGTGACGACGCCGGTGAGGTCCTGCAGCGGCGTCAGCGAGCTGCCGACGGTCTCGCCGTACGGCGCGCGCGAGGGCGTGACGAACGGCGAGCGCTCGCCGAGGGGCGAGGTCGCCGCGCCCTGTAGCTTGGTGGCGTCTTCCGGGACGATGGGGCGCGCGGGGGCGGCCTCCTGACCATCGAGGACGCCGGGGAGTCCGGCGAGCATGGCGCCGCCGAGGGCGCCGGCCGTCCCCGTGAGGAGGGCGCGCCGGGAGAGGGCGGGGGCGCCCTCCGTCGGACGCCGGCGGCTCACTGCGCGCCTCGGCCGATCACCGGCGGGTTCGGGACCACCGCGCCGCGCGGATTGGCGCGCGGCAGCAGCGCGGGCGGATTGAACGCCGCGTGTCCCTTGGTCGCGTAGGGGACGTCCGAGGGCGCACCGCCCATCGGCCAGTCGTTCTCCTTGCCCGGGGAGTCGGGGCGCGGATGCGAGTTGATGTACGCCGAGAGGTCGAAGGCCTCCTGCGGGGTGAGGGAGCCCGGGGCCGTCTGCGGCATGTTGTGCATGATGAAGCTCGCCGCGCGCTCGAGGCGGGCCATCGATGCGCCGATCGAGTAGGACTTCGGGCCCCAGAGGGCGGGGATCGGGCCGGCGCCGGCGCCGTCGACGCCGTGGCAGGTGACGCAGGTCTTGGCCGTGTAGAGCGCCTCGCCGCGGGCGATGTCGCCGACGAGGGTGTCGGGCATCGAGATCAGGCCGTCGTGGCCGGCGATCTTCGTGCCGATCGGGACGTCCTGCGAGATGAAGGCGAAATAGGCGAGGATGTCGGTCATCTCGCGGCTGCCGACCGGGATCGCGTTCCCGGCGAGCGAGCGGGTGAAGCAGTAGTTCACGCGGTCGGCGAGGGCGATGACGGTGCCGGAGCGTCCCATGTACTTCGGGAAGCGGGCGTGCGAGCCGGTGAGGGGCGCCGCCTTGGGGTCGAGCCCGTCGTCCTGGTGGCAGCTGGTGCAGCGCAGGTTCGACGTGGCGTAGGCGGGGAGGCTCTCGGGGGTGAAGCGGAGGAGGTAGAGGCCGCGCTTGATGGAGGCGCCCATCGAGTCGGCGGGGATGTCGGCCTCGCGCTTCGGCTGCCAGGCGGCCTCGGTGAAGACCACGGCGGATCCGGCGTGGGCGGCGGGGGCGGCCTCGTCGCGTCCGCCGCAGGCGGAGACGAGGAGGGCGAGGGCCGCGAGGGGGAGACGTCGCATCGGGAGGAGCGCTCCGGCGGGGTGGAGGGTGTCGAATAACCGTATGCCGATATGGTTATACCGCCGGATCGCGCAGGCCGCAAGCGCACGACGGGGCGGGCCCCGTTCGGGACCCGCCCCGTCCACCCCACCGGATTTCCCTGACTTAGTGCTTCATCAGCCCCGAGACGCTGAACTCGACGTTGTGCGTCGCCCGGATCCCCCAGATGCCATCCGTGGTCGTCAGCTTGTCGGCCGCCACGAACTGCGCCCGCTCGAGCGTCCGGACCACCTGCCCGTTCACCACGCAGCTCGCCTGCCCGCCGCGCACCCGCCAGCCGACGGTGTTCACCGCCTGCCCCGTCGTCGCGTCGGCCTTCTTGATCGCCGGGTGCGGCGTGGTGCCGACGATCGTCGAGACCGTCGCGCCGCGGAAGGTCTTGATCGCGTAGCTTCCCGTCCCGTACACGATGCAGTACATCAGCGTCTCGGTGTCCGACTCGAGCCCCTGCCCGCCGATGAAGATCCCGTATGAGTGCGGATGCGCCGCGGCCATCTTGTGCTCGGTGAAGGTCCCCATCACCTCGTAGTCGCCGGACACGGTGTTCGCCGGGTTCCAGAAGATCCCCGCCGGGCCCACCGAGGCGCGGAAGCCGCGCCCCTCGGCCGCGAAGCGGGAGTCGTTGATGGTCTTCCCCTGCGAGAGGGCGCGACGGTCGATCCGGCCCTGCCAGCCGGCGACCTTGATGCCGCCATCGGTGACCTTGCGGTCGTCGTCGTGCTGGGCACGGGCGGTGGTGGGGAGGGCGATCGCGGCGACGAGCAGGCTCGCGAGGATGTATGGGCGCATCGGGATCTCCTTATGTAGAGGATGTTCCCGAACCATAATAGGCGGACCGATGTCCATCGACCGTCGCACCTTCGTCGCCGGCGGGCTCCTCGCCGCCCTGAGCGCCCGCCGCCTCCTCGCGGAGCCCGCCGCCCCTGGGCTCGGGCGGGCCGGCGATCGGCCGGCACCACCGGCGCGGGCATCCCTCGCGGGTCGCCCCGTCCCCACCCCCGCACAGCTCCGCTGGCAGCAGGACGAGCTCGCGATGTTCATCCACTTCGGCGTGAACACCTTCACCGATCGCGAGTGGGGGGATGGGCGCGAATCGCCGGCGAGCTTCGCGCCGACCGCGCTTGACGCGCGGCAGTGGGCGCGCACCGCACGGGCGGCGGGGTTCCGCGCGATGGTCCTCACCGCCAAGCACCACGACGGCTTCTGCCTCTGGCCCACCGCCACCACGCGACACTCCGTGGCGTCGAGTCCGTGGCGCGACGGGCAAGGAGACCTCGTCCGTGAGTTCGTCGACGCCTGTCGAGCGGAGGGGCTGCGGCCCGGGCTCTACCTCTCGCCCTGGGACCAGAACCACCCCACGTACGGCGACACCTCGGCGTACAACGCCGTCTATCAGGCGCAGCTCACCGAGCTCCTCACCCGCTACGGTCCGATCCACGAGGTCTGGTTCGACGGGGCGAACGGCGAGGGCCCGAACGGGAAACGGCAGGTCTACGACTGGCCCGCGACGTGGGGCCTGGTGCGCCGGTTGCAGCCCGAGGCCGTGATGTTCTCCGATGCGGGGCCCGATATCCGCTGGATCGGCAACGAACGCGGCGTCGCCGGCACGACGAACTGGTCGACGGTGCGCCCGGACATCGTCCCCGTCCCCGGGATGACGGGGGATGAGGTGATGCGCTCCCTGCAGGACGGCGATCGCGATGGGACCGCCTGGCGTCCCGGGGAGACCGACGTCTCCATCCGCCCGGGGTGGTTCTACCATCCCGCCGAGGACGCGCGCGTGCGCACCGCGGACGATCTCGTCTCGCTCTACTTCTCCTCAGTCGGGCGGAACTCGAAGCTGCTGCTCAACGTCCCGCCGGACCGTCGTGGGCTCCTGCATGAGCGGGACGTCGCGAGCCTGCTCGCGATGCGTGCGCGACTCGAGGCGCGCTTCGCGCACGACCTCGCGGCGGGTGGCACGATGCGGTGGCGCACCACCGGGGCTGCGACCGCGGTGCTCGAGCTCGACCTGCCCCGCCCGGCGACGGTCGGGATCGTGGACCTGCGGGAGCCGATCGCGTTGGGACAGGCGGTCGCGGCGCATCAGCTCGAGGGGCGCACCGCCGACGGCCGCTGGCAGGTCGTGTCACGCGGGACGACCATCGGGTACCGTCGCCTACTCGAGGTCCCGCCGATGCGTCTCGTCGGACTTCGCGTCACCATCACGGACGCGGTCACGCGCCCGGAGCCGTTGCACGTCGGCTGCTACGCACCCGCATGAGCGGCGTCGGGGATCCCCGCGAGGCGCTCCTCGGCGCGCTCGCCCGTGGCCACGACGGCACGCCGTGGCACGGCCCTTCCCGCGCCGCACTCCTCTCCGCGGTCTCCGCCGACGAGGCCGCCTGGGACCCCGGCGGTGGGGCGCACGGCATCTGGGCGACGGTCCTGCACATGTGGGCGTGGACGCGCGAGGTCACCCGGCGTACTCGGGGCGCCGTACCGACCAGCCCGATCGAAGGGGACTGGCCCGCCGTGCCCGCGCCGGACCCCGGCGCCTGGGCGGTGGCGATCGCCGCGCTCGATGCGGCCCACCGCGACCTCGTCGACGCCGTGCGCACGATGCCCCCCGAGCAGCTCGAGATGCTTGTCCCGCCGCACGCCGAGGAGCCGGACAACCCGCGGATCACGTTCGCCGAGATGCTCCGCTCGCTCGCTGACCACGATCTGTACCACAGCGGTCAGCTGGCGTTGCTCGTCCGGCTCGCGCGCGCGGCGCGCGGCGGTTGATGTGGAGCGCCCGATGCGCGTCAGCGCGCGTCGGGCTCAGACCAGCGAGCGGATCCAGCCGCCGTCGACGGCGACGTTCTGCGCGGTGATATAGCCGGCGCGCTCGGAGGCGAGGAAGGCGGCGAGGGCGGCGAACTCGGCGGGCTCCCCGAGGCGCCCCATCGGGATCTGCGACGTCCACGCGGCGGTGGCGGCTTCACGCGTCCCCCCTTCGCGTGTGGCCCGCGCATCGGCGAGCTGTTCGAGCCGCTCGGTGCGCGTGTAGCCGGGGAGGAGATTGTTCACGGTCACGCCGAAGGGCGCCACTTCGTTGGCGAGCGTGCGGGCGAAGCCCGTCACCGCGGCGCGCAGGCTGTTCGAGAGGATCAGCCCGTCCACCGGCTGCTTCACCGCGATCGAGGTGACGTTGAGGATCCGCCCCCAGCGGCGCGCCTTCATCCCGGGGAGCACGGCCCGGCAGAGGTTCACGACGCTGTCGAGGGTGAGCGCGGTCGCCGCACGCCACGCGTCGGGGGTGTGCTGCTCGAACGCCCCCGGGGGCGGCCCGCCGGCGTTGGTCACCAGGATGTCGATGGCACCGAAGCGCGCCTCCGCCGCGGCGACCGCCCGCTCGACATCCGCGGGGACGGCGACGTCGGCGACGAGGCCGAGGGTCTCGACCCCGTGCGCGGCGGCGACCTCCGCCGCGGCCACCTCGATCGCGGCGGTGCGGGCGCACATCGCGACGCGCACGCCCTCCGCGGCGAGCGCCTCGGCGATCGCACGACCGAGCCCGCGGCTCGACGCCGCGACGAAGGCGGTGCGGCCCCGCAGCCCGAGGTCCATCCCTACTTCTGGTGGAAGTAGGCGTCCGTCTTGTTCAGCCAGTCCTCGCGCGGCGGGTCGAAGATGTCGACGTCGAGCGTGTCCTCGAGCGCCTCGGCCTTGTGCCAGACGTTGGACGGGATGTGCAGCACCTCGCCGGCGCGCACGTCGATCACCTCGGCGCCGTCGTCCCCGATCCAGAAGCGCAGCGCGCCCTCGAGGATATAGGTGAACTGCTCGTTGTGGTGCTGATGCTTCGGCACCACCGCGCCCTTCTTCAGGTACACATGCGCTAGCATCATCCGCTGCCCGGTGATGAGCTTGCGGGAGATCTGGTCGGTGACGGGCTCGAGCGGGACGTCCGCCCAGCGCTGGTAGAGCACGGGAGAGGTGGTCATAGCGGGAATGTAGCGCGACTGATAGTCTCCGCCACGCGGTCCCCCCACCCCCGGAGTTCCCGTGCCCCTCGCCCCCGCCACGCAGCTGACGGCGATCGACTATGCCGTCATGGGCCTCTACTTCGCCTTCGTCCTCGGCATCGGCTGGGCGTTGCGCCGTCGCGCCGCCACCGCCTCGGAGTTCCTCGAGTCCGGACGCTCCCTCCCGCCCTGGGTCACCGGGCTCGCCTTCCTCTCCGCCAACCTCGGTGCGCAGGAGGTGATCGGGATGGGGGCCTCGGGCGCGAAGTACGGGATGGCGACGAGCCACTTCTACTGGGTGGGGGCGATCCCCGCGATGGTCTTCGTCGCGATCTTCATGATGCCGTTCTACTACGGGTCGCGGGCGCGCAGCGTGCCGGAGTACCTCGCGCTCCGGTTCGACGAGAAGACGCGCACGCTCAACGCGCTCAGCTTCGCCGCGATGACGATCTTCTCCTCCGGCATCTCGATGTACGCGATGGGGAAACTCTTCAACCTGCTGCTCGGCTGGAGCTTCGACGTCAGCGTGCTCGTCTCGGCGGCGATCGTCCTCGCCTACGTCTTCGCCGGCGGGCTCACCAGCGCGATCTACAACGAGGTGCTGCAGTTCTTCATGATCGCCTTCGGCTTCGCGCCGCTCGTGGGGATCGGCCTGCGGGCCGTGGGCGGATGGGAGGGGCTCACCGCACGGCTCACCGAGGCCGCGGCCACGCGCGGGCTCCCGGCGGGGACCTACACCAACGCCTGGCAGGGGATGACCGACCCCGCGACGAACGCGTTCGGCGTCGAGTGGTTCGGTCTCGTGATGGGGCTCGGCGTCGTCCTCTCGTTCGGCTACTGGTGCACCGATTTTCTCGTGGTGCAGCGCGCGATGGCGGCCGACTCGATGCACGCCGCGCGCCGCACCCCGCTGATCGCGGCGCTGCCGAAGATGCTCTTCCCCTTCCTCGTGATCCTCCCAGGGATGATCGCGCTCGCCCTCACGAGCGGCGCCGCCGACGCCGGGAGCGGGATCATCCCGGCCAAGCTCGGCGCCGACGGGCTCCCGCTGATCGACGCTGCGGGACGTGCTGTCCTCGACTACGACCTCGCCACGCCGATGCTCCTCGTGAAACTCTTCCCCGAGGGGATGCTCGGCCTCGGCCTCACCGCCCTTCTCGCCTCCTTCATGTCGGGGATGGCGGGGAACGTGACGGCCTTCAACACCGTCTGGACGTACGACATCTACCAGAGCCACTTCCGGAAGGAGGCGAGCGACGCCCACTACCTCTGGATGGGACGCGTCGCGACGGTCGGCGGCGTGTTGCTCTCCGTGGCGGCGGCGTACGTGGCCGGCGCCTTCAACAACATCATGGAGCTGCTGCAACTCGTCTTCGCCTTCGTGAACGCGCCGCTCTTCGCGACCTTCGCGCTCGGGATGTTCTGGAAGCGCGCGACGGGGCATGGGGCGTTCTGGGGGCTGACCGCGGGGATGCTCGGCGCGGCGCTGCATCATGGCCTGACCCTCCCCCTCGGCGGTGTGCCGGGAGTGAAGGGGGGCTTCCTCGGCCACCTCACGACCTATCCCAGCGAGATGGCGCAGACCTTCTGGACCGCGATCGCCGCGTTCGCCTCCTGCGTCGTCGTGACGATCGTCGTGAGTCTCGCGACCCGCCCCCGCCCGGACGCGGAGCTCACCGGGCTCGTGCACTCCCTGACCCCGCGGCCCACCGACGCGGCGCTCCCGTGGCATCAGCGCCCCGCCGTGCTCGCCGTCGGGATCCTCGTCCTGATGGGCGCGCTCAACCTCGCCTTCGCCTGATCCGGAGCTCGGTGATGACCCACTCGGATGCACACCTCGACCTGCGGCTCCCCATCGGCGGGCTCTTCACCACCTTGGGCGGCGTCCTCGGCGGCTTCGGTCTCGTGACCGGCGGCGATGCGTCGCGCTATGTGAAGTCCGGCGGCATCAACCTGAATCTCTGGTGGGGTGCCGCGCTTCTCGTGACGGGGCTGCTGTTCCTTATCGCGGCGCGGCGGCGCGGTTCGGGCGCTCCGTCGGCCTGACCGGCGCCCCGGTGCGCATCTCCCCCACCATGCGCACCGCCGTGGCGGGGAAGTCGCTGAAGACGCCGTCGACGCCGAGGGTGAGCGCGCGCCGCATCGCGGCCTCGGTGGATTCGTCGGGGCTGAAGGGCGCGTCGTCGCGGTAGGTCCAGACGTGGACCGTGGTCCCGGCGGCGTGCGCCGTCTCGACGAGGCCACTCGACGCGCCGGTGGAGTCGAAGAGCATCGCGTGCGTCACCCCGAGGCCGTCCCAGAACGGCGCGCCCTCGAGCGCCTGCGCCGCCGCGAGAGCGGTCATGTCCCCCGCGAGGAGGATGACCGGCAGGGATGTCCGCCCGGCCATCTCACGCACGAAGGCGGGCTCGAACGACTGGATGAAGACCGGTGCGTCCGCGGCGTCGAGGCCGTGCGCGCGCAGCGCGGCGAGGATCGCCCCGCCGA